>NZ_PREY01000017.1:0-161153 GCF_002959955.1 Burkholderia sp. BE12 | reverse complement strand
GGGCTGGGCTGGGCTGGGCTGAGCTGAGCTGGGCATCGGCATCGGCTTGGCATCGGCTTGGCATCGGCTTGGCATCGGCTTGGCATCGGCTCGGCATCGGCTCGGCATCGGCTCGGCATCGGCTCGGCATCGCCGTCGCGTCGGGGGCTGCACGTCGCGCAACGCCGCTACCCGCGCAGCGGACCATCCGTATCGCCCGCTTCGATTGCCGGCGCTTCGAGCCGGTGATCGCGCACGCCGTCGTCCAGCAGCCGCAGCATCAGTTCCGCCAGCGCGCGCCCCGATGCATGTCCGGTCGGCTGCACGACCGCCGTGACGCGATAAGGATGCGCGATATCGGGCGGCACGCCGTCATAGACGATCAGCGACATGTTCGCGCCCAGGCGCAGCCCGCTGTCGGCCAGCGCGCGAAACGCGCCGCCGCCCGCGATGTTGTTGTCGACCAGCAGCGCGGTCGGCGGCTCGGCGTGCGCGAGCAACGCCCGCGCCGCCTGCAGCCCGCCGTCGTGCGTAAACGGGCACTCGACGAGCAGCGCCGGATCGATCTCGATACCGGCTTCGCGCAATGCCGACAGATAACCGGCGCGCCGCTGCGCGGCGAAATTCAGCGTCAGCGGCGCGCTGATCATCGCGATGCGCCGATGCCCGAAGCCGATCAGCCGGCGCACCGCCTCGCGCGCGCCCGCCTCGTTGTCGAAGTCGAACCACGCATACGGGCCGGCCGCCTGCGTGCGGCCGTACGCGACATACGGAAACGCGTTCGCTCGCAGGTACGCGATACGCGGATCGTCCACCAGCGTGCGTGCGACGATCAGCCCGTCGACGAGTTTGCCGTCGACGATCCGCCGATACGTGTCCAGTTCCGCGTTCGGTCGCGCGGACGCGATGATGAAATCGAGATTGCGCTCGGCGAGCCGCTCGGTGATGCCCGCGACGACTTCGCCGAAACGCGGGTCGCCGAGATCGCCGGCGCCGAACGGATAGACGATTCCGATCACGTCGGCCCGCCCGGTCGCGAGCCGCCGTGCGGTCGGGTCGGCCACGTAGCCCATTTCCCGCGCGGCCTTCGCCACGCGCTCGCGCGTCGCCTCGCTGACGTCGTCATAACCGTTCAACGCGCGACTGACCGTGGTCCGCGACAAGCCGAGCGCGTCCGACAGCACCTTCAGATTCACCTTCACCGTCATTCCTCGCATTCGCCGATCCGCCCGGCGGCCCGACGACCGGGACACGCCGACCGGGTAATTATTTCCATTGGGTAATCATTACCGTCAAATAAATATCTTTTGCGTTCCAAACCGGTTTGAAATAGCATCCAAACCGGTTTGGACATCGATGCCCACTCAGCCGTTCACTTTCACCTTCCAAGGAAACAACGACGAGATGACATACTTTCCCCTTTTCCGCCCGGCCGCGGCCAAACGTTTGCTGCTCGCTGGCGGCGCACTCGCCGCCTTCGCGTCCGTCGCGCACGCGCAGTCCGGCGGCACGGCCGCGCCCGTGCCCACGCCCCATACGCAGCAAGCCTACGATCCCGAAGGCAATTTCACGATGCGCTGGACGCGGGCGGACATCCGCCAGATCGTCGCGCAATCGCATACCGCCGGCGCCGACAAGAATTCGCTGCCGCAGGCGCTGACGATGCCGGACATCCCGCAGGATTTCCCGCTGATCAACTCGAACGTGTGGGTGTGGGACACGTGGCCGCTGGCCGACCTGCGCGCGAACCAGCTCAGCTACAAGGGCTGGGAGGTGATCTTCTCGCTCACCGCCGATCCGCACGCCGGCTACACCTTCGACGACCGTCACGTCCACGCCCGCATCGGCTTCTTCTATCGCCGCGCCGGCATCCCCGCGTCGCAACGCCCCGCGAACGGCGGCTGGACCTGGGGCGGCCATCTGTTCCCGGACGGCGCGAGCGCCCGGGTGTTCGGCACCGCGCCGATGACCAACAACGCCGAATGGTCGGGCTCCGCACGCCTCACGCACGGCGACAACGTCAGCCTCTACTACACCGCGACGTCGTTCAACCGCTCGGCGCCCGGCGGTGCCGACATCACGCCGCCGCAGGCGATCATCACGCGCACCGACGGCCACATTCACGCCGACGACAAGCACGTGTGGTTCAGCGGCTTCGACGATCACAAGGCGCTGCTGGAACCGGACGGCAAGTACTACCAGAGCGGCCAGCAGAACACCTACTTCTCGTTCCGCGATCCGTTCGTGTTCACCGACCCCGCCCATCCGGGCAAGACCTACATGGTGTTCGAAGGCAACACCGGCGGCCAGCGCGGCGCACGCACCTGCACCGAGGCCGATCTCGGCTACGCGCCGAACGATCCGAACCGGGAAGATCTCAACGCGGTGATGAATTCGGGCGCAGTGTATCAAAAGGCCAACGTCGGCCTCGCGGTCGCGACGAACCCGCAACTGACCGAGTGGAAGTTCCTGCCGCCGATCCTGTCGGCGAACTGCGTCGACGACCAGACCGAGCGCCCGCAGATCTACCTGAAGGACGGCAAGTACTACCTGTTCACGATCAGTCACCGCACGACGATGGCGGCCGGCGTCGACGGCCCGGACGGCGTGTACGGCTTCGTCGGCAACGGCATCCGCAGCGACTTCCTGCCGCTGAACGGCGGCAGCGGCCTCGTGCTCGGCAATCCGACCGACTTCTCCGCGCCGGCCGGCGCACCGTATTCGCAGGACCCGAACCAGAACCCGCGCGAATTCCAGTCGTATTCGCACTACGTGATGCCGGGCGGGCTCGTCGAGTCGTTCATCGATGCGATCGGCCCGCGCCGCGGCGGCACGCTCGCGCCGACGGTGAAGGTCAACATCAACGGCACGTCGACGGCGGTCGACCGCACGTATGGACGCGGCGGCCTCGGCGGCTACGGCGACATCCCGACGAACCTGCCGGCGACGGGGGCCGGTCACAACGACGGCCCGGGCACCCGCCCGTAACGGCGGCGGCAATCAGGATAGCCAACGATAACGATCGTCGCTGAAGGCACGAGGTTCAGGAGGCGCGTATCGCGCGTGTCGCGTGTGCGCCTCCTCTTTTTTCGACTTTTCTTTCGAACCCTTGCGCATGCCGCCGTTGCAGCCGGCGTGCGCCCTCCTTTCCCGCTTCGCCCAACGAAGCGCCCGGCCCCGCATGAAATCGACGTCTTTCCGCTTTTCCGTCCGCCTCGTCCGGCTGCTGCTCGTTTGCATGGCCTGCACGCAGGCCGCCGCCGCTGCGTGCGACACGCAGGCCGACAACGGCACGCCGCAATGGCGGCCCGCCCTCCACTACACGCCGCAGCGTAACTGGATGAACGACCCGAACGGGCTCGTCTACGAGAACGGCCGCTATCACCTGTTCTATCAGTACAACCCGCTCGGCAACGACTGGGGCAACATGTCGTGGGGCCACGCGACCAGCACCGATCTCGTCCACTGGCGCGAGCAGCCGGTCGCGATGCGCGCGAACGCCACCGAGGAAATCTTCTCCGGCTCGATCGTCGCCGATACCCTGAACACGTCCGGTCTCGGCAAACCGGGGCACACGCCGCTCGTCGCGCTCTATACGAGCGTCTACAAGCCCGGCTCGGGTCACGCACCCGGCATACAGGCCCAGTCGCTCGCGTACAGCCTCGACCAGGGCACGACCTGGCAGCCGTATGCGCACAATCCGGTGCTGACGCTCGATCCAGAATCGAAGCAATTTCGCGACCCGAAAGTGTCGTGGTATGCGCCGGGCGGCTACTGGTTGATGACGACGGTCGTCGCCGATGCGCACGTCGTGAAGCTCTATCGTTCCGACGACCTGATCCACTGGTCGTTCCTGAGCGACTTCACGCTGCCGGACGTGCCGCATGCGGGCGCGCTGTGGGAAATGCCCGATCTCGTCCCGCTGCCGCTCGACGGCGATCCCCGCCGCATCAAGTGGGTGATGATCGTCAACGTGAATCCGTGGTCGATCGCCGGCGGTTCCGGCGCGATGTATTTCGTCGGCAACTTCGACGGCCGCACGTTCGTACCCGACCGCGTCGCGCCGGCCGGCTCGGATCCCGCGCAATTTCGCTGGGTCGATCACGGCGCCGATTTTTATGCGGCCGGCACGTTCTCCGGCGCACCGGGCGCCCGGCCGGTCGCGATCGCATGGATGAGCAACTGGGACTACGCGGCAAAAGTGCCGACCACGCCATGGCGCGGCGCGACCACGCTGCCGCGCGAACTGTCGCTGAAGACGATCGACGGCGAACCGCGCCTCGTCGTCGCGCCCGCCGCCGCCTTCGACGCATGGGCCGACGGCCGGCCCGCCGTGCATGAAGGCGACGTCACGGTCGACTCCGCTACCCGGGTGCTGTCGGCCGCCACGCGCGGCGTGGTCCAGCGCATCACGGTGACGATCTCGCCGCAGCGTGCCGCGCGCGCGGGGCTGATCGTCCGGCGCTCAAGCGACGGCTCGATCGGCACCCGGATCGTGTACGACACGGCGAAGCGCACGCTGACGCTCGACCGCTCGCAATCCGGCGAAGCGAATTTCGCCGGCACGTTCAGCCGCGAGCACATCGTCGATCTGCCGCTCGAACACGGGCAACTGCGGCTCGAAATCGTCGTCGATCGCGGGTCGGTCGAGGTATTCGCGAACGGCGGCCGCGTGGTGCTGACGGACCTGATCTTCCCGCCGCTCGATGCGGATCGCGTGGCCGTGTTCGCCGAGCAAGGCCGCGCGACGTTCGCGGGGTTGACGGTGACGCAGCTGGGAGCCGGCGGCGCGACGCATGGCGCCTGTGCGTCCCGATAGGGGTATGTGACGGGGGGCCGCTCGCCCGGCGCCGTATCGGCCGGTGACGGTCCCCGCCCGCCTCGCCCCTCAGAGCAGCCCCATCCCGCCCGACGCGATGATTTCCGCGCCGACGATGAACGCGGATTCCGGCGCGCTCAGGTGCAGCACCGTCGACGCGATTTCATCCGGCGTGCCGAACCGGCCGACCGGTACGAGCCCCCTGATCTTGTCGGCGGTCTCGTCAAGCGCCGCCGCATCGAGCCCGAGCTTGCCGTACAGCGGCGTCTGCACAGGCCCCGGGCTGACCACGTTCACGCGTACGCCCTGCGGCAGCAGTTCCGCCGACAGCGTCTTCGCGAACGAATTGACGGCCGCCTTGCTCGCCGCGTACACCGACGAGCCCGGCATCCCGATATGCGCGTTGATCGAGCCGTTGATCACGATCGATGCGCCGCGGTTCAGCAGCGGCACGAGCGACTGGATCTGGAAATACGCGCCCTTCACGTTGGTGTTGAAGACAAGATCCCACATTGCTTCGTCGCTGTCGGCGAACGGCGCGAGTTTCGCGACGCCCGCGTTGACGAACACGGCGTCGAGCCGCACGCCGGCGGTGGCGATCGCGTCGGCCAGCGCGCGGGCCGATGCGACGCTGCCGGCTTCGTTGCGAATCGCCAGCGCCCCTTCGCCGAGCGTTCGACGGGCGGCTTCCAGCGTGTCGGCGTCGCGCCCGGTGATGAGGACCCGCGCGCCTTCGGCCGCGAATGCCTTCGCGGCCGCCAGGCCGATGCCGCTGTTGCCGCCCGTGACGAGGACCGTCTTTCCTTCGAAGCGTTGCATGATGTTCTCCTGTGAACCGGTGAGTTGACCGTGAACACAGGATGCGCGCGGCGCACGGCATTGCCGTGCGGCCGGCACGACGAACATGTTCGAAAACGTCGAACATGTTGGCGCGGGCGCGCTCAACCGACGACGTCGAGCCCGTCGAGCAGCCGCTGCACGAGTCGCGGCTCGCGCAGTTGCTCCAGCCACCATTGCAGCGCGCGACCGTCGCGGTCGCCGTGCCACGCGACGTACAGCAGATTCGGCTCGCGCGGGTCCGCCGTCTGCTTCTCGACCAGCTCGCCGCGCGCGAGCAACGACGTCACGCGCCGGCGCGGCACCCAGCCGACGCCGAGCGCATCGCGCTGCGCGAGGATCTTCGCGCGCATCGACGGCGCCGCGAGCACCGCCTGCCCGCCGAGCAGGCCATACGCGCGGCCGGCCGCGCGCCGCGACGAATCGGCGACGACGACCGCGCGATGCGCACCGATCGCATCGCGCGTCAGCACCCCGCTCGCGGACGCCAGCGGATGGCGCGGCGACACCGCGAACACCCATTCCATCGCACCGAGTTCGAACCACTTGAGGCCCGGAATCGCCGGCGGCTCGTTGGTCGCACCGACGACCAGATCCGCGCGGCCGTCGCGCAACGCTTCCCAGGTCCCGCCGAGCACCTCATGCGTGAAGCGCAGCGACACGCCCGAAGCGAGCGCATCGAATGCGCGGACGACCGGCAGCAGCGTATCGAACTCCAGCACTTCGTCGGTGACGATCCACAGCCGGTCCTCCCAGCCGCTCGCGACCTGCCGCACGCGCTGCGTCAGCCGTGCGACGTCGAGCGCCAGCCGCGCGGCCTCGTCGGCCAGCAATTGTCCGGCCGGCGTGAGTTGCAGCCGGTAGCCGCGCCGGTCGAACAGCAGCGCGTCGAACCGCGTTTCGAGCTGGCGCGCCGCGTGCGACACCGTCGACGGCGCCTTGCCGAGCCGCGCGGCGGCACGCGACAGGCTGCCGGTAGCGCGGATCGCGTCGAGCAACGCCAGTTCGTCTTCGGACAGCATGAGGTCGCTCCACGATGAAGGTGTCGTGGATCGTAAGGCACTAACGGGCCGCGGTCCAATCGGGCGATGGCGGCGACAGCCGCCTGCCGCGAACCGCCGCCGGCGTCGGCCACTTCCGGTATGCTGATCGAGGCAAAATCACCCCGATCGAGGTAACCACTGCGATGGACATCGCGATCCGCATCGAAGGCCGTCACGACCTGACGGGGCAAATCTTCCGGCAACTGCGCACCGCGATCGTCGACGGGCGTCTCGCAGGCGGCGCGCGGCTGCCATCGACGCGCGACCTCGCGAAACAGCTCGGCGTGTCGCGCAAGACGACGCTCGACGCATTCGAGCGCCTCGTCGCCGAGGGCTACCTGAATACACGCGCCGGCGACGGCACGTTCATCGCCGACGGCCTGGCGCGCGTGCCGCACGCCGCGGCGACGTCGGCGCCGTCGATCGTCGACGAGATGCCGCGCATCGACGCGGTCGATGCGCGTGCGCTGTGGAACGACCTGCCCGATGCGCTCGCGATGCCCGCGCCGCACGACTCGCCCGGCTTCGACTTTCGCGGCGGCGTGACCGACAAGACGCTGTTCCCGTTCGACGCATGGCGGCGCTGCCTGCATCACGCGCTGCGCCAGCAGGCGCGCGGCCCGGGCCAATACCACGACCCGGCCGGCGACCCGCAGTTGCGCGGCGCGATCGCGCGCTACGTCGCATTCAGCCGGGCGGTCGCATGCGGTTGGGACGACGTGCTCGTCACGCAAGGCGCGCAACAGGCGCTCGACCTGCTCGCGCGCGTGGTCGTGCGGCCGGGCGACGTCGTCGCGGTCGAGGATCCCGGCTATCCGCCCGCGCGCGCCGCGTTCGCGTCGCTCGGCGCGACGGTGATCGGCGTGCCGGTCGACGCGCACGGCCTCGTCACGGAACGGCTGCCGGACGACGCGCGGCTCGTCTACGTGACGCCGTCGCACCAGTTCCCGCTCGGCATGCCGATGACGCTCGATCGCCGCGTCGCGCTGCTCGAATGGGCGCAGCGCCGCCGCGCGGTGATCATCGAGGACGACTACGACGGCGAATTCCGCTTCGAGGGGCGGCCGGTCGAATCGCTGAAGAGCCTCGACCGCACGGGCCTCGTCGCGTACGTCGGCACGTTCTCGAAGACGATCTTTCCCGAGCTGCGGATCGGCTACGCGATTCCGCCGCGCGCGTTGCGCGGCGCGCTGGCCAAGGCGAAGCAGATCGTCGACTGGCACACGTGCACGCTGACGCAGGCGGCGCTCGCGCGCTTCATGCACGAAGGCGATTTCGCGCGGCACCTGAAACGCGTGCAGAAGCACTACGACGCGCGCCGCAAGATGCTGATCGCACACCTGCGCGGCGAACTCGCGCCGTGGTTCGACGCGATCGTGCCGACCGCCGGCATCCATCTCGCCGCGTACCTGAAGTCGGGGCTCGACGAAGCGGCGCTGGTCCGCGCGGCGCGCGCGCAGGACATCGGCCTGTACGGGATCTCGGCGTTCCATGCGGGCGTGCCGGTGCGCCCGGGGCTGCTGTTCGGCTATGGCGGAATCGACGCGCTGCGCATCGACACGGCGCTCGCGAAGCTGGCCGGTTTGCTCGATGCCGGCCTCGTAGGCGGATCGCCACTGGTTACCTGAATTTCCACGAAATTGGTTATTCAAGCAGGCCAGTACGCGTCCTAAAGTAGGTCCTGTCGCGCCACCGTGGCGCTACCCAACCGAAAAGGACGTGCCATGCAACCGCGCCTGAACTTCTATGCCGCCAGCCCGAATGCCATCAAGGTGATGCGCAACGCCGAGGAATTCCTCGCGAAGAGCTCGATCGAGAAGCCGCTCGCCGAACTCGTCCGCCTGCGCGCGTCGCAGATCAACGGCTGCGCGTTCTGCGTCGACATGCATACGACCGACGCGCGCAAGGGCGGCGAAACCGACCGCCGTCTCGCGACCGTCGTCACGTGGCGCGAAACGCCGTTCTTCACCGAGCGCGAACGCGCGGCGCTGGAATGGACCGAGGCGCTGACGCTGGTGGCCGGCAGCCATGTGCCCGACGCCGTCTGGGAAGCCGTGAAGCCGCACTTCACCGACGAGGAGCTGTTCGACCTGTCGATGCTGATCGCGACGATCAACTCGTGGAACCGCTTCGCGATCGCGTTCCGCAAGATGCCCGAGTAAGGAGCCGACGATGATCCGTTCCCCGCTCCATCGCGTCGCGCCGTACGCCGGGTTCGTGCTCGTGCTCGCGGCGGCACTGCCGGCCGCCGCCCACGCGCACGACGCCGGCGACGCCGTGCACGCGATCATGCAGCAGGCCGTGCCCGAAGCGCCCGGCAAGCACGTCGTCGTCGCGACGGTCGACTATGCGCCCGGTCAGGCGTCCGAAGCGCACCGGCATCTCGGCTCGGTGTTCGCCGTCGTGTCGAAAGGCGAAGTGCTGTCGCAGGTGAACGGCGGCCCGCTGCGCCGCTACCGCGCGGGCGAAGGCTGGTACGAGCCGCCGGGCTCGCGCCATCAGGTGTCGCGCAACGCGAGCGCGACCGAGCCCGCGCAACTCGTCGTGTTCGGGCTGACAGGCGAGCATCAGCCGCTGAAGTCGCCGATCGATCAGTGATCCTGCGGATCGGGCGAACGCTCGCGACGTAAACGAAAAAACCGGCTCGAAAGCCGGTTTTTTCATACCGCATGCCGTGAGCGGCGCTCGCGCGCCGCGCGACATCAGAAGCGGTGGATCAGGCCGACGCCAGCGGCGATCTGGTTCTGCTTCGAACCTGCGCCCACGCCGTCACCGATCGACGTGGTCGCCGCGATGATGCCGTTGCCCTTGCCGTTCAGCGTGTTGCCGCTTGCGTGCTGATAAGCCTCAACCGCATACAGGCCCGTGCGCTTCGACAGGCTGTAGTACTGCGACAGCGTGACCTGGTGGTACTTCGCCGCGCTCGAGACACCGTTCGACTGCGTTGCCGCCGTGTACGAGTAGCCAACCGCGAAGTCCCACTGAGCAGCTGCCTTCCAGTGCAGCACTGCGCCAGCCGTGTTGAAGATGGCCTTGTTCCGGAAGAACGAACCCGTGCCCGGCGTGTACTGGACGTTCGAGTACGACGCCGAAATATCCCATGCCGGCGTGAACTGATAGCCCGCCGTCACGGCGAGACGCTGCTGCGATTGCGCGGTCGCGTAGCCGTTGTTGATCGACGAAACTGCCGGCTGGTTGCCGTCGCCCGTTGTCGTCAGGCCGTTCTGGACCGTCGAGTTCGCGCCCCACACGCCGCCGCCGAGCGTCGAGTTGTTGACCTTCTGGTAGCCGACCGCGATGCCTGCCGGGCCGTTCAGGTACTGGATCGCCGCGCTCCACGTCGAGCCGCGGTTCGTCGCGCCTGCCACGCCGCCGAACGAGTACGAACCGCCGACCGTGAAGCCGTAGAACTTCGGCGACATGTAGACGAGCGAGTTGTTCGCGCGGTAGCTGGTATCCAGCGAGTCGATATCGCCCGGGTGCGCGCCGTAGTACCCGGTCAGCCAGGTCGTCGGGCTATACGGCGACAGCAGCGTGTAGTACGCCGTGTACTGACGGCCGGCCGTCAGCGTACCGTACGTCGCGTTGGTCATACCGACCCATGCCTGACGCGTGAAGATGCCGTTCGTCCATTGCGACGAGCCGTTGTTCGCGTTGAAGCCCGCTTCCAACTGGAAAATCGCCTTCGTGCCGCCGCCAAGATCTTCGCTGCCCTTCAGGCCGAAGCGGCTGCCCGCCCAAATGCCGGTGGCCATCTGTACTTTCGAGTGACCGCCGGTGGTCGCACCGGTAGCCGACGAGTTGTTCTGCCAAGCGATGGCGTTGTCGACGATACCGTACAGGGTCACGCTGCTCTGGGCGTGGGCGGCGGTAGCGGCGGCGAGACCCACTGCCGTCATGGCGAAAGCGACGCGCTTTTTCATTGATTCTCCGTCCTCAAAGAATGTTTCTTTTCTGGTGTGGTTTTATGACCGACACATGTGCGAGTACATGCCGACGCGATTCTGACGGATTACCAATTGTTTCCCAACATGTGCGGTCGGTCATCGTATGATCGACGCAACGCGGCGGTTCACCAAACGGTTACATAACGACCCGAAACGCTTGTGCGGCGGGCGTTTCCGGCATTTGCCGGTGAAAACCCTAGCTTTACATTTTTACGGGTGCAACGCGACCGTCCGATGTCGTCAGACGCCTTCGGCAACCAAACGTCTTACAAAAGCGCGATCGAAGCTGACGCCGCGATTCACGCCGCCGCGCAGGATCGCCGACGTTCGTGACATCCGCATTTCGAGACACGAAATCATGAAAACGTTTTAGTCGGCGTGCCGGAGAGCGGACGGAAACGGCCCGGCGAACGCGGGCCCGGAGGCGATGCCGGTGCTTATCGCGCCGGCGATCTTCAGTGCTGCGTCGCGAGCCGCGCGCTCACCGCCTCGGCGAGCGCGCTCAGGCGCGCGCGGATCGCCGTGTTCGAACCGACCAGCGCGAGCGACGCCGCCATGATCCGGTAGATGCGCTTTCTCGGCACCTTGGCCGGCTTCGCCGGATCGAGCCACGCAGCGTGGCCGGCCAGCAGTTCGAGCGTTTCGAGGCCGATCATGATCGGCCACAGGCAGGCGAGCCGCAGCCGCACGAAACGGCGCGGAATCGCAAGCGTATACAGACATGCGTCGCGATACTGGTCGAGCGCGACGCGCAGCAGGTCGACCAGCACGCCGCGCGCGCGCGCCGAAGCCTCCGGCTGCATCAGGTCGGCCACGACGAGCCCGTGCGCGCCCAGCACGTCGTCGGGCAGGTAGCAGCGGCCGATGCGCAGATCCTTCGCGCAGTCGCGCAGGATGTTGGTCATCTGCAGCGCCTTGCCGAAACGGATGCCCTTCTCGCGCATGTCCGGCAGATCCCAGCCGCGCGCGGCGCGGGTGTGCGCGCCCGTCATGTCGGTCCAGAACTCGCCGACGCAGCCCGCGACGAGGTACGTGTAGCGGTCGAGCATGTCGCGCGTCGGCAGCGATGCGACCTGGCCCGACTGCTCGTCCGGAAACGTGCGCAGGTCGAATTCCATCCCCGCGGTGAGCGTCGCGACGACCTTGCGGATCGACGCGCGATCGGCCTCCGGCTGCGCGCGCAGCAGTGCGAGCATCGGCTCCATCGAGCCGAGCAGCAGGTGTTCGTGCGAATCGGTCTGCATCCGCGTCACGTCCTCGAGCGAACGCGACAGCGCCGCGCCGTCGCCGAGCCGCTCGACGTCGTCGCGCAGGACGGTCAGCAGGGCCGCGCGGCGGTCGGGCGCGACGAGCGCCGTGTCGGCGATCGTGTCGGCCGCGCGCGCAAGCAGATACGCGAGGCCGACCGGGTCGCGCATGCCGTCGGGCAGCACGCGCAGCGTCAGGTAGAAGGAGCGGGAAACGTTCTTCAGTAGCTCGCCGAGCAGATAGGCGGGATCGGTATGGGTCGTCATGGGTCGGGAAAAATCGGCCGGCGCGGACCCCGGACGCACACGGGCGCCGGGCGCCCGCGCCGGCCCGCGAGTCGCCGCATCGTCGCGCCAGGCGGGCGTCGGCCCCGGTGCGGCGATGCAAAATTCCCGCAAGTTTAGTGCATCCGGCGCGCGGGCAGCCCGCGGCGGCCGGAATGCGGCGCGGGCAAGGCTGGGCTCAATCGCCCCGCCGCGTGCCTCGCTCCCAAAAAACGAACAGAAAGGTCGAAGTAATACATATGTAATTATTCGATGCGACGATCGCGCACCGTTCGATTCCGCGTAGCCCGGCGCCTGCCAGGCCACCGGCGCGAGCGCCCTTTTCCGACTCCGTTTCGAAGGTCCATCGACATGCTCCTCAAGCGCCCGACCTCCCTGCGCTACGTCCCGTTCGCCTGTGCCGCCGCGTTCCTGCTCGCCGCGTGCGGCGGCGACGACGATCTGACGCGCGATCCCACGCAGCCGATTTCCGCGAAGGTCCAGGTGGTCGGCCATCGCGGCGCGAGCGCGCTGCGCCCCGAACATACGCTCGCGTCGTACCGCAAGGCGATCGAGGACGGCGCGGACGTGATCGAGCCCGACCTCGTGTCGACCCGCGACGGCGTGCTCGTCGCGCGCCACGAGAACGAGATCTCGGGCACGACGAACGTGTCGACGCTGCCGCAGTTCGCGAGCCGCAAGGCGACCAAGACGATCGACGGCGCGCAGTTGACCGGCTGGTTCACCGAGGATTTCACGCTCGCCGAACTGAAGACGCTGCGGGCGCGCGAGCGCATTCCGCAGGTGCGCCCCGCCAACACCGCGTACAACGACCAGTTCGAGATTCCGACGTTCGACGAGATCGTCGCGCTCGCGAAACAGATGTCCGCGCAGACCGGCCGCACGATCCACCTGTATCCGGAAACCAAGCATCCAACCTACTTCCAGTCGATCGGCCTGCCGCTCGAGGACCGCCTCGTCGACGCGCTGCTGAAGGATTCGTACACATCGCGCACGGCGACCGTCTACATCCAGTCGTTCGAAGTCGCGAATCTGAAGACGATCCGCAACCGGATCAAGTCGAGCCAGCCGAACTGGAAGCTCGTGCAGTTGATGGACGAAGCCGGTCAGCGCCCGTACGACTTCGTGAAGGCGAACGACAAGCGCACCTACGGCGACCTGTCGACGCGCGACGGCATGCGCGAAATCGCGGCCTATGCAAACGGCGTCGGCCCGTACAAGACGTCGATCATCGCGGTCGCCGCCGATGGCACGCTGCAGCCGCCGACGCCGTACGTGCGCTACGCGCACGAGGCCGGCCTCATCGTGCACCCGTACACGTTCCGCCCGGAGAACAACTTCCTGCCCGCGTCGCTGAAGGACGACGGCACGCCGGCCACGCGCAACACGGCCGGCTCGGTGCGCGAGATCCAGGCGTACCTGCGCGCGGGCATCGACGGCTTCTTCACCGACGATCCGGCCGTCGGCCGCACGGCCGTCGATACGTTCAAGCGCTGATCACGCTGAACGTGCCGAACCGTGCGGCGACCGGGTACGGCGCACGGCGTGCCGCGCCCGGTTGCGCCGCATCGTTCAGATCACGTTGAAGTGGTGCGTGCCGTCCCGCTTCAACTGATCGACCAGCCCGTATTCCCAGTCGAGATACGCCTGCATCGCCGCCGCCGCGTTGTCGGTGCCTTCGTACGGGCGCCGGTAGCGATCGACGCGCGGCGACGCGAGGTGCGTCTCGCCGCTTTCGAGCGGCAGCCCGGCATCGATCCATGCGGCCGTGCCGCCGGTCAGCACCGCAACCTCGGCCGAAGCCGGCAGCAACGCGCGTGCATCATCGGCCGCGAACCGCGCCAGCAGGCTCGACCCGCACGTGAACACGTAGCGCTTCGCGGGCGGAATCACCGCCAGCGCGTCGCGCAACTGCGCGCGCACGGCAAACCACGCGCCCGGGATATGCCGCTTCACGTAGTTCGCGCTGGCCGTCACGTCGACGATCGCGAGCTCGCCGGGCGCGGCCTCCTTCAGCCAGCCGGCGAGCGTCGCGGGCGACACGTCGGTCGCGGGCGGCGTCGCCGGCACGTCGCGCGGCGGCTGGCCGCGCTCGACGAATGCCGCGGTACCGGCCGGTTCGACGACGCGCACGTCCCAGCCCATCTGCGCGAGCCACGATGCGGTCATGTCCGCGCGCACGCCGTCGTCGTCGGCCAGCACGATCCGCGCGCCGCGCACGGCCGCGTGATGGTCGGTCTCCTGCACGAGCTGGCCGCCCGGCGTGCTCAGGAAGCCCGGCAGATGGCCGGCTTCGTATTCCTCCGGCGTACGCACGTCGAAGCGGTACAGCGTGCGGCCCGGTTCGCCGAGCGCCGCGACGTCAGCCAGCGCGATGCGCGGCACGCCGGCGCGTTCGGCCACCGCGCGCGCGGCCCGACGCGCTTCGGCGCGCTGCGTCGCGTCGATCTCGTCCGGAAAACGGCGCGCCGCGCCGCGCTCGAGCGTCTGGCCGGCGAGCGTCCAGCCGATCGTGCCGTTGCGCAGCGCGGCGACCGGATTCGGCAGCCCCGCGTTGACGAGCGACTGCGTGCCGATGATGCTGCGCGTGCGGCCCGCGCAGTTGACGATCACCTGCGTCCGCGGATCCGGCGCGAGCGCGCGCACGCGCAGCACGAGTTCCGCGCCCGGCACGCTCGTCGACGTCGGGATGTTCATCGTCTGGTACTCGTCGAAGCGGCGCGCGTCGACGATCACGACATCGGCTTTCGCATCGATCAGCGCCTGCACCTCCTGCGCGGACAGCGACGGCGTATGGCGCTCGGCCTCGACCCATTCGCCGAACGACTTGCTCGGCACGTTCACGTCGATGAACAGTTCGCCGCCCGCGGCCAGCCAGCCCGCGAGGCCGCCGTCGAGCAGCCGCACGTCGGTGTAGCCGAGCCGCGCGAGCGTCGCGGCCGCGCGCGGCGCGAGATCCTCGCCGCCCGCTTCGCCGAACACGACGATCGGCGTGTCGCGGCGCGGAATCCGCGTCCACGCATCGAGTTCGAGCTTCGACAACGGAAAATTGGCGGCCCACAGCGGATGGCCCTGTGCGTACGGATCTTCCTCGCGTACGTCGATCAGCGCGATCTCGTCGCGGGCCAGCAGGCGCGCGCGTACGTCCTGGTACGACGCGACGGGAAAGCGGGAGGTGGAATCGGCGGATTGCGTCACGATGTCTCTGTGTTGAATACGTTGAAGTCGGTGAAGAAAGCGGAACGGATCGAGCTTGGCCCTGCCGGCGCGCAATCGCACCGGGCCGAGCGAGCGGGCTTTGCGTCAGGCATTCGAATAGCCCGACACGAACGGCTTCACGGTACCGTCGTCCAGGTACACCGCGCGCTCGACCTTGCCGATGTTCGCGCCGTACACGTGGATGCTGATCGATACGCGGTCGGCGAACGCGTTGGTCACGCGATGCACGTCGCCGACGCGCGGCGACACGGCCTCGACCTCGCCCGGCTGCAGCCGCACGGCGTCGCCTGCAGGCACCGGCTTGCCGGTCGCGTCGAACCGGTACGGCTGCGAAAACTCGCCGCCGCGCAGCATCCCGATCAGCCCCCACACCGTGTGGTCGTGGATCGGCGTCGTCTGGCCGGGCCCCCACACGAAGCTGACGACCGAGAAGCGCTCGTCGGGATCGAGATGCAGCAGGTATTGCCGGTAACGCTCGGGATCGGGTTGCGCAAACGCGGCGGGCAACCAGTCGTCGCGCTCGACGAGCGCGGCGAGCAGCGCGCCGCCCTCGTCGAGAATGCGCGCCTCGTTCGCGCCGGACGCGAGCAGCGCATCCAGCCCCTCGACGAACTGACGCAGCGGCGCCTGGTGCAACGAAAGCGTACTCATCGGCCGTCTCCTCGAATATGATGCCGAATATGATGGATCGTCATGATGCACCCGAAAGACCATGCAGAACAAACATGAAAATTAGCGATATCGACGCTTTTGCAGCGGTCGTCCGCTGCCAGACCCTGAGCCAGGCCGCGACCGAGCTCGGGATGACGCAACCCGCGATCACGCGACGCGTCCAGAATCTCGAGGAAGCGCTCGGCGTGACGCTGCTCGACCGCAACACGAAGCCGCCGCGCCCGACCGACATTGGCCGGCAGGTGTTCGAGCAGTGTCGCGCGATCCTGCGCGAGGTCGACGCGCTGCGCGAACTGACGGCCGGCCAGCAGCCGCTCGCCGGCGAATTCCGGATCGGGCTCACGCAAGGGCTCGGCGAGTTGATGCTGCCGGCGCTCATCGCGGACCTCGCCGCGCAGTGGCCCGCGCTCGCGACGCACGTCACGACCGCATGGGGCGGCCTGCTCGTCGAACGCATCGCCCGCCGCGAACTCGATGCGGCGCTGGTCTTCCTCGCGCGCGAAATGGTACTGCCGGCGCAGGTGGAAGGCGAACGATTGCTGGCCACGCGGCTCGTCGCGGTCGGCCGCAAGGGCGACTGGCCGCGCCGCAGCTACCGGCTCGCCGATTGCCACGCGCGCGGCTGGGTGCTCAATCCGGACGGCTGCGGCTTTCGTGCCGGCCTGCGGCGTGCGCTCGACGCGCAGGGCCTGCCGATGCCGGTCACGCTCGATGCGTACGGCCGCGACCTGCAACTGCAAAGCGTGGCAAACGGCTTCGGCCTCGGATTGATGCCGCTGCCGCTCGTCGAAGGCAGCCCATTGCGCGATGGGCTCGACATCGTGCAGCTCGCCGATTTCAAGCCGCAGATCGACCTGTGGCTGCTGCGCCGGCACGATGCGGCCCGCTTCGACGCGCCGCTCGCGGCCGTCGCCGCGCATGCGCGCGCGGCGTTCGCGCTGCCCGAGCAATCGCACGGCAAGGCCGCATAACGCGGCCGCGCGGCGCCGGCGCCGGCATCGCGCCACGCCGTTGCCGTGCGCGGCAACCCGGTCCGGATCACGCATCGTGTCGACCGCGTTCGCCACCGTTGCGTGACGTTGCGTGCGCCTCCGCGCTCGTTACTCCGCGCATCGCCGCATCGAGCACCACCCGCCCCGCCGCCACCGCGATCGCATCGTCCTGCGGCGTATGCACGCGGCTGCACAGCACGTCGCGATAGTGGCGTTCGAGCGGATTGCCGCGGCTCAGCCCGTGATTGCCCGACAGCTTCAGCGCCTGCTCGACCGTGCGGATCGCCTGCTCGGTCACGGTGCGCTTGACGAGGCCGCTGGTCGTCACCGACGGCGCGTTGCCGGCGTCGGTACGCGCGATGTGATCGTCGAGGAGCACACGATTCGTGTGCAGCCAGCCTTCGATTTCGCCGACCGCCTCCTGCACGCGAGACAGCGTCGCGAGCGGCGCGCCGAGCCCGCTCGGGGCACGCGTCGCCGCGAATTCGACCAGCCAGTCCCGCGACGCACGCGCCACCGCGTCGTACAGGCTGCCGAGCAGCGTGACCATCCACGCCTGCTGGTCCGCCTGCGCGTCGGCATCCGCGTGCGTGGCGGCCGACACGGCCCATGCGTCCGGCGCGCGCACGTCGACCGCATGATCGGCCGGCAGCGGCGCCTCGTCGAATACGACTTCATGGCTTCCGGATGCGCGCAGGCCGAGGTGATTCCAGCTTTCGATCACACGGATGCGATCGCCGTCGGTATCGCGGTCGCGCGGCACGAGAAACACGCCGACGCGCGGCGCCGGTTCGTCGGTGCGCGCCCACACGGCCAGCCAGCGCAGCGCCGGAATCCCGGTGCTGTAGAGCTTGTGGCCCGACAGCCGCCAGCCGTCGCCATCGCGGCGCGCGATGGTGGCCGGCAGGCCGCCGCGCGACGGCGAACCGAGCGCGGGCTCGACGCGCAACGCATTGATCAGCGCGCCGTGCGCCACTGCGCTGTCGAACACCGCGCGCCGCACTTCGGCCGGCCAGCGATTGTCGGCGCGGCCGAGCGCGCGATGCTGCAGATACGTCATCGTCAGCACCAGCGCGGTCGCCGGATCGGCCCGCGCGACGGCCGCGACGATCCGGCTCGCCCGCGCCAGCGTCGCCCCGGCGCCGCCATGCTCGCGCGGCACGACCTGCGCGATGAGTCCGGCACGATGCAGCCGCGCGAAATTCTCGTGCGGAAAGCGGCCATCGACGTCGTTGCGGGCCGCATCGGCGGCAAGTTCGGGGGCGAGGCGCTCGAGCAGCGCGGCGAGGCGCGCGTCGTTCGTCTCGTCGGCGGCTTCGGTGGCTTCGGTGGCTTCGGTGGCTTCGGTGGCTTCGGCGGCTTCGGCGGCTTCGGCGGCTTCGGCGGCTTCGGCGGCTTCGGCGACTTCGGCGACTTCGGCGACTTCGGCGACTTCGGCGGCTTCGGCAGCTTCGGCAGCTTCGGCAGCTTCGGCAGCTTCGGCAGCTTCGGCAGCTTCGGCAGCTTCGGCAGACAGGAGACGCAGCGCAGGCTGCTGTGACGACGAGGAAGCGGCAAGGCTGGCGGACATCGAAACGGATTCCCTGGGTAGTTCGAACACGGCGGCAAACACGGCGCCAACGCGCGCCCGATCATTCACGAGCCCATAGCGTATGCGCAACGCATGCGGCCCCAAACCATGCAAATCTGATATTCAAATCGGGATTGATTATTTCCATTCCGCATGATCACGGCGTTAACCTGCGCTCCATTCCTGCCCGGCCGTGCGCCGGGAACGTCCCTGCACCGGAGACCCAGATGAGCGTCGAATTCATCGGCATGATCCAGAGCCAGAAGCAATCGGAAATCCACCCTGCGTCCGGCCCCGTGGTCGATCCCGACTACGTGCGCGACTTTGCCCGCGCCCACGAAACGGCCGGCTTCGACCGGATCCTCGTGCCGCACCACTCGACCGGCCCGTCGGCGACGCTGACGATCGCGTTCGCGGCCGCCGCGACCGAGCGCATCCATTTCATGCTCGCGCATCGCCCGGGCTTCACCGCGCCGACGCTCGCCGCACGGCAGATCGCGACGCTCGACCAGTTCAGCCGCGGCCGGCTCGCGGTGCACTTCATCTCGGGCGGCTCGGACAGCGAGCAGCAGCGCGACGGCGATTTCCTCGATCACGACGCGCGCTATGCACGCACCGACGAATACCTCGGCATCCTGCGGCGGATCTGGACCGACGCGCAGCCGTTCGATCACGACGGCGCGCATTACCGCTTCAAGCAGGGTTTTTCGGAAGTGAAGCCGTTCCAGCAGCCGCACGTGCCGATCTACTTCGGCGGCGCGTCGGAAGCCGCGCTCGCGGTGGCCGGCAAGCACGCGGACGTCTACGCGCTGTGGGG
This sequence comes from Burkholderia sp. BE12, assembly GCF_002959955.1. Taxonomy (NCBI): domain Bacteria; kingdom Pseudomonadati; phylum Pseudomonadota; class Betaproteobacteria; order Burkholderiales; family Burkholderiaceae; genus Burkholderia; species Burkholderia sp. BE12. The sequence continues at coordinate 141,726 of NZ_PREY01000017.1, read as the reverse complement.
CGAATCGCTCGACCAGGTGCGCGATCTGACGACGCGCGTGCGCGCCGAAGCCGCCAAGCACGGCCGCCAGGTGCGATTCTCCGTGTCGTTCCGGCCGATTCTCGCGGCGACCGAGGACGAAGCGTGGGCGCGTGCGCACCGCATCCTCGACGAAACGCGCCGGCTGCGCGAAGCGGCCGGACTCGGCGCCGGCGGCCCGCAGCAGAGCGAAGGCGCGCGCCGCCTGCTCGCCGCGGCCGACCGCGGCTCGCGCGTCGACAAGCGGCTGTGGACCGAGATCGCGAAGCTCACCGGCGCGCGCTCGAATTCGACGGCGCTCGTCGGCACGCCCGAACAGGTTGCCGACGCGCTGCTCGACTACTACGACCTCGGCGTGACGACCTTCCTGATCCGCGGCTTCGATCCGCTCGAAGATGCGATCGACTACGGCCGCGAACTGATTCCGCGGGTGCGCGGCGCCGTCGCGGCCCGCGACGCGGCGCGCCGTGCCGCATGACGCCAAGGGAGCCGCTCGCCATGTCAGCCGTCCTCGCCCCGCCCGCCCGAACCGCATCGGGCCTCGTGCTCGCCGACACGCCGCGCCAGCACTTCTGGTTCGATCCGCCCGCGCCGCGTGTCGACGTGGCCGCCGAGCGCCGCCACCGGCAGGAGCGGCTCGCGGCCGCGTTCCGCCTGTTCGCGCGCTTCGGCTTCGCGTCGGGCCTCGCCGGCCACATCACCGCGCGCGATCCGGAGCTGCCCGATCATTTCTGGGTGAACCCGCTCGGCGTGCATTTCTCGCAGATCAAGGTCTCCGACCTGCTGCTCGTCAACGCGCGCGGCGAAACCGCGATCGGCAAGCGGCCGCTGAACAAGGCCGCGTTCGCGATCCATGCGGCGATCCACGAAGCCCATCCGCACGTCGTCGCCGCCGCGCACACGCATTCGACCTACGGCAAGGCATGGTCGACCCTCGGCCGCCCGCTCGATCCGCTCACGCAGGACGCGTGCGTGTTCTACGAGGATCACGCGCTGTTCGACGACTTCACGGGGATGGTCGTCGACACCAGCGAAGGCGCGCGGATCGCCGATGCGCTCGCGAAGCCGGACGGCACCACGCACAAGGGCGTGATCCTGAAAAACCACGGCATCCTGACGGCCGGCCCGACGGTCGAGGCCGCCGCGTGGTGGTACATCGCGCTCGACAACGCCGCGCACACGCAGTTGCTGGCCGAAGCGGCCGGCACGCCGCAGCCGATCGATCACGCGACGGCGCGCCATACGCACGGCCAGATCGGCGGCCCCGACGGTGCGCTGCATGCGTTCGACAGCCTGTTCGCGCGCGTCGTCGCCGACGAACCCGACCTGCTCGACTGAGCCGCCCTTGCGCCACACCGGAGACCAGACCATGACCCACACCACCGCACCCACGCCCGCCGACGCGCACGACGACCAGCGCCGCCGTCTGCTGCGCGCGGCCGGCGCCGCCGCGCTCGCCGTGCCGGCGATCACGCTCGGCCGCAAGGCCTGGTCCGCGCCGCCGCTAAAGAAACTCACGTTCGCGTGGAACCAGAACGCGTTCTGCCTGACGCCGATCGTCGTCGCGCAGGAGCGCGGCTTCTTCGAGAAAAACGGGCTGAAAGTCGAGCTGATCAACTACAGCGGCTCGACCGACCAGTTGCTCGAATCGATCGCGACCGGCAAGGCCGACGCGGCGGTCGGGATGATCCATCGCTGGCTGAAGCCGCTCGAAGCCGGCTTCAACGTGAAGATCATCGGCAGCTCGCACGGCGGCTGCGTGCGGCTGCTCGGCGCGAAGGCGGCCGGCGTCACGACGTTGCAGGCTTTGAAGGGCAAGACGGTCGGCGTCAGCGATCTGGCTGCGCCCGGCAAGCACTTCTTCTCGATCCTGCTCGCGAAGAACGGCATCGATCCCGAGCGCGACATCACGTGGCGGCAGTATCCGGCCGACCTGCTCGGCGTCGCGGTCGACAAGGGTGAAATCCATGCGATCGCCGACGGCGACCCGAATCTCTACCTGCTCGAAAAGCGCAGCAACGGCGCGTACACCGAACTCGCGACCAACCTGTCCGGCGAATACGCGCGCAAGGTGTGCTGCGTGATCGGCGCGCGCGGCGACCTCGTGCGCAACGACCGGCCGTCGGCCGCCGCGCTCGCGCGATCGATCGTGCAGGCCACCGAGTACACGCACGACAACCCGAACGAAGCCGCGAAAGTGTTCGCAAAGTATTCGCCGAAGATCAGCCCCGAGGATCTGCGCAAGCTGTACGCGACGCTCACCTACACGCATCACCCGACCAATGTCGACCTGCAGCAGGAAATCGCGTTCTATGCGGATGATTTCCGCCGCATCAGCGTGTTGAAGAAGAGCACGGATCCGCAGCGCTTCGCGCAGCAGGTCTATGCCAACGTACTGGGGTAACGCGATGTCGACGATCGAACACGCTTCCGCCGCACGCGCAGCATCGGCCCCGGCCGGCGGCGCGGCCAACGCCGACGCGACCCCGCGCGCGGCCTGCACGACCTGCGACGCCACGCTGGCCGCCGACGCCCGGCGCGCGCGCACCTGGCCGACCGGGATCGCCGCCGCGCTCGCGTGGGCCGCGCTCGGCGCGCTCACGCAACTGTGGCCGAACCGGATCGTCGGCTTCAGCGACTGGGCGTACACCGACACGTTCGGCTCCGCCGCGTGGACGATCGCCGCGCTGCTGCTCGTCGCCGCGACGCTCGGCCATCTCGTTGCCGCGACCCGCACGCGGCTCGCACGAGTGCGGCCGGCCGGCCCGTGGCTCGTCGCGCTGCCGCTCGTGCTCGCCGCGTGGGAAATCGTCACCGCGAAAACCGGCTGGCTGCCGACGCCGTTCTTCGCGCCGCCGCAGGCGCTGATCGAGGTCTACGTCGACGACTGGCCGCGCCTCGCCGGCAGCGCCGGCAACACGCTGAAACTGCTCGCGCTCGGGTTCGCGTATGGCGTCACGGTGGGCTTCGCGGTGGGCGTGTCGATCGGCTGGTCGCGCCGGATCGGCTACTGGGTGCATCCGGTGCTGCGCGTGCTCGGCCCGGTGCCGGCCACCGCACTGCTGCCGCTCACGTTCTACTTCTTCCCGTCGAGCTATTCGGCCGCCGCGTTCCTGATCGCGCTGTCGACCGGCTTCCCGGTCGCCGTGCTGACGTGGTCGGGCGTCGCGAGCGTCAACCGGCAGTACTACGACGTCGCGCGCACGCTCGGCGCGAACGCGCGCTTCCTCGTGCTCCACGTCGCGATTCCGGCCGCGCTGCCGCACGTGTTCGTCGGCATTTTCATGGGGCTGAGCGCGTCGTTCACGGTGCTGGTCGTCGCCGAGATGATGGGCGTCAAGTCGGGGCTCGGCTGGTACCTGAGCTGGGCCCAGGGCTGGGCGTCGTACGTGAACATGTATGCGGCGCTGATCGTGATGGCGCTGCTGTTTTCCGGATTGATCGCGCTGCTGTTCGCCGCGCGCGACCGCGTGCTCGCATGGCAGAAAGGAACCGTCAAATGGTAAGCGCCGCCGTACTCGAATCGTCCGCGGCCGCCGCGCCCGCCGTCACGCCGCCGCGCGGCGCGCGCATCGACATCCGCCGCGTGAGCCATGCGTTCGACGGCCCCGGCGGCGCGCTGCCGGTGCTCGACGACGTCTCGCTGTCGGTCGCGGCCGGAGAATTCGTCGCGCTGCTCGGCCCGAGCGGCTGCGGGAAATCGACGCTGCTGCGCCTCGTCGCCGGACTCGATGCCGCCCGGCAAGGCACGATCGCGCAGGATGGCGTGCCGATCGAGCATCCCGATCCGTCGCGCATCGTCGTGTTCCAGGACCCGACGCTGTACCCGTGGCGGCGCGTGCGCGCGAACGTCGCGCTCGGCCTCGAAGCGCGTGGCGTGGCGCGCACCGCGCAGCATCGCGTCGACGATGCGCTCGCGCGCGTCGGGCTGCAGGACTTCGCGAACGTGTTTCCGCATCAGTTGTCCGGCGGAATGGCGCAGCGCGTCGCGCTCGCCCGCGCGCTCGTCAACGATCCGCGCCTGTTGATCCTCGACGAACCGCTCGGCAAGCTCGATTCGCTGACGCGGCTCACGATGCAGGCCGAGCTGACCGCCCTGTGGCAACGCGACGGCTTCTCCGCGCTGCTCGTCACGCACGACGTGGAAGAAGCACTGTTCCTCGCGCAGCGCGTGATCGTGTTCGGGCCGCGCCCCGCACGGATCGTCGCCGAACTGCGCGTCGACCTGCCCTATCCGCGCCATCGCGGCGACCCGCGTCTCGCCGAATTGCGCCACGACGCGCTGCGGCATCTCGGGCTCGATGCGAGCTGGTAGATGCCGGGTGCCGTTCGACGTTCGGGTGCGGTACGCCGCAAACGCGCGCGATGAACGCGCCGCCGTTCGCCGACTGGGCCATCGCCTTCCTGCAACTGCTGTATCGCGCGCAGATCGCGCTGGCGCGTGTGCTGCACGCGATCGGCCTGACCGGCGACGCCGATGGCCAGGCGGCGTGGCCCTGGGCGCACCGCATCGCGCTCGAAACGCTGCGCATCGACGCGGGGCTCACGCGGCAGCTCGCGTGCGCCTGCGGCGTGACGGCGCTGGCCGTCGTGCTCGCCTGCATCACGCTGGCCGCGCGCAAGTGGCGTGTCGCATCGGGCGTCGCCGCGCTGGCCCTCGCGTGGTGCGCGCCGTGGCCGCCCGCTTCGCTGTGGCTCGCGCCTGCCGTGCCGACGAGTTTCCAGCGCGATCCCGCGCCGTTTTCCGTCGCGGACGTGATGCGCGGCGCACACCTGTATACGCAACATTGCGCGGCCTGCCACGGCGCGGACGGCCGTGGCGAAGGGCCGCTCGCGGCCACGCTCGCGCACTGGCCGCCGACCTTCGCCGGCGCGCTGCTCGCGCGCAGGCTCGACGGCGAACTGTTCTGGCGCGTGCGCCACGGCACGCAGGACGCGCACAGCGCGTCGACGATGCCGGGCTTCGCGGCCACGCTCGGCCCGCGGGACACGTGGGCCGTGCTCGACTACCTGAAAGCGCTGGCAGCCGGTAGCGGCGCGCAGGCCGAAGGCGCGTGGCCGGTGCCCGTCCCGCTGCCGGCCCTCGACGTGCGGTGCGGCGACGCCGCGCCTCAGGCACTCGAACGCTGGCGCGAAGGCCAGCGCGTGCGCGTCGTCGCGCTCGCGCCGGGCGCGACGCCCCCGCCGGAGGACGCGCGCTGGCAGACCTTGCTCGTCACCGAACGCGGCGCGCCCGTGCCGGCGTCGGGTGACTCGCGTGCGAACTGCGTCGCGACGACCGCCGATGCGTGGCTCGCGTTCGCGACGATTGCCGGCATCGCGCCCGATGCGCTCGGCGGCACGCAACTGCTTGCCGATCGACGCGGCTGGCTGCGGGCGCGTGCGTTGCCCGGCAGCGCCGGCTGGTCGGATGCCGACCTGCTGTGCCGCTCGGATGCGCCGCCCCGACCAGCCGCGCGCGCCACGAGCGGCGACGCACTGACCGCGCTGCTGCTGCGCGTCGACAACGAACCCGTGCGCGACGTACAGGCCGGGCTCCCGCATTGAACCCACGAATCCTTCCTTCGACGGAACTTCACGATGAATCCGACCCGACGCCACTTCCTCGCCCAGGCGAGCGCCCTTGCCACGATCGCCGCCGCGCCGGCCGCCCTGCGCGCGCAATCGGGCGGCCGCCCGCTGCTGCGCGCCGGCGACCAGAAAGGCGGCCTGCGCGCGCTGCTCGAAGCGGCCGGCGAATTGAACGGCCTCGCGTACGACATCGCGTGGACCGAATTCCCGGCGGCCGCGCCGCTCGCCGAAGCGCTGAATGCGGCCGCCGTCGACTGCGGGCCGATCGGCGACGCGCCGGTGATCTTCGCGCTGGCATCCGGTGCCCGCATCAAGGTGATCGGCGCGAACCGTTCCGATCCGTACGGCACGGCCGTGCTCGTGCAACCCGACGCCGCGCTCAAAGGCGCGGCCGACCTGAAGGGCAAGCGCATCGGCACCACGCGCGGCTCGATCGGCCATTTCGTCACGCTGAAGGCGCTCGACGCGGCCGGCCTGCCGCCCGATGCCGTGTCGTTCCGCTTCCTGCCGCCGGCCGACACGATGCTTGCGCTCGCAACCGGTTCGATCGACGCGTGGGCGACCTGGGAGCCCTATACCGCGCTCGCCGAAACGAGCGGCCGCGCGCGCGTGCTGGTCAGCGGCCGCGGGCTGTGGTCGGGCCTCAGCTATCTCGCGGCGACCGACGCGGCGATCGCATCGAAGCGCGACGTGCTGCACGATTTCCTGCGGCGCGTCGTGCGCGCGCAGGCCTGGTCGTACCGGCACGTCGACGCGTATTCGGCGGCGCTCGCGCGCATCATCGGCATTCCGCCGGCCGCCGCGAAGCTGCAGTTCGAGCGCCGCGGCACGCGCTGGCTGCCGATCGACGCGGCGGTGATCGCCGAACAGCAGCGCACGGCCGACTTCTACCTGAAGGCCGGGCTGCTGCGCCAGCCGCTCGACGTGCGCACGACCTTCGACGCGGGCTTCCCGCTCGCCTGACGGGCGCGTGGCGGCGCGCGGCCGTCAAACGGCTTCGGCACGATCTGGCACAATCGCGATTCGACCATCCCGCCTTCAGCCAGCGTCATGCCAGCCATCACCGAACTCTTCGTCTATCCGATCAAATCCTGCGCCGGCATCGCGCTGACGCGCGCGCAACTGCTCGAAACGGGCCTCGCTTACGACCGCCACTGGCTGATCACCGATCCGCACGGGCAGATGCTCACGCAGCGCACGCACCCGCGCCTCGCGCTGATCCGCCCGACGCTCGACGACGATGCGCTCGTGCTGAATGCGCCGGGCATGCCGGCACTCCGTACGCCGCTCGATGGCGACGCGACGCCCGCCACGCCGAAGATGGCCGCGACCGTGTGGCGCGACACCGTCGACGCGATCGACACGGGCGCCGAAACGGCCGCATGGCTCACCGAATTCCTCGGCGTGCCGACCAAGCTCGCGCGCTTCGCCCGCGACGCCCGACGCGACTGCGACCGCAAATGGACCGGCGAGATCGATACGCATACGCAATTCTCGGACGCCTATCCGCTGCTCGTGATCGGCCAGTCGTCGCTCGACGACCTGAACGCGCGGCTTGCCGCCAAAGGCGCGCCGGCGATCCCGATGAACCGCTTCCGGCCGAACATCGTCGTGTCGGATCTCGATGCGTACGAAGAGGATTTCGTCGAGCACCTCGACACCGACGGCGACACGCCGGTGCGGCTGCGGCTCGTGAAGCTGTGCACGCGCTGCCCGATGCCGACGATCGACCAGGCCACCGGCACGCCCGATCCGGCCTGGCCGCACGAGCCGACCGACACGATGCAGACCTATCGCGCGAACCCGAACTACGACGGTGCGCTGACGTTCGGCATCAATGCGATCGTCGTCGAAGGCGCGGGCGCGTGGCTCGAAGTCGGCCAGCCGGTCGAAGCGGAGATCGGCTTCGGCGACTGAGCCGGAGAGCCAAGGAGCCCGTTCACGCTGATAACGGGCTTGCGCTGGCCCGTTCCCTTCGCGCGCCGTATCGTCACGCGGCGCGCGGCATCGCATCGCGCATCGCCGCCGGCAGCCGGATCGTCACGACCAGCCCGCCGCCGCCCGCATCGGCAAGCGCCACGCTGCCCTGATGCACGCGCGCGATTTCCCGCACGATCGACAGCCCGAGCCCCGTCCCTTCGACCGTCTGCGTCTTGCTGCCGCGATGGAAGCGCTCGAACACCGCGTCGCGTTCGTCGGCCGGAATGCCCGGCCCGTTGTCGATCACGTCGAGCCGCGCCTCGTCGCTGTCGCCGTCGCGCGAGACGCGCACCGTGATCACCGCACGGTCGCCCGCATAACGAATCGCGTTGTCGATCAGGTTGCCGATCATCTCGCCGAGCAAGTCGGGTTGCCCGAGCACGTCGACGTCGGCCTCGTGTTCGAAGCCGAGATCGATGTCGCGCGCGCGTGCGACCGGCGACCAGTCGAGCGTCACGCTGCGTGCGAGCCGGTGCAGCGGGACCGGCTTGTGCGCGACCGCATGACCGCTGTCCGAATCGAGCCGCGACAGCGACAGCAGCTGCTGGACGATTTTCGCGGCCTGCCGCACCGCGCCGTTCGCGCGGCGCAGGTGCCCGTTCGCGCGCGGCTGTTCGTCGGGCCGCAACGCGAGCTCGACGCCGGCCTGCACGGCCGCGAGCGGCGTCTTCAGTTGATGGGCCGCATCGGCGAAGAAGCGGCGCCGCGCCACCTGCATCCGCTGCGTGCGGCCGATGTACTGGTTGATCGAATCGACGAGCGGCGCGAGTTCGCTCGGCATCGCGCCCGTGTCGAGCGGCGTCGTGTCGTCCTCGCTGCGCGCGGCGACCGTGGCCGACAGCCGGTTCAGCGGCCGCAGCCCGCGCCCGACGCCGAGCCACACGATCCCGAGCGCCAGCACGACGAGCAGCCCCTCCTGCAGCAGCGACCCGATCAGGATCTCGCGCGCGAGCGCCTGACGCGCCTCGATCGTCTCGCCGACCATCACCCACACGATGCGCGACTGCGCCGTCGGCACGTCGTGCACCGGGATGCGCAGCGCGGCCATCCGCAACTGTTCGCCGCGATACACGACGTCGTAGTAGCGCGTGACGAACAGCGCGCCGTCGCCCGCGTCGCGCCCCTGCGGCAGCGGCAGGTCCGGGTAGCCGGTGACCGTGCGGCCGTTGTCCTCCCGGATCAGGTAGTAGATCTTGCCGCCGTCGCTCGATTCGAGCATCTCGAGCGCGAGATACGGCAGGTCGACCTCGATCTCGCCGTCGTTGAGCCGCACGCCTTCGCGGATCGACTTCAGCGACGACGACAGCGTGCGGTCGAACGCGACGTGCGCGGCGCTCATCGCGCGCTGGTACGTGAGCCACGAGTCGAGCGCGAGCAGGCCGAGCAGCGGCAGCAGCAGCCACAGCGCGACCTGCGCGCGCAGGTTCGGGCGGGTCATCGTGCCTCCCGCCGTGCCGCCCCGAGGGGCGTGACGGGGCATTCGCGGATCATCGCTGCGCGCGATCCCATGCAGAGCACGTGAGCATGGGGGCACTTCATTCGGTTCTCTCCGCCTTCGCTTCGAGCAGATAGCCGAGCCCGCGCAGCGTGACGATCGCGACGCCCGTGTTCTCCAGCTTCTTGCGCAGCCGGTACACGTAGATCTCGATCGCGTCCGCGTTGACCGATTCGTCGAGCCCGAAGATCTTCTCCGACAGCGTGTCCTTGTTGATCGCGCGGCCGTTGCGCAGGATCAGCACCTCGAGCACCGAGCGCTCGCGCGGCGTGAGCGACAGCGGCTCGCCCGCGAGATGAAAGCCGCGGTCGATACTGTCGTACGAAAGCGGCCCGCATTCGACGCGCGAATGCTCGTGACCGAGGCTGCGCCGGATCAGCGCACGGGCGCGCGCCTCCAGTTCGGTCAACTCGAACGGCTTCGCGAGATAGTCGTCGGCGCCGAGATCGAGCCCCTTCACGCGATCCTCGACCGACCCGTGCGCGGTGAGGATCAGCACCGGCACCGGATTGCGGCGCGCACGCAGCCGCCGCAGCACCTCCAGCCCGTCGAGCTTCGGCAGCCCGAGATCGAGGATCACCAGCGCGTAATCCTGCGTGCGCAGCACGTGGTCCGCCGCCTCGCCGTCGGCCATGTGATCGACCGCGAAGCGCGCCGCGCTCAGCGCGTCGTTCAGCGACTGGGCCAGGTTCGGGTTGTCTTCGACGAGCAGCACACGCATGGGGATTCCGGTAAGGTCAGCGACAGCCCGCTACATTACATGATCCTTTCCGCCTCCACGCCTCGCGCAAACACGGGGTTGCGCGGGCGCCGCGAAGCCGCCGCGCGGCGCCGGTGCCCCCGGTCAGCACTCAGCACTCAGCGCTCGGCGGCGGGCCGGTTGCGCGCCACGATGCGCGCCTGGCCGCTCACGCCTCGCTCGCGAAAACCGGCCACCACCGCGACGAACGCGACGCTCGCGCCGACCGTGACGACGATCATCGGGTGCGCGGTGCCGTCCGACAGCCACGCCAGCACGCCGCCGCACACGGCCGTGATCGCCATCTGGATAAAGAAGAACAGCCCCGACGCCGTGCCGGCGATCTTCGCGTACGGCTGCATCACCGCGAACTGGCAGGCCGGAATCGCGATCCCGACGGCGATCATCACGACGAACATCGGCGCGACGAGCGCCGTCACCGAAGTCGGGGCGATCGCGCCGCCGATCCACAGCCCGGCGGCGCCGACCAGATTGACGGCGGCCGCCGCCGCGATGACCGAATCGGCCGTCCAGCGCACGCTGGTCCGCGCGAACGCACTCGACCCGATCAGGTAGCCGAGCACGGTCACGCCGAAGATCGCCGCGTAGACCGGCCCCGACACGCCGATTTGCCGCTGGAACAGCGTCGACGATTCCGCGATGAACGGGTAGTACGTGCAGTAAGCAAAGCTGATGGCGAGCGAATAGCGCAGGAACCGCCGCTCGCGCAGCAGGCCGGCGTAGGTCCGCAGCAGCCCCGCACCGGCTGGCGGCCGCGCCTCGCGCTCGCGGGTCTCGGGCAGATAGCGCAGCACCATCGCGGTCGCGACCAGCCCGCCTGCCGCCAGCCAGCCGAACACGCCGCGCCAGCCGAGCCACTCGGCAATCGCGCTGCCGGCCAGCGGCGCGACCACCGGCGACAGCGCCATGCCGGCCGAAATATGGCCGAGCATCGTGGCCTGCGTCGCGGCCGGAAAGCGCTCGCGCACGATCACGCGGCCGATCACGGTGCCGCTGCAGCCGCCCAGCGCCTGGAACACGCGCGCGGCAATCAGCGCCGGGATGCTGGTCGACCATGCGCAGGCGATGCTCGCGACGACGTACAGGCACAGGCCGCCGAGCAGCACCGGGCGCCGGCCGTAGCGGTCGGACAGCGGCCCCGACACCAGCATCGACAACGCATAGCCGACCATGTAGAGCGTCAGCGTGAGCTGCAACTGCGCGTCGGTGCCATGCAGTGTGTCCGCCATCGCGGGCAGCGACGGCAGGTACGCATCGATCGTGACGCGCGGCAGGCACACGACGAGCATCAACAGGAACAGCCAGCCCCATCGGGGCAATGAACGCGTCTTCATGCGGTAAGTCCGTTTCGGTCGGATGGGTGGGTCGACAGCAATCTAAGGCGAAAGTGATATAAGCTGAAGGGCCATTAAATCGACCATTGACTGGACCACTATGCCGCGAGGCAAAGCCGCGATTCCGCTGGATCTGCCACGCCCTGCCGGGTTGTCGGGCGGCAGCCCGCAGTCGAAGCAGGAATGCATCGCCGACACGATTCGCGACGCGATCCTCCAGCGCCTGCTGCCGGGCGACAGCCCGCTGCCATCGAGCCGGACGCTGGCCGCGCGCTGGGATGTCGCGCGCGGCACCGTCGAAGCGGCGTACGACATCCTGTGCGCCGAGGGCTACATCGCGCGCACGCAAGGCTCCGGGACGCGCGTGTGCGCGGTCGTGCCGGACAGCTATCTGCGCGCGGCCGCGCGGTCGCGCGACGGCAGCCCGCGTCGCGCCGCCTCGCTCGCCGCGCCGGCCGGCCCAGCCGAGCCCGAGCATGGCGTGCGTCCGGGCGTCCCGTTCGTCGCACGACTCGCCGATCCCGGCCTGCTGCCGATGCAGCAATGGAAGAAGGCGCTCGGCGCCAGCCTGCTTGCCGCGACCGCGGACGATCTCGGCGCGACGCCGGCACAGGGCGTCGAAAGCCTGCGCGTCGAAATCGCCGCGTACCTGCGGGAATACCGCGGCATCCCGTGCGAGGCCGGCGACATCGTCATCACGACCGGCATCCGCAACGCGATCGACCTCGTCGCACGCACGCTGCTCGCGCCCGGCGCGACGGTGCTGATGGAGGATCCCGGCTATGCGTCGGCCTGGCGGATCTTCACGATCGCGGGCGCGACCGTGATCGACGTGCCGGTCGATCGGGAAGGCATCGACACCGCGTCGCTGGATCGCTATCCCGATGCGCGCGCCGCGTACGTGACGCCCGCCCATCAGGCGCCGCTCGGCGTCACGATGTCGGTATCGCGCCGGCTCGAACTGCTCGACTGGGCGCAGCGCAACCGCACGTGGATCGTCGAGGACGACTACGACGGCGAATTCAGCTACCAGACCGCCCCGCTCCCCGCGCTGAAAGCGCTCGACGCGTGCGACCGCGTGATCTACTGCGGGTCGTTCAACAAGACGCTGTTTTCCGGGTTGCGCATCGGCTTCATGGTCGTGCCGGCGGAACTGCGGCCGGCGCTGTCCGCCGTGTGGCATGCGACCGCGCGCTCGGTCGGCGTCGCGCCGCAACTCGCGCTGGCCCGTTTCATCGGCCACGGCGATTTCGCGAAGCACCTGCGCGCCGCGCGCCACGCGTACCGCCAGCGGCGCGACATCGTGCTCGACCAGTTGGCGAAGCATGCCGGCGGCCGGTACACGGTGTCCGGCGAGCACGCAGGCTTTCATTTCGTGCTGTGGCTGCCGCCAGGCATGGACGAGGCAGCCTGTGTCGCGCAAGCCCGCGCGGCCGGCGTCGAGTTGCAGCCGATCCGCGGCTTCTGTCGAAGCGCCCGCTGCGAGGCGGGCGTCGTCGTCGGGTATGCCGCACTGACGGCCGCGCACGCGCGGCATGGCGGCCGCCTCCTCGGACAACTGCTGGCCACGCCCGCGTAGCCTGCACGCTCCTCCTTTCAAGCGTTGCCGCGCGCCGTGAACCCGCGGCCGCCGCCGCTTCGACCTCGGGAAATCCATGACATGAACGGCGTGATTGCGAACGGAAATGAAAGCGGGCTGAAAGTGCCCCGCAATTAACATCCGCGTCACTCGAACAACATCGACGCATCACTGGAGGAAGACATGCCGTTTGCACCGAAGCACCTCGCCGCCGCGCTGGCGATCGTTCTGGGCACTGCCGCCGGCAGCGCCGTCGCGCAGGTTCCGGCCGGCTACCCGGGGAACTACCAGGGCGTGATCGACGCCGCGAAGAAGGAAGGCAAGCTGATCGTCTACTCGACGACCGACACGGGCCTCGTGCGTCCGCTGATCAAGGACTTCGAAAGCCTGTACGGCGTGAAGGTCGAGTACAACGACATGAACAGCACCGAGCTGTACAACCGCTACATCAGCGAAAACGCGGCGAGCAGCACCAGCGCCGACGTGCTGTGGAGCTCGGCGATGGACCTGCAGGTCAAGCTCGTCAACGACGGCCTGATGGCGTCCTACGATTCGCCGGAAAGCCCGAACGTGCCGCAATGGGCGCAATACCAGAAGCAGGCATACGGCACGACGTTCGAGCCGCTCGCGATCGTCTACAACAAGCGCCTGATCCCCGAGAACGAAGTGCCGACGACGCGCGCCGACCTGATCAAGCTCCTCACCACGCAAGCCGACAAGTTCAAGGGCAAGGTCACGACCTACGACATCGAGAAATCGGGCGTCGGCTTCAACTACCTGACCCAGGACGCACACGTGAACGAGAAGGTCACGTGGGAACTCGTGAAGGCGATCGGCGCGACCGGCCCGAAGCTGCAGTCGAGCACGGGCGCGATGATGGAACGCATCTCGTCGGGCGAGAACCTGATCGGCTACAACATCATCGGGTCGTACGCGTATGCCAAGGCGAAGAAGGACAAGTCGATCGGCTACGTGTTTCCTAAGGACTACACGCAGGCCGTGAGCCGCCTCGCCACCGTGTCGAAGAAAGCGAAGAACCCGAACGCCGCGAAGCTGTGGGTCGACTACCTGCTGTCCAAGCGCGGCCAGACGCTGATCGCGAACCAGGCGAACCTGTACGCGATCCGCGCGGACGTGACCGGCGAAACGTCGGCCGCGAGCCTCACGAAGGAACTCGGCGATTCGCTGAAGCCGATCCAGATCGGCACCGGCCTGCTCGTCTATCTCGATCAGTCGAAGCGCCTCGCGTTCCTGAAGCAATGGCAGCAGGCGATCAAGCGCTGAGCCGCTGAGCTGCTGACCTCGGGCCGCCCGCCGCACGTCGCGCGGGCGGCCCCTTCCCCTTACCGACTTCCTTGAGGCGGCCATCCGGATGGCCGCAGGGGTGAACTCATGCTTTCAACCAGCACACGGGACACGGCACCGGCCGTTGCGCCCCCCACCGGCCCGCGCGACGCGATTCCCGCGCTGCCGGTCAGCGGCCTGCAGCCGCTCGCCGGCATGCTGCGCTGGATCGTCGTCGCGGTACTGACCATCGCGGTCGCGCTGCCGCTCGGCTTCATCCTGTTCCAGAGCCTGCTGTCCGCGCCGTTCTTCGATGCGAACAAAACGCTCGGCATCGAGGGCTTCCGTTTCGTCTTCAGCGATCCCGACTTCTGGTCGGCCGTGAAGAACTCGTTCATCATCGCCGGCGGGATGCTGTTCATCTCGATCCCGCTCGGCGGCATCCTCGCGTTCCTGATGGTGCGCACCGACCTGCCCGGCCGCCGCTGGCTCGAACCGCTGCTGCTCACGCCGGTGTTCGTGTCGCCGATGGTGCTCGCCTTCGGCTACGTGGTCGCGGCCGGCCCGGTCGGCTTCTACTCGGTGTGGTTCAAGGAACTGTTCGGGGTGCAGAACGTGCCCTGGAACGTTTATTCGATCTTCGCGATCACGGTGATCGTCGGCCTCACGCACGTGCCGCACGTGTACCTGTATTCGTCGGCCGCGCTGCGCAACCTCGGCTCGGACGTCGAGGAAGCCGCGCGCGTGACGGGCGCCCGGCCGTTCCGCGTCGCGCTCGACGTGAGCCTGCCGATGACGATGCCCGCGCTGCTGTTCGCCGGCGTGCTGGTGTTCTTCCTCGGCTTCGAGGTGTTCGGGCTGCCGCTCGTGCTCGGCGACCCTGAAGGCCACCTCGTGCTCGCGACCTACCTGTACAAGCTGACCAACAAGCTCGGCGTGCCGTCGTATCACCTGATGGCCGCGGTCGCCGTGTGCATCGTCGCGATCACGTTCCCGCTCGTGCTGCTGCAGCGCCGCCTGCTGAAGACCGCGAGCCGCTTCGTCACCGTGAAGGGCAAGGCCGGCCGCGCGACGGTGCTGCCGCTCGGCGTGTGGCGCTGGATCGCGCTCGCGATCGTCGCGCTGTGGCTGATGC
This sequence comes from Burkholderia sp. BE12, assembly GCF_002959955.1. Taxonomy (NCBI): domain Bacteria; kingdom Pseudomonadati; phylum Pseudomonadota; class Betaproteobacteria; order Burkholderiales; family Burkholderiaceae; genus Burkholderia; species Burkholderia sp. BE12. The sequence goes on along the minus strand of NZ_PREY01000017.1, from coordinate 126,570 downwards.
TGACCGTGATCGTGCCGATCTCGGGCATCGTGCTGCGGGCGTTCGTGACCAACTGGGGCGAAGGCGTCTCGCTCGCCGAAGTGCTGACGCTGTCGAATTTCATCGAGCTGTTCGAGCAGGACAACCTCGTGCGCGCCATCGTCAACACGCTCGGCATCGGCGTAATCGGCGGCGCGCTCGCGATCGGCTTCTACTCGCTCGTCGCGTTCGCCGGCCACCGCCGCCCCGACTGGGCGACCCGGCTGCTCGACTATCTCGTGCTGCTGCCGCGCGCGGTGCCCGGCCTGCTCGCCGGCCTCGCGTTCCTGTGGATCTTCCTGTTCGTGCCCGGCCTGCGCGAGCTGAAGAACTCGATGTGGAGCATCTGGATCGCGTACACGGTCGTGTGGCTCGCGTACGGGATGCGGCTCATCCAGAGCGCGCTGCTGCAGGTCGGCCCCGAGCTCGAGGAAGCCGGCCGCAGCGTGGGTGCGACGCGCAGCCGCGTGTCGCTCGACGTGACGCTGCCGCTCGTGCGCTTCGGCCTGCTCGCCGCCTGGCTGCTGATCTTCATGATCTTCGAGCGCGAATACTCGACCGCCGTCTACCTGCTGTCGCCCGGCACCGAAGTGATCGGCGCGCTGCTCGTGTCGCTGTGGGCGACCGGCGCCGTCGACCAGGTCGCCGCGCTCTCTGTCATCAACATCGCGATGGTCGGCGCCGGTCTCGGCGTGGCCCTGCGCTTCGGAGTGAAACTTCATGGATAAGCTCATCGTCGACGATCTGCACCTCAGCTACGGCGCCAACCCGATCCTCAAGGGCGTGTCGTTCGAACTGAAGGCCGGCGAAGTCGTGTGCCTGCTCGGTGCGTCGGGCAGCGGCAAGACCACGCTGCTGCGCGCGGTGGCCGGCCTCGAACAGCCGTCCGACGGCCGCATCCAGCTCGACGACCGCGTGTTCTTCGATGGCGCGCAACGCGTCGACCTGCCGGTCGAACAACGCTCGCTCGGCCTCGTGTTCCAGTCGTACGCGCTGTGGCCGCACCGCACCGTCGCCGACAACGTCGGGTACGGCCTCAAGCTGCGCCGTGTGGCGCCTGCCGAACAGAAGCGCCGCGTACAGAGCGCGCTCGACCAGCTCGGCCTCGGCCATCTCGCGGAACGCTTTCCGCATCAACTGTCGGGCGGCCAGCAGCAGCGTGTCGCGATCGCCCGCGCGCTCGTCTACAACCCGCCGGTGATCCTGCTCGACGAGCCGCTGTCGAACCTCGACGCGAAGCTGCGCGAGGAAGCGCGTGCGTGGCTGCGCGAGCTGATCGTGTCGCTCGGGCTGTCGGCCCTGTGCGTGACGCACGACCAGACCGAAGCGATGGCGATGTCCGACCGCATCCTGCTGCTGCGCAACGGCCGCATCGAGCAGGAAGGTACGCCGGCCGAACTGTACGGCGCACCGCGCTCGCTGTACACCGCCGAATTCATGGGCAGCAACAACCGGATCGACGCGCGCGTCGCCGCGATCGACGGCGAATGCGTGACGCTCGCCGGCGACGGCTGGGAGCTGCGCGCCGTCGCCCGCGACACGCTCGCGCCGGGTCAGGACGCGCAGGCCGTGATCCGCCTCGAACGCGTCCAGGTCGCCGACGGCCCGGGGGCGAACCGGCTGCAGGCCGACCTCGTCACGTCGATGTATCTCGGCGACCGCTGGGAATACCTGTTTCATTGCGGCGACATGCGCCTGCGTGCGTTCGGCCATGTACCGCGAGCAGCCGGCAAGCACTGGATCGAATTCCCGACCAACGACTGCTGGGCGTTCGCGAAAGCGGGCTGACCCGATCGCGGCGGCCCGCGTGCCGCCGCGCATGCAGTCAAGCGCGCATCCGTTTCGCGCCTCGCATCGGCGCACGCTTCACGGCGTGCGCCGATGGCGCGCCGAGTACCCGTTTTCCGTTTCACCCACCCCACAACAAACCAAGGAGACACCGTCAAATGAAGTCACGCGCAGAACGTTCGATTCGAACAGTAGTCCTCACCGGTTCGGCTGCGGCAGCCTGCATCGTCGCGCCGGCCGCGCACGCGCAGTCCTCGGTCACGATATACGGGATCATGGACGCCGGCATCGAATACGCGAACCATGCGGCGCCGGATGGCGGCAATTCGTTCAAGCTGAAGTCGGGCAACAAGAACACGTCGCGCTGGGGCTTGCGCGGCGTCGAGGATCTCGGCGGCGGGTTGAAGGCGGTGTTCCGCCTCGAAAGCGGCATCGATCTTGCGAATGGCGCGTCCGACGACGGCCCCGACTCGATCTTCGCGCGCCGCGCGACGGTCGGCCTGAAAGGCAAATGGGGCGAACTGTCGCTCGGCCGAAACTTCACCGTCACGTACGACTACATGCTGCCGTTCGACCCGATGGGTTACGCGCAGAACTACTCGTGGGCGACCTCGTCGATGGCGACCGGCGGCCGCAAGGACGGCCTGTTCACGCGCTCGTCGAACGCGGTGCGCTACGACGGCGAATTCAGCGGCTTCAAGTTCGGCGCGCTGTACGGCTTCGGCAACGTGCCGGGCAGCATGAAGACCAGCTCCAAATACGATTTCGCGGTCGGTTACGAGACCGGCCCGTTCGCGGCGGTCGTCACGTTCGACCGGCAGAACGGCGCGGCCGACAGCGTCACGCCAGCCGATACCGTCAACTACGTTCAGGGCATCCACGCGGGCCTGAGCTACGACTTCGGCAACCTGAAAACGATGGCCGGCTATCGCAATTATCGACGCACGTATCACACCACGGCCGCGAACCAGTTGAGCGACATGTATTGGCTCGGCGGGTCGTACCAGTTCACGCCGACGTTCTCGCTGATCGCGGCCGTCTATCACCAGAACATCAAGGGCGGCACGGATGCCGATCCGACGCTGGTGTCGGTGCGCGCGCAGTACGCGCTGTCGAAGCGCACGGTGCTGTATGCGGCCGGGGCGTTCGCGATCGCGAAGCACGATCAGAAAGTCGGCGTGTCGCGCGATTTCAACGGGTACGGCACCACTCAGGTCGGGGTCACGGCGGGGATTCAGCAGCGGTTCTGATCGTTGCGACGTGACGACGGGCGGAGGACCGTGCGAGCGTTTCCGGGCGCGTCGTCCTCTGCTTCGTCGCATGTCGGGGCGCGGCACGGGCGAACGACGTGCCGGCGATTCGCTGAGCACGCGGACGCCATGGCGGCCCGTTCAGAGAATCGCCCGGTAAGCTTCGAGCGCCTTGCAGGTCTGAACCATCCCCTGCCGCTGCAGGATGTCGAGGTAACGATCCACCATCATCGGAGGATGCTTGAGCATTTCGCGTTGTCGCCGTGCTGCGCCGACAACCGCAGCCGGCTCGAGATCGAAGAGATTGTCGACAAACACGTCGGGATGCTGCGCCTCCACCCCGTACGCCGACAGCGCTTCGCAGGGAAAGTCCTTCTGGTTGAACGTCACGATCACACTGGCGTTGCAGCGGATCGCGGCGGCCAGTACATGCCGATCATCGGCATCCGGCAGCCTCAGGCCCTCGATCAACGCTTCGTACCCGGTCACCAGCGCATCAGGTATCGCCCGATCCATCAGACTCGCGGTACGGTCGAGTTGCGCGGCACTGAGGTCCGCGCGCTTGCGCAGCAGATTCCGTTTCCATTCGTTGTGGATATCGGCACTCCAGCGAGCCCTGAAACATCCGCTCAATGCGAGCCACATCAGGAAATCGCGCAGCGGTGCCGGGTACAGCACGCAGGCATCATAGACCGCCGTGAATGGCGAACTCGTCATTCGTAGCCCATCCCGAACGCCTGCGCTTGCCGACCCAACTCTTCCATCGCATCGGCGCTCGCCTGATCGCGTTCGGTCTTGTAACGCATCAGATCGGAAAAGCGCACACGACGATGCTTGCCGGTCTTGTGATACGGCAGCGCCTTCGATTCGAGCAGCTTGATCAGGTGTGGACGCGACACATTGAGCAGGTCGGCTGCTTCCTGCGTGGTCAGTTCCGCGTGAACGGGCACGACCTTGACCGCATTGCCATCGGCAAGCTCCGCGAGGATGTCGACCAGCAGACGCAGTGCAGAAGTCGGAAGCTCGACCTGATGCGCACAATTTTCGTCATCGAAAATCTGGATGCGCTGTATTTCCGTTCGCGTGGCCAGATAAGCCGCCAGCGCACGCTGTCCTTCGACCGCCGCCTGCACCTCGCGCTCCGCCGGCAAGATCGTATCGGACATCGAGGTATGGGGCATCGCGCACTCCCAAGCAGGTTCTCAAATGCGCCATCTTATTCGAAATAAACGAAATTCGCAATAAACGAAAATTGATAGCTCCCTTATAAGACCGCCGAACCTCGATATCAGTCAATGCGCGCCGTCACCCGGCTTCTGGTCCTTCTGCGTGGAGAGTGACGACCGCCGCACGCCCTCGCCGTTCAGTCAGCGCGCATCGTGAACACCGGACGCACGAGGCTGCTCGTATCGCCCCAGTATTCGCCGACGTCCGCCAGCGGCACCCTGCGCGTGTCGATCGCGAGGCCCGCCGGCCCAGCCGCTTCGAATACGCCGCGCACCGACGCCAGCAAGCGCGGCAGCGACACGCTGCCGATCCCGCTGCCCATCAGTTCGATTGCGGTCGCCCGCAGCACGGCGCCCGGCAGCAGCACGTCCGCGCCGCCGATCGAGCCGATCTGCACGAAACGCAGCCGACGGCCATCGGGTATCGCCTTCGCGGCCGCGCCCAGCAGCGCCTGCGCGCTGGCGCCCCACAGATAATCGAGCACGACATCCACGCCCGCGCGGAAATGCGGTTCGAGCGCCCGCGCCAGATGCGCGTCGTCCTGCTGCAGCGACACCACGGCGTCCGCGCCGGCATTCAGCAACGCCTGCAACGCGGCCGCGTTGCGGCCGGTCGCGACGACCTTCGCCGCGCCGAGATGCTTCGCGATCCGCACCGCGAGCCGCCCCGACGTGCCCGTTGCGCCATTGACGAGCACCGTCTCGCCCGCGACGAACCGCGCGCGTTCGGTCAGCGCCGCCCACGACGACATCCCCGGAATCGCGATCGCCGCGGCCGTGACATCGTCGAGCGCGTCCGGCAGCGGCACGCACTGCGTATCGGGCACGATCGTGCGTTCGGCCATCGCGCCGAACGGAACCGGCGCACCGAGGAAGTAGACGCGCCGACCGTCGTCGAGACGCCCCACGCCGTCGACACCGACGACGAACGGATAGCGTCGGTCCGACGAATAATGCGTGCCGGCCGCGCGCCCCTGCGCGAGGCGGCTCAGCGCCGACGCAGTCACGTCGATCAGGCGGTGGCCCGGCGTCGCGTGCGGCGCGTCGAATTCCATATGAACGGGACGCTCGCCGACGCCCGTCACGACTGCTGCTTTCATGGTGATTCCTTCAATCCTGGAGAATGGGTCTTTACCGGGCATCGAGCCACGCGCGCAGAGCGGGATCGCGTACTTCCAGCACGTCGAACAGGCCGAGCGCACGCAGGGCAGGCAGGGCGTCGAGCGCGTCGGCCTCCGCACGCGCCCTCTCGGCCGGCGCGGCGTCCGGATCGGTCAACACCCGCGCGTTGACCAGAAACGCGCCAACGGTCCCCTTGCGGATCGTCGTTCCGCCGGCATCGACCTGGTCGGCATGGTCGGGAAGCATCTGTTCGGCTCGCATCGCGTCTTGCTCCGGTTGTCATCGATGGACGCAGTGTAGGCGTGCCAATTCGGCCGATCTCCGGTATAACGGCCATTCGATACCGATATCCGGCCATGTCCGATCCGCTTCTGCCCGCCCGCTTCGTCACGTCCGACGACGGCCCGTTCGTGGCCGCCGCCGTCCTGTCGCAACGCGACCCGCGCATCACCGCGCCGCATTCGCATGCGCGCGGCCAGCTCGTGGGCGCGCTGAGCGGGCTCGTGACGATCGGCCTCGACGATCAGGAGTGGGTCGTGCCGGCGATTCATGCGATCTGGATTCCGCCGCATTGCCGGCATTCGCTGCGCTCGTTCGGGCCGATTTCCGGCTGGTCGGCGTTCATCGCCGAAGCCCGCTGCGCGGCGCTGCCGGCGACGCCGCGCGCGATCCGCACGACGCCGCTGCTGCGCGAAGCCGTGCAGCGTGCGGCGAGCTGGGGCGATTCCGAACTGAATGCCGCGCAGACGAGGATCGCCAACGTGATCCTCGATGAAATCGCGGCATCGGACGCCGAGGCGCTGGGGCTGGTCCGGCCGCGGGACGCGCGGCTCGTGAAGATCACCGATGCGCTCGCCGCGGATCTCGCGAACGACCGGCGGCTGGAGGAATGGGCCGAATGGGCCGGCATCGGCGCACGGACGATGAGCCGCCGCTTCGTCGCCGAGACGGGGCTGACGTTCGCGCAGTGGCGTCAGCAGGCCAGGCTGCTGCGGGCGCTGGAGCGCATCGCAGACGGCGTGCCGGTGACGACGATCGCGCTCGATCTCGGGTACGACAACGTGAGCGCGTTCATCGACATGTTCCGGCGCGCGCTGGGGACGACGCCGGGGAAGTATATGGAGGCGGCCCGGCGAGCGGAAGGATAGGTGCGGCCGTCAGCAGGGGTGAATGGTCGCGGCTCACTTACTGATATATCGGATATTCGAACTAAACGGCCCACACGGTTATCACGCTGCGCCGCGATTCGATATCGATCATTCGCGTCTGCCGGGTCCTCAGTGAGAGAACACTCCCGCCGCCCTGTTTCAAGACATCTCACCGCACTGCCCTCGACGGTGTCCCTCTTGCGAGCGATGGGCTTGGAGTCAACGATGACCGCCCCAACCTACGTCGAATGCAGCACTACACCGCTTTTAAAGAGTAATGGTGTAAATGCCGGGGGAGCCCGTTTCTGCATTCGGGCTCCCCAAATAGGTCCATTCAACATCATCGTTCGCAACGTCGATGAATTGTTCGATAGGTGATGGAAACGCCCGCCCCTTTTCGACAAACGTTTGCTGATTCCATTGGTTAAACAAAGCGGCCATTGAGTGGTCATCTGCAACGCGGCCTTCCCACACGCCTGTTTCCGTGCAGCGACGATCACCCGAGCACTTCACTGTCACCGGCTGCGCCGCTACCTCGCGCAATAATCCTGCTTCAACCATATTCGCCAAAAAATCTGCGCGCTGTGGCGGCAGACGGTACGCTTCGCCGAGGAAATGCCATTGCACTCGATCCGGCGATAGCCATTCGTGCAACGGCAACTCGAACCGCTCTCCCGTTTCAAAGCGCTCTGGCGAGCCAGAGCGAGCGATCAACCGCCCATCGGGCTCATTCGATGAACCATACAGTGCCAGCCAGTATCCCGTTTGGGGTACGCTTTGATCCCCACTGACTGCAAGCGTGCTCGCCTCCAATGCGGCAACCGCATAACCATCGGGTATAAAAGAACGTCCCTGAAGCGCACTACTCTTTTGCCGACTGACTGGTGGAGTAACCGCCTTCGCGGCATTGATCAGCGTTTGTCCATCACCGTTCCATTTGGGTAGCGGCGCCGGCGGTAACGGCAGTATCTTGTCCAGGTTGGGAAGTTTCAATCGTCCGTCGTAAAGTTTCAAGATATCAGCAATTTTTCCGTACCGTTGAGCGCGCGCTTTGTCGATATGGCCTACTAGATTGGTTCCATTTTCGAGATCCATCCCGTCAAATTCCGATACAAGGCTATCTGCACATTTGGTGCTCCCGAGCTTCACACCTTCATGCAAGACCTTCAGCGCGCGGAGCTTCGCCTCAAGTGTATTGGGACGCGCATAGATCAGACCCAGCTTCTCTGCGGCATCTCCATATCCCTGTGCAAAAGCGCATTCGAGCATCTTGGTTCCCACTGCTTGGTTGGCCCAAAAACCCTCACTGGGGTTATCGTAAGACGCAGCCAGCTTGTATCCCAGAAACGCCATTGCAGCCGGACTACCCATATCCGCTGCTCGCTGGAAAAAAGCGTAAGCGCTCGTAGCGTCCCCCTCCTTTACCACGCCGTTGAGATGATATACACCCATCCTGTCGTACGCGTCGGGGATATCGAGCCTCATCGCCTTCTCGACCCATTGAATGGCGACTTCCGGATTGTGGTCTGGTACGCCGGAATGATCACTCAAGATCAACGACGCCAGATTCAGCATCGCTTTCCAATGATTTTTTTCAGCTGCTTGTAGATAGAGCTGATATACCTTTGTATAGTCGACGTTGTCAGCAGGTACCCCCGGGGCATCTAGCCTCAACGCTTGCTGGAACCACATTTCTGCCTGTGGATCAACGGACGGCACCCGTTGCGCCTCATATACACAGGTAAAGTCTTTTCGGTGTGGATCAAAGAGCGGTAGTTTTTCGTTTCGTGGCAGATCAGACATAGCAGTGGTCAACTTATTGCCGATAGAAGTCAGGATGCCCGCATGCGCCGTAGTTGTTAACAACAAAGCGGCGAGGGCAAAACGCAACACGTAGATAAAAATATTCATGCGTACACATTTTCAGGAGAGCCACCGACGCCACCGCCATTTGGCACGGAGATCGCCCCGTACAGCGTCGTGGTCGAACGATGCTCGATGAATGGCAACAAAAAACCAGTCATCGGCTGCGTACCCGCTTGCTGGATGTCTTGATTCTTGCTCATCCGTCGATTCCAATTCCTGAATGTATCCGGCATATCTTTTGGGTGACCGCTATATTTAACATCGCCACCATAGAGCAATCCGAATACACGCTCGCGAAGATCAGCCGCATAAATACTACCGGTTGCAGCTATATTAATTTCACTATCAATAGCCATGCTTCGCTGGTTCAGGTTTGCACTACCCACCGTAATAAACACATCATCAATGATCATCAACTTCGAGTGAATATAGATTTCCCGATAAGACATGTTTTGATCAGCATCGGGACCACTCGTTCGCAGTCTCGCGACACTGACAACGACACCCAGCGTTTTCTCAAGATTTTCCACACTAGGTCGATCAAGCACTTCACCACGACCTCTGCTGCCCTTTCCATAGACAAAATCAAGTTTTCCTTTATCGACAAGCCCCTTTTGCTCAGACATCGAATCACCAGCCCCAAGCAGGGTCAGAGTATCGTATGTTCGAGGCACCATTTCCTCCCGCTCCGGATGTGGAATCACGATAAAAAGATGCAGCTTCGGCATTTCAGTAACTGGCTTATTTGCCTTCTTCATCCAGTCATCGCAATATTTTTTCCGTGTTTTGATCAGGTGACGAGCGAATTCCGGGTAAAAGAAATACTGATTTTCCATGTAAATGTAGTTGCGTGCACTACTGGTAGCCTGAAAATACACCTCCTTGATTGATTTTTCTCGTTCACGAGGTTGCGTGCGCACAATTTGCACAAGATGTGCCGGATTTCCGGCTACCCGCGGAATCTTCGCTGGTGGTGCTGGAGGAATCTGGTATGGCAATTCTCCAACATTAAGTGCCGCAGCCCATGCGTTTTCAAAATTGAAATGCAGCTGCGCAAGCGCCGGCCCTACAACTCGGCACGCGTAGTCCTGAAAGGGACGTCCATGCACATAGTTTTCGTGGCCTATTCCGCGCTGCACGTCGTTTTTCGAAAACCTGTTTTTCAGGCCCTGGTACAAACTAGTTTTTGCTGGCGCAGTCTGCGTTGAAATTTCTCGTTTCAGCTCGTCTTCAATAAGTGGCGAAGACAAGATCTCACGCTTTCGATCGTCGATTTCGTGAACGATCCGATCCCAGTAGTCGGTAACCGAATTTAGCCCCATGACGTAACCAACCGCCTTACTTCCGTTGTCGTAGTCGTAATCGATCAGAATTGGTTTCTGGTGATGTGTCCCATAGTCCTCCATCCCGCTCCGCTCATCAACAACACTGAATGTACTGGTTACAGGCTTGTCCTCTTCCGCAGGCGCAGTAGTCATCAAGGCTTTCGCATCGGCAGGCGAAACTTCACGCAGTACAACACGAAGGCGAGGATTCTTTCCGCTATTGCTTCTTCCTCCAGGTAGGTTCTCGGCCCACCATGCAACACAGGCCTTGTGACGCTCGCTCTTCTCATCGCCATACGCAGGCCCCTGTCGAAGATGGTAAACAATAGGACCACTAGTCCAATTTTCCTGCACATCTGAAAAACCGGGCATATTGTTTTGGACAGCTGAGCCACGTGGGGTAGACCAGATCAGCAATCGCACTGTGACCGGATTTTCCTTGCGGGTAGTGATCTCGTCCAATAACTGTCCGTAGGTTTGTCCACGCGGCCACGTTTCACCGTCTCTCTCGAGCTCCATACCTGGATCAAAACCCCAGCAGACGATATCTGCCGATTTCTTCGCATCGCGCAAGTCTTTGGCTATCCGCTTGAATCCCTCTTCGCCGCAAATGATGAAGCTGAGCTTGTTTCCCTTTGTAATCGGGCAGGTGCCGTCCCCATTCTTTTCTTTCACGTCGCGGTGCTCAACCAGAAATTGCATCGCATTCTTCGCCGACCTTGATTGTTCATCGATCGCGACTGTTGCGTGTTTGTGAGTTTTAAGTGGGAAATCTGCCATGTCTGCTGTTCTCAGTAGTGGATGCGATTGGCATTGCTCTCAGACATACCGCTCACCTTGATTCGTGCGTTGATCCGGGTGATCAGATTCTTCGTTGAGCGCATCCTTGACGTTTAAATTGTATTCTGCGCCGTTGCTGAGTTTAGCAGTGTAGGCTTGAGTACCTGCCTGGTGATCGTCCACAACGATCCGACCGAATTCGTCAGTGACGCCTGCGCCGATCTTTGCGCTCCCCTTGTATAGCTCATAGGGCTCGCCGGAAATCAAATGCCCTTCACCCGGTAACGCCTGCAAAGCGAAGTGCAGTTGCTCCTTCTCTGGCGGCAAAGCAGGAATAATCGGCGCGCTTACGCTATCAGGACCAACGAACGTCTGGCTTGCCGAATGCACTTCAAAGCCGCCCGATGTGCCGCTCTTGATTTGCCCGCTTGTCCACCGGGTATAGCTCCCGCCCCCGTTGATCTCGACCTCCTGCTGCGCACTAATAGTGATTTTCGTGGCCGTCACCGTAACGTTCAGCTTCGCCAGCAGATTGATGCTGTCCTTTAGTGCCTTCACGTCGATGTCGCCGGCCGCCGCAACGAGCCTCATACCGGCCTCATAGGCGAACAGGCGCAACGCTCGACGTGCACTGGCGAAAAATCCACCGCCCGTACTGACGGACATATGTTCGCCAGTGGTAACTGCAGTGGTTTTGCCACTGCTCAGGTGAATCTGTTCGTCAGTCGTGGCCGCGACGCCTGCAGGGCTGGCCAACACCAAATACGGCCGCTCGAACTGTTTGAGCGTACCGCCACCTTTTATCGAGTTCGCCTGGCTCTTCAGCGAATTGGCAATAGCCTTTTGCTCGCCATCTTGCGCGCCTGCTGCCTGGGCCGACTGCGCGACGCCGGCGGCTATATCCTGCGCGTTCACAAGTTGGAGATTCACCTCGTCGACACTGAAAGTATCCCCAGTCGCTCCGGGGCGGGCATGCGTCGACAGGAGCATCCCGCGTGCGCCGCGTACCGCAACGTGACCATCCGTGCGCAACTCCGCGCCCTCACCACGCTTCTCGCCGCGCCCAGTGGGTTCGCTGACTCGCGTGAGGTAGCCCAAATGCAGTCCTGACTCAAGATGATCGCTCCGAATCTGGGTCTGCACTTGCCCCGCCGTGTCGTCTTTCAGCCAGACGTTGTTCTGCTCTCCACCAATCTCCTTGCTGACGAAGCCTGACAGGGCATGTTGATCGGGAAGATTCCACTGCGGCCGATGCGTGCCGTTCCCCACACGGGCCGTGATCACCGGCCTGTCAGGGTCACCATCGAAAAATGGCACGACCACCTCGTCACCGACTCTCGGTAACTGGATACCGCCAAACTGAGCGCTGGACCACGGCTGTGCAACCCGCACCCAGCACGAACTGCGCTCGTCACGTTTTCCAATACGATCCCAGTGGAACTGCACCTTCACGCGCCCCAGTTCATCCGTATAGACTTCCTGACCTTGCGGACCCACCACAGTAGCCGTCTGCATCTGCATGACCGGCTTGCGGTGTTCGAACGGGCTGCGATACGGAACGGCCTTTCTTTGCGCCTCTATCTCGACGAGAAAGAAGCCTTTGGCTCCATCATCGTGCACAATGATCGATGTGTTTCCGATGCCCCGGCTCGCCATTGCGTCGGACAGACGCTCCTGCAGTCCATGAGGGAAGTTAGCGTGATGACTTGAGCCTGGGAGGTTGTTCTCAATCAGCCATACGGTTTCGATAATCGCGAATTCACGCCGCTCGGCAGAATCCCGATCGTGCTCCGGATGCCCGGTGAATTCGAACCACCTGCCCGCATCGGCCGCACGCAGGCTGCCAGTACCGTAGAACCGCTTGGCGCTCGACTCCCACTCCTCCATTTGCACCTTGGCAAGGTAATCTCCTCGCTCTTGCTTCAGGTAGGTGTAGGGGCCGGTGTACTCGTACATCTCCAACTGTTCGGGCAATTCGGGCAACACTGTCGGTACATTAGTGCCCTTGGGATTTCCCAGGGAAGATGGATTCTTGTAGTCGAACGTGCGCGTCGTCAGCACGGCGCTATGTAGGACTCGCACTCCTGACCAGTGAACCAGTGCGTCGACCTCGCTATTTGCACCGTCTCGCGAAAATTGAACCGCTTTCGGCGTAGATTGCTCACAAGTGTCTAGGCGATCAGTAACTGTCAGCATGTGCGACTTGCCATCGCCAGCCTGCGTCCAGATGCCGAACAGTCCTTCTGCCTCCATGAGCCGGTGAACGAAGTTCCAGTCGTCCTCGTACTGAGTGCAATACGATCTTGGCGGCAGCGGCTTTGAAAGTGCGAACTTGAACTGTCCTTTCGCTTGCGGATGGGCGTTGAACACGTCGCTGAGGATTTCATCGACAGGCCTGTCCTGCCAGATACGTTGATCTCGGCGAAACTTGAGGAAATTCATCCACGATGCGAATCCGATCTGGTAGCTGGTCAGCCCACCTTCCGCTCCCAGCCGTCTTATCGAGTAAACATAGCCATGCCGAGGCAGATACGACTTGTTAGCCTGCTGGATCCACAGGGTGATGGGTTGCCCGATCAGTTTCTTCAGTTTGAGATCGTTGCGCGTCGACAACACATCGAGCGTGAAGTCGTACTGTCGTCCGATCCGAGACCAGCCCGCTACACGATGCGGTAGCAGCACGTTGGTGCCGAGCGGGGTATCGAGTTTCAGCAGACGGTCTTGCTGAAGCAATCCGCCGTGAAGGGCCCTCACAATATCTTGCGCGTCCATTCCCATCCCTTTATTACTTTTTGCTTACTTATTGTCATTAATATGACATGGGCTCTCTTGCGCGATTCTAACTGCACTCAGATCAGTATTGCATCAGGTTTACAAAAACTTGGCGTATCGAGGCACAACGGCTCGCGCGGCCACAGGGTCTGCGGTTCAGGAAGATCACCGATGTACTGGCTACGAACCTCGCGGACAACCGGCGACCGGAGGAACGGGTCGAATGGGCCGGCATCGGTGAGCGGACGACGTGCCGCCGCTTCGCCGCCGAGACGGGGCAGACGTTTGCGCAGTAGCGCCAGCAGGCCAGACTGGCGCGAGCGCTGGGGACAACGCCCGGGAAATATATGGACGCAGAACGACACGCAGAATGGGCAGCTCTGCACGCACATGAAGTTGCAGGACGGCAGGCCGGGGTTCGGCAGACCAAAACCGCCGTGCGCAACCGCTGCGTCAATACGTGCCGTCGCCCTTCTTCGCGTCGCCGCCGCGGCCCTTGAACTGCGCGGCGAGCCGCTCCGCGCTCCGTGCCAGCAGCGTCGTATCGACGCCGACCGCGACGAACAACGCCCCCGCATCCAGATAGCGCCGCGCGGCCGCTTCATCCGCGCTCAGGATGCCCGGCGCCTTGCCGGCCGCCTTGATCGCGCGGATCGCACCGTCGATCGCAGCTTGCACGTCCGGGTGCCCGGGATGGCCGAGATGACCGAGATCGGCGGCCAGATCGGCCGGCCCGATGAATACGCCGTCCACGCCGTCGACCCGCGCGATCGCATCGATCGCGTCGAGCCCCGCGCGCGTCTCGACCTGCACGAGCACGGCCATCTCGTCGTTCGCGCGATGCAGGTACTCGCCGACGCGATTCCACCGCGATGCGCGCGCCAGCGCACTGCCGACGCCGCGCATTCCGTGCGGCGGGTAACGCGTCGCGGCCACCGCCGCACGCGCTTCGTCCGCGCTCTGCACCATCGGCACGAGCAGCGTCTGCGCGCCGAGATCGAGCACCTGCTTGACGATCACCGGATCGTTCCACGGCACGCGCACGACCGGATGCGACGGATACGGCGCGATCGCCTGCAGTTGCGCGAGGATCGTCGGCACCGTGTTCGGCGCATGCTCGCCGTCGATCAGCAGCCAGTCGAAACCGGCGCCCGCGACCACTTCGGCGCTGTACGGATTCGCGAGGCCGAGCCACAGGCCGACCTGCGCGTCACCGCGTGCGAGCGCGGCCTTGAAGACATTCGATGAAATCCGCATCGTTCCTCACCTCACGCGAAGTAGCACTGGATCGTCCCGAGCGGGCCGTAGTCGACGCTGAACGTATCGCCCGAACGCGCCGCGCAGGGCCGCGTAAACGACCCGCCCAGCACGACCTGCCCAGGTTCCAGCGCGACGTCGAAGCGCGACAGCCGGTTCGCGAGCCACGCGACGCCATTCGCCGGATGGTTCAGCACGCCGGCCGCGACACCGGTTTCCTCGACCACGCCGTTGCGCGACATGATCGCCGCCACCCAGCGCAAATCGACGTCCCGCGGGCGCACCGGCCGGCCGCCGATCACGACGCCCGCGTTCGCCGCGTTGTCGGCGATCGTGTCGAACACCTTGCGCGGCCGTTTCGTCTCGGGGTCGATCGACTGGCTGCGCGCATCGATGATCTCGAGCGCCGGCACGACGTAATCGACCGCGTCGTACACGTCGAAGATCGTGCAGTTCGGGCCGGTGAGCCGCTTGCCGAGCACGAACGCGAGCTCGACCTCGACGCGCGGCACGATGAAGCGGCCGGTCGGGATCGTGCCGCCGTCCTCGAAGAACATGTCGTCGAGCAGCGCGCCGTAGTCGGGCTCGTCGATCTGCGACGTGTTCTGCATCGCCTTCGACGTGAGGCCGATCTTGTGCCCCTTCAGCGTGCGGCCTTCCGCGAGCTTGAGGGTCACCCACGCGCGCTGGATCGCATACGCGTCGTCGATCGTGATGTCGGGATGGTCGAGCGAGATCTGGCGGATCTGCGTGCGCGCGCGTTCGGCGTCGTGCAGACGGTGCGCGAGCTGGTCGATGATGGCGGGTTCGAGCATGGTCGGATCGGGAGTGGAGTTCAGCCGGCCCGCTTGTAGCGGGCGTGAATGTTGTTGTGCTTGTACGAGCCGCTTTCGCTGAACTCGGTCAGTTCCATCGACAATGCAAGGTAGCGTTTCGCGTACAACTCGGCGAAATGCACCTTGATCGCATCGAACAGCGCGTCGCACGCGGCTTTTTTCTGCGCGTCGGTGCGGCCCGAGCCGATCTTCAGCGTCACGTGGACGAACGCGTCGTCCTCCGTACCGTCGGCGACGCAGTAGTCGTGCAGCTCGAGCGCGCGCGAACGGATGCCGCCGGTCGGGAACACGCCGCCCTGTGCGATCAGCGTCGCGTTGATCGTGCGCAGCAGCACGGGAATGCGGGCGTCGTCGCGGATGTTCGCGGTGTATTCGACGACGATGTGGGGCATGGCAAGTCTCCGGTCGGATTCGAATGCGTGGCGGGCGGCCACGCTCAGGGCAACGGGAAGATCGCGTTGATCTGCCCGGTGCCCGAGCTCGCGAAATAGTCGGTGACGATCTCGACGGGCCGGTCGTAACGATCCCAGCCGAGCAGCCCGAGCAGCATCGCCGTGTCGTGCATGCCGCCTTCGCCGTGGCAATGCACGTTGTACTCCGGCAGCATCGCGCAGAAGGTCTTGAAATCGCCCTGTTTCCACAGTTCGACCACGCGCAGGTCGACCTGCCGGAAGAATTCGCGGCTGATCTCGTGGATCGATTCCTCGGGGCTGCCGTTGTCGTTGAAGCGGTGCGACAGCGAGCCGCTCGCCAGGAACGCGACGTTCGAATCGCTCTTCTCGATCGCTTCGAGCAGCGCCTCGCCGAAGCGCCGGCTTTCGTCGAGCGTGTGCCACATGCACCAGCCGGCGATCGACACGACCTTGAAGTGCTGGTCGCCGTTCATGTAGCGCATCGGCACGAGCGTGCCGTATTCGAGCTCGAGGCTGTCGATCTCGTGCGCACGCGTCGCGACGCCGCGCTCGGTGGCCGTTTCCGCGATCAGCCGGCCGAGCGCCGGGTTGCCCGGATACGCGTACTGCATGTCGCGGATGAAATGCGGCAGCTCGTTGCTCGTATAGGTGCCGGCGAACCGCGCATTGCAGTTCACGTGATAGCCCGCGTTGACGAGCCAGTGCACGTCCGACACGACGATCGTGTCGACGCCGAGCGCGCGGCAGCGCTCGCCGATCAGCCGGTGGCCGCGGATCGCCGCCTCACGGCAGCCGTGATGCCGGCCGGGCAGTTCCGACAGGTACATCGACGGCACGTGCGTGATCTTCGCGGCGAGGGACAGTTTGCCCATCGTTAAGTCTCCCAATCGTTCGTTCTTGCGGCGACACGACCCGCTCCCGTTACACGCCCCAGCGAGGAATGTGATGCGAACCCATCGAGATGCACACGTTCTTGATCTCCGCGAACACCTCGAAACTGTACTCGCCGCCCTCGCGCCCGGTGCCCGATTCCTTCACGCCGCCGAACGGCTGGCGCAGGTCGCGCACGTTCTGGCTGTTCACGAACACCATCCCGGCCTCGATGCCGCGCGCGAGCCGATGCACCTTGCCGACGTCCTGCGTCCAGATGTACGACGCGAGGCCGTACGCCGTGTCGTTCGCGAGCCGCAACCCTTCTTCCTCGTCCTCGAACGGGATGATGCATGCAACCGGCCCGAAGATCTCTTCCTGCGCGATACGCATCCGGTTGTCGACGTCGGCGAATACGGTCGGCCGCACGAAGTTGCCGCGGCGCAGATGGTCGGGCAACCCTGCCGGCTTGTCCGCACCGCCCGCGACCACGCGCGCGCCTTCCTGCTCGCCGAGGCGGATATAGCCCGTCACCTTCTCCCAGTGCTGGCGCGTGATCATCGCGCCGAGATTCGTGCCCGGATCGGCCGGATCGCCGACCACCAGGTTGTTCGCGCGGCGCGCGAATTCCTGCACGAAGCGATCGTAGATCGTGCGCTGAACGAAGATCCGCGAGCCCGCGGTGCAGCGTTCGCCGTTGATCGAGAAAATCGTGAACAACGACGCGTCGAGCGCGCGGTCGAAATCCGCGTCGTCGAAGATCAGCACCGGCGACTTGCCGCCGAGCTCCATCGAGTACTTCTTCAGGCCCGCGCGTTCCATGATCCGCTTGCCCGTGACCGTGCCGCCCGTGAACGACACCGCGCGCACGTCCGGATGCCGCACGAGCGCATCGCCGGCCGTCGCGCCGTAACCCTGCACGACGTTCAGCACGCCGGGCGGGATGCCGGCCTCGAGCGCGAGCCGGCCGAGCTGGTCGGCCGTGAGCGGCGACAGCTCCGACATCTTCAGCACGGCCGTGTTGCCGAGCGCGAGACACGGCGCCGTCTTCCACGTGGCCGTCATGAACGGCACGTTCCACGGCGACACCAGTGCACACACGCCGACCGGCTGGTACAGCGTGTAGTTCAGCATCTGGTCGTCGACCGGATAAGTGCGGCCGTTCATCTGCACGCATACTTCCGCGAAGAAGTTGAAGTTCTCGGACGCGCGCGGAATCAGCTGCTTGCTCGTCTGCGCGATCGGCAGGCCGGTATCCTGCGTCTCCAGCGCCGCGAGCATCGGCACGTTCCGCTCGATCAGCTCGCCGAGCTTGCGCATCAGCTTCGCGCGCTCCTTCGCCGGCGTGTTCGCCCATTTCGGAAATGCTTCCTTCGCCGCGCGCACGGCGGCGTCGACCTCGGCCTCGCCGCCCGACGCGACCTCGGTGATGACGTCGCCCGTCGCCGGGTTCAGCGTCGTGAAGGTTTCGCGGCTCTCCACTTCGCGGCCGTCGATCCAGTGCTTGATGGTCATGTGCTCTCCTTGGGCGACGGCCTCAGCCGGCGCGATAGTAGTCTGCTTCGCCGACGATCGTGCTCACGAGCCGGCCGATCCCTTCGATTTCGGTCACGACCTCGTCGCCCGGCTTCGTGTCCGCGAGCCCCTCGGGCGTGCCGGTCAGGATCAGGTCGCCCGGCGAGAGCGTCATGAAGCTGCTGATGTGCTCGATCAGCGCGGGCACGTCGAAGACCATGTCGCGCGTGCTGCCTCGCTGCGTCTCCCGGCCGTTCACCGTCGTGCGCAGCGTCAGGTCGCCCGCGTCGCCGATCTCGTCGCGGCTGACGAACCACGGCCCGAGCGGCGTGCAGGTGTCGCGGTTCTTCACGCGCAGGTTCGGGCGGTAGTAGTTCTCGAGATAGTCGCGGATCGCGTAGTCGTTCGCGACCGTATAGCCGGCCACGTAGTCGATGGCCTGCGCGCGGCTCACATGGCGCGCGGGCCGGCCGATCACGACGGCCAGCTCGCACTCGTAGTGCATGTGCGTGGCGTCCGCCGGGCGCACCGTGCGCGACCGGTGGCCGACGAACGTGTTCGGCCCCTTCAGGAAGATCAGCGGTTCGCTCGGCGCGTTGAACGCGAGTTCCTTCGCATGGTCGGCGTAGTTCAGGCCGAGCGCGAACGTCGTGCGCGGCGCGACGGGCGGCAGCCACGCCACCGCGTCCTCCGCCACCACGCGCCCCGTATCGAGGCGGATCGCGCCGTCGCCTGCCGGTTCGGCTGCATGCAGTGCCCCGTTGTAGATCACGCGCGCCGTCTTCATCGTGCTTCCTCCGCGATCAGCGTATGCCGCAGCGTGCCGATACCGGTCGCGGCGATCTCGATCGTGCTGCCCGCGCGGGCGCGCGGTGCGCCGCCCGCGACGCCGAGCAGCAGCACGTCGCCCGCGTCGAACGACATGAAGGCCGTCACGTCGGCGATCAGGTCGCGCACCGGGCGAATCAGCGTCGCGGTCGATGCGGACGCGGCCACCTCGCCGTCGATCCGCACCGTCAGGCCGATCGCGTCGACATCGGCGAGCGCGGCGGCCGGCACGATCGCCGGGCCGAGCGGGCAAAAGCCGTCACGGCACTTGAAACGCACGGCCGGACGGTAGTAATCGGGATGCGGCACCGACAGGTCGCTCGCGAGCGTGAAGCCGTGCACGTAGTGGAGCGCCTGCGCGGCCGCCACGCGCGTCGCGCGCCGGGCGAACACGACGGCCACCGACGCGCCGATCTCCAGCGCGTCGACGCCGGCCGGCACGGCGACGGCCGCGCCGTCGGCCACATGCGTGTTGGCGGATTTGATGTAGAGGATCGGCGCCTGCGGCGGGCGGCCGTAAGGCGGCGCGTTCACGGCATCGCCGAGCGCGGCGAGGGCCGCGCGCTCGTTGAGCAGCGCGCCGTAGACGGTACCGATGGCGACCGGCAACGGCGGCGCCGCGGCGGTCGTGCAAGACAGCTCCATGCGTCATTCCCCTGCCGCGCGTCGCGGCGCATCGTCAATACTTAACATCTTAAGTAAACAATCGGGCGCTGGCAACCTCGATTACCCTGATACACGAAATCCATCAGCTTCGGCTGTTAAGATTGATGCGTCCCCGTCCTCTGCTCACCCTGATGAACCGTACGCTCGACCATCGCAACCTGGCCATGCTGCTGCTCGAGGCCCGCGAAACGCTGATGGGCCTGTTTCGCCCCATTCTCAAGGAATTCTCGCTGACCGAACAGCAATGGCGGATCATCCGCGTGCTCGACGGCGAACCGGCGCAGGCGCTCGAAGCCGGGCAGATCGCGAAACGCTGCTGCATCCTGAGCCCGAGCCTGACCGGCGTGCTGGAACGGATGGAGCGCGACGGCCTGATCACGCGCATGCGCGCGCAGGAGGATCAGCGCCGGCTGCTGGTCAGCCTGACGCCGCAAAGCAGGAAACTGGTGACGGAAATCGGTCCGCGCATCGACGAGCAATATCGTCAGCTCGAATCGCGATTCGGCCAGGACGGCCTCGAGGACATCTACCGCGCGCTCGACCGGCTCATCGAGCTCGGCAGCCACGCCTAAAGCGGCGCCCGCCACGTGCGGGAACGGGCGCCGGTGCGACGCGGGCGTCAGTGGCGGTCAGTGGATCGCGCCGCGCATCAGTTCGGTCACGGCCACTCCGCGCGACGTGCGCATGCACTCCTCGACGTAATCGATGAACGGCAACGGCTCGAAATCGATTTCGTCGCGCACGCGGCGGTTGTCGAACACGCGATCGACCGTCGCGAATTCCCCGCAGCGCTGCAACGCTCGGCCGATCACGCGCTCGAGTGCCGGGTCGGGGCGCCCGAGCACGTCGCGCACGACGAGCGGCAGTTCGGCCGGCGCGCATGCCGCGTAGCGCGGCGCCCCGGTCATCCCCGCCGCCTCGTCCATCGCGCGCACGATCTGCGCGACTTGCGGCGCCTCGTCGCCGGCCGACACGTGATAGACGTCGTGCGCGAGCGTCGGCTTGACGGCCAGCAGCATCGTCGCGCGCGCCACGTCGTCCACCGACACGATGTCGATGCGCGTCATCGGCCGCGCGGTGAAGCGGCGCGCCGCATGCGCAAGCCGGAACATCCAGAACGAATTCGGCGCGGGCCGCGTACCGAGCACCGTGTGGCCGACCACGTGCGACGGCCGCACGACGACGAGCGGCAGCCCGAGCGCGCGCAGGCGCTGTTCCGTCTCCGCCTTCGCGTGCAGGTAATCGGCCGCGAGCACCGCGCCCGGTAGACCTTCGTCGCCCGGCGCGACATCGTTCCCGGCGTCGCGTTCCGCCTCTTCCCGCACGATTCCGCCACGGCCGGCATGCGCGTAGGCCGTGCCGACGTAGACGAAGCGCTGCAGGCGCGGCGCGCGCGCAAAGCGTTCGGCGAAGCGCACCGCATCGGCGACGTCGGCCTGCAGGTGCGCGCCGTCGGCCGGCGACGCATGGCCCGCGCAGTGAATCACGTGGGTCGCGCCAGCCAGGCGCGGCGCATCGGCGCCGTGCCACACGTCGCCGAGCGCGCCGACGATCACGTTCGCGTCGGTCAGGCGCGACGCCCAGTACGGCGCGAGCCCCGCGCGCAGCGCGGCTTCACGCAGCCGCGCGACCGCGTGGCCGCGATCCTGCGCGCGCACGACGCAGACGATGCGTTCGAGCAACCCTGCATTGACGAGCGCGGTCAGCACGGTACTGCCGATGAAGCCGGTCGCGCCGGTCAGCACCAGCCGTCCGACGTTCGCCGCCGCGACCGGTGCGCTGGCCGGCGACACGAGGCTCGTCCGCCAGTTCAGCGACAACGCGGTTTTCCAGATCAGCACGATAGTCTCCTTCGAAGAGTCGGCCAGGCGGCGCGGCACCCGCGGTTGCGGGCGGCGCACGGCTCACTGGCCGGGCCGGGGCTGACGCGCGCCCCGGCGGCTCCCGATCAGGCGTGCGCCCTGCGATCGCGTCGATCGCGCTCTGGCACGAGCCAGCGGCAGCCGGCGCGGACGGGCATCCGCGGCACAGGATCGGGAAGTTCCCAGTGTGGGGCCGGACCGCATGCAAGTCTGTCCCGAAAGTTTCGTGAAAGTGTGCCGATTTGTACGCGATTGTCGGAGTGTGTCGTGCCGGCCGCTGCGTCAAAACGCAGAAAGGCCTCGCCCGACTGCATTCGACCGGCGCCGGATGCGCGTCGCTCGCCCGGTTTCGACGGCGGCCGGCGCGCGACAGATCGACGCGGCGAGCGGCCCTGTCGTCCCATGTCCTGACCGTCGCGCGTGCCGGCCCGGACGCCGCTGTCGCCGGTATCGCCCGCGTGTGCTGACGCCTCCGGAACGACCATGAATCGTCAGACGTCGTTTCATCTGAAATCGAAATGGGCTCAATATGGATTTATTGCGGATTATCACTTGCGTTTCACACCAGTCTATCTAGACTGTTCAAGTCAAAACGGTCGGATGCGTCATTTTTTTCAGGAGACGATGCAATGCGCCTCACCATTCGGATTAATGGCAGCGAATCGGCAACCCGGCATTCGTTCGCGGTATTGTGGGTCGATACCGACGAGGGGCTGTGGTCGCGCGAGGCACATCAGGGCATCGACCTCCCGACCTGGGGCAAGGTCCGCGATGTGGAGGGCGCGATGGCGCTGTGCGCGGCCGACAGCGGCAATGCCGTCTGTCAGCTGAAGGGCCTGTCGTTCGATGCGACGCGGCGCGAACAGGGCCGCGCGGTGCTCGCCGGCGAGCATCCCGACGGCGCGTGGCGCCTGCAGGCGGTCGATACCTGCACGACCCAGCCGGAATACCAGGAATTTATTTCCGTTGCCCGATAGGTATTATTGACATCTATCGTCTGCGGTTTTCGGGTTTATTCCGGTATCAGTGATATTCATTTCGATATTCAGTATGAATGGCGCCTCGGTGGGAGGCGCTTTTCATTTTCGAGATTAAAGAAATAACCGAAGTGCGGGCAATTGATCGCGCGCCGGGACGATCGCGATCGAACCATGCCGCAGACCATCCGCCCGCATCGGCATGCGATGGATCGTCCGTGTTCCATCATCCGCACGTGGCGCGGAATCTCGCGCCGGCCCCGCCTTTCCTGCTCCTTCCTCTCCCTTTTCAGACGGCCTGCCATTCGCCTTTTTGCGGGGCCGGAACACACTTTCCACACACGATGTTTACTCATTTATTACAATCGCATTATTCAGACTGACCAGCCGCCATCCGGCGGCCCGACCCGGCCATTGCATGAGCTTGAAAAAGAAGACCCGCCCCGCCGCTCCGTACGCGGCGGCGACCAAGAATCCGATGCTCGCGGCGCGCCTGCCGATGTGGCGCTCGCGGCTGATCGTGGTCGTCGTGTTCCTCGCGTTCGCGGCGCTGATCGCGCGCGCTTTCTGGGTGCAGGTCGCGAACCAGGATTTCTACGTCGGCCAGGGCCAGAAGCGCTATCAGCGCACGATCGAGCTCGACGCGATGCGCGGGCGCATCGTCGACCGCAACGGCGCGATGCTCGCGGTCAGCCTGTCGACCTATGAAATCTGGGCGAACCCGAAACAGGTCGCCGACACCGATTACCCGCAGATCGCGAAGCTGCTCGACATGCCGCTCGTCGAGGTGAAGCGACGTCTCGGCAACGACAAGACGTTCGTGCTGCTCAAGCGACAGGTCGACGCGGACACCGCCAGCCGGCTCGACAAGCTCGCGATCGACGGCATCACGCAGATCGCCGATTCGAAGCGCTTCTACCCGGAAGGCGAATCGGCCGCGCACGTGGTCGGTTTCACGAACGTCGAGGACAGGGGCCAGGAAGGTGTCGAGCTCGCGGCGAACGCGCGCCTGCAGGGCACGTCGGGCCAGCGGGAGGTGATCCGCGACCGGCTCGGCCGCATCGTGTCGGACACGCGCCCGCTCGTGCCCGCGCAGCACGGCGCGACGATCGAACTGACGATCGACCGCCGCATCCAGCAGCTCGCGTTCAGCCAGCTCAAGGCCGCCGTGATCGAAAACAACGCGCAGGCCGGCAGCGTCGTCGTGCTCGACGCGCAGAACGGCGAGATCCTCGCGCTCGCGAACTATCCGACCTTCGACCCGAACGACCGCGCCCGCCTCACCGGCCAGCAATTGCGCAACCGCGCGGTGATCGACACGTTCGAACCGGGCTCGACGATCAAGCCGCTCGTCGTCGCGCTGTCGATCGACGAGCGCAAGGTCACGCCGAACACGATCATCAACACGTCGCCGGGCACCTACAAGATCGGCCCGGCGGTGATCCACGACACGTCGAATCATGGGTCGCTGACGGTATCGCAGGCGCTGCAGAAGTCGAGCAACGTCGCGCTCGCGAAACTGGCGCTGAACCTGCCCGCCGAAACGATCTGGAACAAATACCAGGAGTACGGGATCGGCCGCGCACCGGAACTGACGTTCCCGGGCGTCGCGTCGGGCCGGTTGCGCGGCTACAAGCGCTGGCGGCCGATCGAGCAGGCGACGATGGCGTACGGCTACGGGCTGTCGATGTCGCTGCTGCAGATCGCGCAGACCTACACCGCCTATGCGGGCGACGGCACGCTGCACCCGGTGTCGCTGCTGAAGAACGGCACCGACCAGCAGACGATCGACGCGCACCGCGGCCACCGCGTGACGTCGCCGCAAACGGCCGCCGCGATCCGCTCGATGCTCGAGATGGCGGTGGGTGAAGGCGGCACCGGGCGCCGCGCGCGCGTGGACGGCTACCGGATCGGCGGCAAGACGGGTACCGCACGCAAGCAGGTCGGCGCGACCTATGCGAAAGGCAAGTACCGCGCGCTGTTCGCCGGGATGGCGCCGATGAGCGACCCGCGCCTGATCGTCGCGGTGATGATCGACGAGCCGCGCGGCAAGGGCTACTACGGCGGCACCGTGGCCGGCCCGGTGTTCGCGTCGGTCACGAGCGGCTCGCTGCAGCTGCTCGGCGTGCCGCCCGATGCACCGGTCGAACCGGAGAAGAACGCGCCGGCGAAGGCCGCCGCGCCGCAGAAGACGGTCGCCGCGCCGAAAGCGGCGGCGGCAACCACGACCGTCACGCAGAAACCGTCGGCATCGCTCAAGACGGCCGCGCAATCCGGCACGCCCGCGCCCGCGAAGGCGGCTACCGCAGGCTGACGACGCCGGCGGCGATGCCGTATCCGCATCGCCCCGCCCTATCCCGCTCTGCAGCAACACACCACAGAGACTGAAGCGCGCAGGGCCGGCCGCCGCCGTACGCCGTCAATGCGCCGCCGCGACCGGTTTCGCCATCCGGCCGAGCACGTGTTCGGTCATCCCGCGCGCGAGTTCGGTCTCGCCCATGAACACGGTGCCGATGCCCTCGCTCGACAGCAGCGCGGCCTCGTCGCCGCTGTTCGTGCACAGCACGACCTCGAGCGTCGGGTTGAGCGTGCGCGAGATCTCGACGATCTGCCGCACGTCAAACACGTCGGGCAGCGTCACGACCAGCATCCCGGCGCGGGCGATATGCGCCTGCACGAGCACGATCGGCTCGATCGCGTCACCCGATACGGCCGCGATGCCGTCCGCGCGCAGCTTCTCGACGAGTTCGCGATTCTGCTCGACGACGACATACGCGATCCCGCGCTCGTCCAGTGCATGCGCGATCCGCGTGCCGACCTTGCCATAGCCGACGATCACGACCTGCCCGGTCAGATGCGTCTGCGGCGTCGACATCGGCAGCGCGGCGAGCGGATCGTCGCGCGCCTCGAGCTTGCGCGCGAACGCCGAATGCTTGCGGATCCATGCGAGCGCCGGATCGATCGTCGCGAACAGCAGCGTGTTCATCGCGATCGAGATCAGCGCGACCGCGAGGATCAGGCTCTGCCCCTCGGCCGACAGCAGCCCGAGCGCCCGGCCGAGCCCCGCGAGGATGAACGAGAATTCGCCGATCTGCGCCAGGCCGGCGCCCACGGTCAGCGCCGTGTTCAGCGGATAGCGGAATGCAATCACGAGCGCCACGGCCGCGACCGTCTTGCCGATCAGCACGATGGCCGCGACCTCGATCACGTGCAGCGGCTGGTCGAGCAATATCTTCGGATCGAACAGCATGCCGACCGAAATGAAGAACAGCACCGAGAATGCGTCGCGCAGCGGCAGCGTCTCGTCGGCCGCGCGCCGGCTGAATTCCGACTCGCGCATCATCATCCCGGCGAAGAACGCGCCGAGGGCGAACGACACGTCGAACAGCTTCGCCGCGCCGAACGCGATGCCGACCGCCGCGGCAATCATGCAGAGGGTGAACAATTCGCGCGAACCGGTGCGCGCGACGAGCCACAGAATGCGCGGAAACACGCGCTTGCCGACCACCAGCATCAACGCAATGAACGCCGCGACCTTCAGCATCGTGACGCCGAGCGTGCCCCACACGCTGCCGCCGGCCGCATGCGCGTCGCCGGGCGGCGTGCCGCCGAGCAGCCCCGCCACCGGGGGCAGCAGGACCAGCACGAGCACCATCACGAGATCCTCGACGACCAGCCAGCCCACCGCGATGCGCCCGTTGACCGTCTCGACGAGCCCGCGTCCTTCGAGTGCCCGCAGCAACACGACGGTGCTCGCGACCGACAGCGCGAGCCCGAACACGAGCGCCGCACCGAGACTCCAGCCCCACGTGAGCGCGAGCCCGCCGCCGAGCAGCGTCGCGACGGTGATCTGCACGATGGCGCCCGGCAGCGCGATCTTGCGCACCGCGAGGAGATCGCCGAGCGAAAAGTGCAGACCGACGCCGAACATCAGCAGCATCACGCCGACTTCGGCGAGCTGCTGCGCGAGCGACAGGTCGCCGACGAAGCCGGGCGTACCGGGGCCGATCACGATCCCGGCGAGCAGATAGCCGACGAGCGGCGGCATTTTCAGCAGCGACGCGAGGTAACCGAAGATCATCGCGAGACCGAAACCGGCCGCGAGCAACGCAATCAGGCTGACGTCATGAGGCATCCCCCCTCCCAAGTTCTTGTAACTATTTAGTAAGGTTCAAGAGTGAAAGGATACGGGATGAGGCGGAAAAATGTCGCGCCGCCGAAAAAATTTCACGCGGCGGCGCGTATTGGCGGGGTGCAACCCCGGCAACGGGAAAGACATCGCCGCCCCGCCGCCCGTCGGCGCTGAC
Organism: Burkholderia sp. BE12; assembly: GCF_002959955.1. Classification (NCBI taxonomy): domain Bacteria; kingdom Pseudomonadati; phylum Pseudomonadota; class Betaproteobacteria; order Burkholderiales; family Burkholderiaceae; genus Burkholderia; species Burkholderia sp. BE12. Next base: position 99,744 of record NZ_PREY01000017.1, on the reverse strand, counting down.
CGGGGCGGCAGGCGGGTCGATGCCCCGTCAGCGCGACGCTTGCGGGAACCGCGCGCCCGGCGGCGGCTCGGGCCGCGTCGACGGCACGCTCTTGCGCACCTTCGCGACCTGCGCGGCGGTCACCGGCGCGCCCGTGTTGCCCCAGCTCGTGCGCACGAAATTCGACACGTCCGCGACTTCCTGGTCCGACAGGCGCCAGCCGAACGGCGGCATCGTGAAGGTCGACGGCGCGGTACGCGTCCCTTGCAGCGCGCTGCCTTCCAGCACGACGTGGATCAGTGAGGTCGGATCGTCGCCCTGCACGACCGGGTTGCCGGCGAGCGCCGGGAACACGCGCGTGTAGCCGTGACCGTCGCTGCGATGGCAGGCCATGCAGTTGTCGCGATAGACGGCCGCGCCCGGCTTGCCCGCGTCGCCACTCTGCAGCGCCTTCGCGGCGGCCGCGTCGTACACGTGCGGCTGCTCGCCCTGCACGCGCGGCGGCAACGTCTTCAGATAGCGCGCGATCGCGTTCAGGTCGTCGTCGGTCATGTGCTGCATGCTGTGGCCGACCACGTCCGTCATTCCCCCGAACGCGGCCGTGCGCAGCGTGCGGCCGGTCTTCAGGAACTGCACGATCTCGGTTTCGTTCCACGTGCCGAGGCCCGTGCGCGGCTCGCCGCGCAGGCTCGTCGGCACCCAGCCGTCGATCGCCGCGCCGCCGGCCAGGAAGTCGAGGCCGTCCGCGTCGGTCAGCCCGCGCTCCTGCATCGTCGGCGCGCGCGGCGTATGACACGCGCCGCAGTGGCCGAGCCCCTGCACCAGGTACGCGCCGCGCGCGACCACCGGGTCCGTGTACGGTGCCGCGTCGAACGGCTTCGGCGACGGCGCGAACATCTTGCGCCAGATGCCGAGCGGCCAGCGCATCGACAGCGGCCACACGATGTCGACCGCGCGGTTCTCGTGCTCGACCGGCGCGACGCCGTGCATGAAGTACGCGTACAGCGCCTTCATGTCGTCGTCGGTCAGCCGCGCATACGACGGGAACGGCATCGCCGGATACATCGTGTCGCCGTTCTTGCGCACGCCTTCGCGTACCGCGCGGGTGAAGTCCTCGTAGGTCCAGCCGCCGAGGCCCGTCTTCGGGTCCGGCGTGATGTTCGTCGAGTAGATGCCGCCGATCGGCGTGTCGAACTTCAGCCCGCCCGCGAACGGCTTGCCGCCGCTCGCGGTGTGGCAGGCGATGCAGTCGCCTGCGCGGGCAAGGTATTCGCCGCGCTTGACGAGGGCCGCGTCGGCGGACTGGGCAGCCGGTGCGGCCGCCGGGCCCGAAGCCGCGGCCGGCGCGGACGCCGGCTGCGCGAATGCGGCGCCGCTCGCGAGACCGAATGCCGCCCATGCCGTGCCGATCGCCAGCGCGCGCCGCAGCGGGGATACGCGGCGCGCGGCGTTGTGGTGGTTCATCGTCCTCATCATGCGGTCACCAGCGGGGCGGGATTCTTCAGGTACTGCTCGCGGATCGCGCGTGCCGACCAATAGGCCAGCGCCGCGATAATCCCGGTCGGGTTGTAGCCGATGCCCTGCGGCAGCGCGGACGCGCCCATCACGAACACGTTGTGCACGTCCCAGCACTGCAGATAGCGGTTCAGCACGCTCGTCTTCGGGTCGGTGCCCATGATCGCGCCGCCGACGAGGTGGGTCGTCTGGTACTGGCGCGAGTCGAAGTGCTTGCCGAACTCGCGCGTCGACACGCCGATCGCCTTCGGCCCCATCGCCTCCGCGATCTTCTTCATCTGCCCGGTCACGTACCGCGCCATCTTGATGTCGTTGTCCTTCCAGTCGAACGTCATCCGCAACAGCGGCTGGCCGTACGAATCGCGATAGGTCGGATCGAGATCGAGATACACGTCGCGGTACGACATGTTCGTGCCGTGCGCATCCATCGAGATCGTGTGCGCGTAGTTGTCCTTGACCGCCTTCTTCCACGCCGAGCCCCACTGCGGCGTGCCGGGCGGCGTCGCGATGCCGCTGATCGGCTTCACGCCGGCCTGGTTCACCCACAGCGGCGAGCCGCCGACGAAACCGAGCGGGCCGTGATCGAAGTTGTCCGCGTTGAAGTCGTCCACCGCGACGCCGTTGCCGCCCGCGCCGATGAACGGATTCGTGTAGGTGTCCTTGTCGAAGAACGCCTTGATCGTCGACAGGTTCTGGTACGCGAAATTGCGGCCCACGACGCCTTCGCCCGACACCGGGTCGTACGGCTTGCCGATGCCCGACAGCAGCAGCAGATGCACGTTGTGATACTGGAACGCGGCCACGATCACGAGATCGGCCGGCTGGTGCACTTCACGCCCGGCCGGATCGACGTAGGTCACGCCGGTCGCGCGCTTCTTCGTGTCGTCGAGGTCGACGCGCAGCACGTGGCACTTCGAGCGCAGCTCGAAGTTCGGCGCCTGCTTCAGCGCCGGCAGGATGTTCAGGTTCGGCGACGCCTTCGAGTACATGTAGCACGCATAGCCGCTGCAGTAGCCGCAGAAGTTGCACGGGCCCATCTGCACGCCATACGGGTTCGTGTACGGCCCCGACGTGTTCGCCGACGGCAGCCGGTACGGATGCAGGCCGAGCGAGTGCGCCGCATCGAAGAAGCGCTGCGCCGAATACGTATTGAGCTGCGCCGGCAGCGGGAAGTTGTCGCTGCGGTTCGCCTCGAACACGTTGCCGTCGCCGACCACCTTGCCGCCGACCTTGTACGCCTGCCCCGACGTGCCGAACACCTTCTCGGCGAAATCGAAATGCGGCTCGAGCTCGTCGTACGTGACGCCCGTATCCTGGATCGTCATCCCTTCGGGGATGAACTTCTTGCCGTAGCGCTCTTCATAGTGGCTGCGCAAGCGCAGTTCTTCCGGCGTGATCCGGAAGTGCACGCCCGACCAGTGCAGCCCCGCGCCGCCGACGCCTTCGCCCGGCAGGAACGCGGCGAGCTGCCGGTACGGCAGCGCGGTGTCCTGCAGGCCGTGGCGGATCGACACGGTCGTCTTCGACAGGTCGAGGAACAGCTTCTTGCGGATGTTGTAGGTCAGCTCGTCGATCGTGTTCGGGTACGCGCCGTCCGGATAGGTGTCGCGATATTCGCCGCGCTCGAGCGCGACGACGTTCAGGCCCGCTTCGGTCAGTTCCTTCGCGAGAATCGCGCCGGTCCAGCCGAAGCCGACGATCACCGCATCGACATGCGGCTTCTTATCCGAGGCCATCAGCTGCGCTCCCCGTTGATCGAGACGGGGCCGTACGGATAGGGCTTGCCGCTCTGGTTGACGAAATCCATGAAGTCCGCGCGCGCGCCCGGGAAACCGATCATCTTCCACGCGGCCATGTCGCGATTGCCGCCATGCACCGGATCGCAGAAGTAGCCTTCGCGCGTGTTCTGCAGCAACTGGCCGAGGAACACGCCGGGCGGGACGTCGTCGATCTGCGCGCCGCCCTTTTCCAGCGCGCCGAGCACCGTGTCGCGCGTCGGCGCGTCGAGATCCGCGAACGCCTTGCCGTGCGCCTTTTCGCAATAGCGGTTGACGGCCGCGATGCCGAGCCGGTAGATGTCGCGCGGCACCAGCTTCAACTGGTAGCCGAGCTCGGGCACGCCCTGCTGGAACGGCCCCTGCATATACCACGTCGCACCGTGCGCATACGGCGTCTCCATCTGGCGATCGATGAATTCGGGCACGCCCGCTTCGAGTGCGCCGGGGCCTTCGGCGTCGGCCGGAATCAGCCGGTCGACGGCGGCCTGGACGAACGCCCATTCCTTCGCATCGAAAAAGGTCGGCTTGTACGGCGCGCGTTCGGCGCTGGCCGACGCAGCGGACGCGTTGCCGGCCGTCGTCGCGGACGACGACGAGCGCAGGTCGCAGCCGGCGACCGACGCGATCGGCACGAGCGCGACCGAGGTGCGTAGGAAACGGCGACGCGAATTGGGTTTGTCAGGTGGCGTAGACATGGTCGGATGTTGATCATTGGGGATCGGGTTCAGACGCGCACATTCCGCATGTCGCGTGCCCGGCGGGCAGCCGTGCCGCAGTCGGCCGGTCGCCCTGTTCTTTCGTGTGTTGCGCACAACCTCGATGCAGGCGTCCGGCGGCGATCCGCGGTGGCCCGTCATTGCAGCCGCACGTCGCCTCGGTGCCGGCGGCGCCGCGAGGATCGACCTCTTCGCGGGCCCTATCGTCGGACAAATACCGGCATCGGCCTGCATCTGTCCGCCATCGCCCATGGCCCCCGTTCAACTTAGACGGCGCGTTTGCCGACGGCAAGCGCAACGTGCACGACCCTCTTTTCGGGCCCGGCGACGAATGCGGCGAATTATATATGGAACCGGTTCCAGTGCTAGGGGGTTCAATGCAATTCAGTGCATCGAAATTAGCAACAATGGGAAATCCGCAAGGCGGAATGTGCAAGGATGGCGAGGGGGCGGATGCCTGCGCCGGTCTGGCGGACGATCGAGCCGTCGGCGCGCGCTACGGCATGCCCGCGATCGTCGAAGTCGATGCGCAGCGCATGCACGGGGAGGGCCACACGTTCTTCGTCGCCGAAAACGGCATCTGGCCGACCGCTGCCGTGCCGGCCGAATACCTTGCGCCGATCGAACCGCACGCGGGCTGAATCGCGCGCCGCTCACCCGTCACCACGGCCAGAGCATCGATCCGATCGACAACGCAAGCGCCGCGCACAGCGGCGAGTAATACAGCGTATCCATCCGCGCGAAACGCGACCCGCGAATCCGCTTGAAGAAGCCGACGTAGCGGAAATCGCCGACGGCCCGCACCGCGAAGATCAATGCGAGCGCAACGACCGCGAACGCGATCGTGCCGGGATACGCGTTGCGTCCCAGCCAGCCGGCACGCGCGGCGACCACGCCTGCGCCGCCCAGCAATGCCGCCGCGACGGCGAGCGTGCCGACGGCAGTGGGCCGCAACAGCGGTACGCCGTCATGCTCCGGAATGGCCGCGCGCTTGCCCAGCCGCCCGCCGAACGCCCAGTAAACGTGCACCAGCGCGATGGCGCCAAGCGTCGGCACGCTGAAATACGCACCGGTCATGTCGATCAATGTCCTCGTCTCGTCGTGTCGTTGTTTTGCCGAAAGCATCTCGGCGCGCGGCCCCGGCACGCGGCACACGCGGCACGCGGCACGCGGCACGCGGCACGCGGCACGCGGCACGCGGCACGCGGCACGCATGACGATACCGAATCCCGGCCACGTGCGCATTGCGACGTCCGGTCGCAACCGGCCGCCGCGCATGCTGCGCCGCAGTGCGCATGCGTCGTCGCGCAGGCCGGCCGCTTGACTTCCCTCCGTGCGCTACTACCCTGTTATTCCAGTACTGCGGTCGGCACGCCGTTGCGCAAGCGGCTGCCCGCACGACGACGATAACGAAGGCCATGGAGGCGACTCATGCTGATCGGTGTGCCGAAAGAGATCAAGAACCACGAATACCGCGTCGGCCTCACGCCGGCCGGCGCGCGCGAACTCACGCGGCACGGCCATCGCGTGCTCGTGCAGCGCGGCGCGGGCACGGCGATCGGCCTGCTCGACGACGACTACACGGCCGCGGGCGCGTCGCTCAGCGACGGCGCCGACGAAATCTTCGCGCGCGCCGACATGATCATCAAGGTCAAGGAGCCCCAGCCGGCCGAATGCGCGATGCTGCGGCGCGGCCAGATCCTCTACACGTACCTGCATCTCGCGCCCGATCCCGATCAGGCCGCGGCGCTCGTGAAATCCGGCGCGGTCTGCATCGCGTACGAAACCGTGACGGGCCCGGGCGGCGGCCTGCCGTTGCTCGCCCCGATGAGCGAAGTGGCCGGCCGCATGTCGATCCAGGTCGCGGCGACCCACCTCGAAAGCCCGCGCGGCGGCCGCGGCCTGCTGATGGCCGGCGTGCCCGGCGTGCCGGCCGCGCACGTCGTCGTGCTCGGCGCGGGCGTAGTGGGCACCGGCGCGCTGCAGATGGCGGTGGGTCTGGGCGCGCGCGTCACCGTGCTCGATACCAACGTGAACCGGTTGCGCCAGCTCGATCTCGTGTTCGCCAACCGGATCGCGACCGTCTGCTCGAATGCGCATACGGTCGACGAAGCCGTGCGCGATGCCGACGTGGTGATCGGCGCCGTGCTCGTGCCGGGCGCGTCGGCGCCGCGGCTCGTCACGCGCGACATGATCGCGACGATGCGCAAGGGGGCGGTCGTCGTCGACGTCGCGATCGACCAGGGCGGATGCTTCGAGACCTCGCATGCGACCACGCATGCGGCGCCGACCTTCGTCGTCGACGGCGTGGTCCACTACTGCGTCGCGAACATGCCCGGCGCGGTCGCGCGCACGTCGACCTTTGCGCTGAACAATGCAACGCTCGGCCATGCGCTCGCGCTCGCCGACAAGGGCTGGAAGCAGGCGATGCTCGACGATCCGCATCTGCGCGCGGGCCTGAACGTGTGCGACGGCCACATCACGTACGAAGCCGTCGCGCTGGCGCTCGGCCTGCCCTACGTCCCGGCGACCGGTATGCTCGCATGACCATGCCGGCAGCATGAGTCGAACGCATCGCGGCCGCCCGCGTTGCGTTCACGTGCCCTTCGACCGGCTCCGCTTCGCGCCGCCAACCGCGCTGCCCGCACCGCCCATCGTGCGCGCCAGCAGCGGCCGCAGTTGCGCGAGCGTGCGCGTGTTCAGCACGTCCTGCCGCGTCAGCCAGCCGCGCCGCGCCTGATCGATGCCGAACGAGAGGTTGTCGAGTTCGTCCGCGCTGCATGCATCCGAACCGATCGCGACCGGCACGCCAACCTTCGCGGCCTCGCGGCACCAGACGTCCGGCAGGTCGAATCGCCGCGGCTGCGCATCGAGTTCGACGAAGCAGCCGCGCGCGGCGGCCCCCGCCAGCACGCGCGGCACATCGAGTTCGCACGCGTCGCGCTCGCCGAGCACGCGGCCGGTCGGGTGCGCGAGAATCGTGAAATGCGGATGGTCCATCGCGCGCAGCATGCGATCGGTCTGCGCGCCGCGCGGCAGGCCGAAACCGTCGCGTACCGCGCCCACCACGAGATCGAGCCGGCCGAGCATCGCGTCGGGCACATCGAGGCTGCCATCCTCGCGAATGCCGGCTTCCACGCCCTTGAGCAACACGAAATCGTCGAACGTCGCGTTGATGCGATCGATCTCGTCGAGCTGGCGCGCGAGCCAGTCGAAGCCGTCGCGATCGCCATCGGGCGGCGCACGGTCGGTGACGGCCAGGTACGCGAGCCCGCGCGCACGCGCGGCGTCGGCCATCGCGCGCAGGCCATCGCGGCCGGCCGATGCATCGGTATGCGCGTGCAGGTCGCCATGCAGATGCTTGCGCTCGACCAGCGCCGGCAGCGTGCCGGCACGCGACGCATCGATCTCGCCGCGAGCCTCGCGCAACTCGGGCGGCACCTCGTGCAGCCCGATGGCCGCATAGACCGATGCCTCCGTCGCGCCGGCAATCCGCTCGTCGCCGCGAAACACGCCGTATTCGTTGATCTTCAGGCCGCCGGCCTGCGCGATCCTGCGCAGCGCGATGTTGTGCGCCTTCGATCCCGTGAAGTAGACAAGCGCCGCGCCGAACGCATCGGCATCGACGACGCGCAGGTCGACCTGCAACCCGCTGGCAAGCGTCACGCTCGAGCGGGTCTTGCCGTGCGCGAGCACGCGCGCGACGTCGCCATAGCCGACGAACGCTTCGGCGACGGCAGCCGGGTCGCGTGCGGTGACGAGGATGTCGAGATCGCCAACCGTCTCGCGGCGGCGGCGGAAGCTGCCGGCCGACACGGCCTTGTCGACGCCGGCCACCGCACGCAGGCGTTCGAGCAACGGCATCAGCGCATGCGCGGCGTCGGGCAGCAGAAAGCGTAGCGGCTCGCGCTGCAGGCGATCGTCGATCGCTTCGAGCAGATGCGCTTCGGTTTTCGCGCCGAAGCCCGGCAGCTCGCGCACATGCCCGCTCTTCGCTTCGGCGCGCAACTGTTCGAGCGAATCGACGTGCAGCGCGTCATGCAGCGCCTTCACGCGTTTCGCACCGAGCCCTGGCACATCGAGCAGTTCGACGATCGCGCCCGGCAGCGCATGACGCAAGGTCTGCTGCAGCTCGCAGGTGCCGGTCGCGGCGATCTCGCGCAGCTTCGTCGCGAGATCGGCCCCGATCGACGGAATCTTCCCGAGATCGTCGCCGTTCGCGATCATCGTCGGGATATCGCGGCCGTAGTCGGCGACCGTCCGCGCGGCGTTGCGGTACGCACGCACGCGAAACGGGTTGGCGCCCTGGATCTCGAGCATGTCGGCGATCTCGGCGAACACGGCCGCGCACTCGGCATTGTGGATCGGCATGATCGGCGTGGCTCCCTTCCACATGGATGGCGCCGCACGCGTGCGCGACGGCGTCTGCCCGCCCGGCGCCGCATGTCGACGCCGCCGGGCGCCCGTTGGTCATCCTACGCCGGCCGCGCGTCGCGTGCAGCGCGGTTGAAGCCGCGACGTCAGAGCGACGCGCGCGGCGTCGTCGCGTAGCGTCGCTCGTAGAGCGACTGGCAATGCGTGCAACGTTCGGCGGTCGGGCGCGCCAGCAGGCGCTCGTAGCCGACCGAGCCATCGCAGTCGATGCATTCGCCGTAACTGCCGTCGCGCATCCGCTGCTGGGCGCGGCCGACCGCGCGCAGTTCGGTCAGCTTCATGCCGATCAATGCATGATCGACGTCGACGAACAGATCCGCGTTCGCCTCGTCGCCCTCGTCCGGCGCCGCGCCGGCAAGGTCCGCATAGGATTCCGACGCGCGCTGGTCTTCGCTCGTGCGGATCTCCGCACGCAGCGCCTGCTCGCTCTCGTTCAGCCGCTGCTTCAGCGTCTGTCGTTGTTGTGGGTCGAGCGACATGGCCGTCTCTCCTGTTCCGGGTTCCGCGCGAAAAAAGAGCGGCGCGCGGTATCGCGCCGGTGCGCGGCACGCAGGCATGACTGCGCCGCCGCATCCGGATGGGCGGCCGGACGTGCGAAACGCCGGACGCATTCGACGCAGGATAAACCCATTGAACACGCGTGTGTTGACCGGAATCAGCGTGCCCGTCATGCAGCGGCAGCGGTGCGGAAACTGGGGACGGACGCGCAATGCCGACCTGCGGCGCGCGCCACGAAGCCCGCCGGCGCAACCGCAGCGCAGCAATTTTCCAGGTGGCCACAGCGCTTCTTTCCGTGCTCGAGAACCGGCATCGCGCCATCGCCAAGATCGCTCGCACGACGCCGCCTGGATAATTCGTCATCCTCAGAATGCATTGCGCCCGATGAAGCCGCGCACCACCGTCATCAGGATGATCTTGATGTCGAACCAGAAGCTCCAGTTCTGCATGTAGAACAGATCGAACTTCACGCGGGCCTCCATCGCCTCGACCTTGCGCGTCTCGCCGCGATAGCCGTTCACCTGGGCCCATCCGGTGATGCCGGGCCGCACGCGGTAGCGATACATGTAGCAGTCGATCAGTTGCCGATACAGGTCGTCGTGTTCGATCGCGTGCGGACGCGGGCCGACCACCGACATCTGCCCGAACAGCACGTTGAAGAACTGCGGCAGCTCGTCGAGCGACGTGCGCCGCAGGAACGCGCCGACGCGCGTGATGCGCGAATCGTTGCGCGACGCCTGCCGGACGACGCCCGGCTGTGCGCGATGCACGCGCATCGTCCGGAACTTCAGGATATCGAACTCTCGGCCGTCGACGCCCTTGCGGCGCTGCCTGAACAACACGGGCCCCGGCGACGACAGCTTGACCGCGATCGCCAGCATCGTCAGCAGCGGCAGCAACGGAATCAGCACGCCGAACGCGAACAACCGGTCGAACGCGAACTTTGCCCACAGCTCCGGCGCGGAGCGCGGCGTGGTCGCGAGATTGATCGCCGGCATGCCGAGCACGTCGGTCGCGGAGCGATCGACGATCGCCATCTGCCGCACGTCGGGCAACAGCCGCAACTCGACGAACTCGTCGCGCAACTCGCGCACGATGCGCTGGATCCGCCACTCGTGCGACATCGGCAGCGTGAGCCAGACCTCGTCGATGTCGCCGCCGCGAATCAGGTCGCGCAACACGTTCCAGTCGTCGATCATCGGTACGCCGCCGATGCCGCCCGCGGCGGCCTGTGCATCGTCGTCGAATACGCACGCGGCCACGAACGGGCCGTTCGGCGCGAGCTGCATCCGCTCGATCGCCACGCGCCCGTAAGCCGTTGCGCCGACGACGGCGACGCGGCGCTGCCGCGCACGCGGGTCGCCGCGCGTCAGCGCGAGCGCCAGCAGCGCCGCACGGCCGAGCAGCACCGCCGCGTCGCCGGCCAGCACCGTGCGCACGATCCAGCGGGTCGTCACCGTGCCGCCGCGATTCATGATCCACATCGCGCCGGCCACCGTCAGCACGCTCGCGCACACCACCGCCACGAGCGTGTGCGCCAGCACGTGCGCGCCGCCCTGCACCGCCACGCCACCGCGCACGGTGCGCAGGCAGCGCGGCAGCAGCGCCACCGTCAGCACGCCCAGCAGCGCGATCGAACCGCGCTGCGCATCGGACAGCTCATGCCATCCGAGACCCGACGCCGCCTGAGCGACGAGCGTCCCGGCCAGCACGAGCAGGACGTCGGCCGCCGCGATCGCGGCACGCCGCATTGCATTCGTTCCACCCGGCATCGACTGCATCGTCACGCACCGGGCGCGGAAAATCTGCGGTGCGCCTCCAGCATGCGCGGGCGAACCGCCGCCGGCCTCGCATTCCCGCGCGTGCCGAGCAACCGGCGATAGTCGGCGCAAATCAGGTCGTGGCATTCGCACGCCTGATGTTCGAGGCCGTGCCGGTCGAGCACCGTGATGCGGCCGCGGCGTTGCCGGATCAGCCCGGCTTCCTGCAGGTTCCCGGCTGCTTCCGTCACACCCTCGCGCCGCACGCCGAGCATGTTCGCGATCGTCTGCTGCGTGACGGCCAGCTCGTCGCCGTCGATCCGGTCGTGCGCGAGCAGCAGCCAGCGACTGAGCTGCTCGCTGACCGAGTGATGCCGGTTGCACAGCGCACTGCGCGAAATCTGCGCCATCGTCGCCTGGCACGTGTTGAGCAGCAGCCGGTAGGTCTGCGCCGACCGCTCGAATTCGGCGCGCATCACGCAACTCGGCACGCGATAGGCCATTCCGCCGATACGCACCTCGACCCGGCTCGACGCGGCGAGACCGCCGACCAGCGTCCCCAGCCCGACCACCCCCTCGCGGCCGACCATCGCCACCTCGACCATCGCACCGTCCTCCATCAGGTGCTGCACCGACATCATCGCCGTCGTCGGAAAATGCAGATGGCGCATCGGCTCGCCGACCCGGTCGAGCATCCCGGCCTTGATCCTGACCAGTTCGAGATGCGGTGCGATGGCGCGGACGCTGTCCTCCGGGAGGGCAGCAAGGATGGCGTTCGCCGAATAGCTCGAGTGAAGATGAAGCATGTCTGTATCCCTTTTATCGTCCGCGCCGGCTACGGCAGCCGGCATGGAACTCGTTATCTCGGTGCGCGTCCGGACATTGACAGCGGTTGCGGCCCACAACCCTGAATCCGACTGATCATCGGCTTGTCATCGCCGAATTGAGTCGACTGCCCCGTTTCGACACGCCAGCCCGAATAAGCGATTTACGTGCCAATACCCGTCCGTCCTTAATATATGAATCACATCCGATTTAGAGCCCCCGAATAACCGTCCCCAAATCCCAAAAAACGTCTCATTTCCGGACACTCCTCCGCGCGGCGGACACAGCGAGCATTCGACTGATCAATTCCCGCGCATCGGGGCGCGACGACTGCATTGCGGCCGCGACGCTTATCGTTCAATTACTTACAGCCGATTTTCAATTGTTTCCGTGATGTGCAGCGCAGCATTTCCCGCCGTCGCCGCACCTCACACGCTCGTTTCAAACTGTCTCAAATTTGAATCGGTACATTAATTCAAGGTTCTGTCAGGCATCGCACATATCACCTGCAAACCATTGATCCCAATAGGAAATCAGGCGCACCCTCTTTATTTGTCAAATAATGTTCAATGCCTTCTCGCCACTTTCGCTGTACGATTCGCCACGTTGATCGATTGATTCCCGGTCGACATAGAATGACGAGCAACCTCACGATTCCATTTCCGGATGATTAATTCCAGGAAAATGAATCATTAAATCGACATGACGTTTGCATTCAATCCCAACCGTCAAACTTTGTGAAATGACAGAATGCGGAATGGTTCGAATTCAATTGCGTGCTAGCCTTTTTCGCGAGTATCGTCATTCCGTTTTTGATCAACGAAAGTCCGCACGATCGTGCGAAATCCCGTTCCGGGATTCGCGGAGACGACGCGCGACCGCCAACCTGCGAGGATGCGCCGTGACTCACCAGGCCGCCGACGCCGTCGCGTATGCGAACGGCGTGATCGAGCTTTCCCACAGCTTCGACGCCAACCGGTTTCTCGCGGCCATCGACCGCGATGAACTCGCCACGCTGACACCCCACCTGCAACTCGTTCACCTGAAATCCGGACAGGTGCTCTGCGAACCCGGCGAAATGCTCGCCGCGGTCTACCTGCCGGTCACGACCGCGATTTCGCTGCAGTACGTGTCGTCGGGGGGCATGACGCTGGAAGTCGCGGAGATCGGCAGCGAAAGCGTGGTCTGCGACGACGTGATCGGCGGCAGCGGCCGGATGCCCTGCCGGGCGGTCGCGTGCCGCGACGGTTTCGTCTACCGGCTCGACCGGCGCATCTTCGCGGCCGCGTTCGATGCGTCGCCGGTGATCCGCCACCTCGTGTTCGTCTGCGTGCGGCTGCTGATGGCCCAGGTCTCGCAGATCACGTTCTGCAGCCGTCATCACGTGCTCAAACATCAGTTATGCAGATGGTTCCTGCTCGCGTTCGACCGCACGCGCAGCATCGAGATCCAGGTGACGCACAGCATGCTCGCGCAAATGCTCGGCGTGCGGCGCGAAACGGTCACGGACGCCGCCGGCGAAATCCAGAAACTCGGCCTGATCCGGCAATACCGCAGCTCGATCGAGCTCGCGGACCTCGACGGCCTCGAAAAAATGTCGTGCGGCTGCCGCGCGATCGTGCGCGACGAGATGAAGCGCATCCTGTCGGCCGACTCGGGCGTGCCGGCCGCTTCGCGCGCGTGACCGGTGCACCGAACCGGGACGGCGCTTCGGCGCCGTCCGCGTGCCGGGTCAGCTGTTTGTAGGGTGGCGAACAGAACGCCGTGTCTGCCGATGGTCTACTGATGCCGGACTGCCGGGGGGAATGTCAGCGCTTATCGCGCGTCTGCCCGAGCGGACGACACCACGCACGCCGGAGCAGCACGTGAAAAACGAAATCAGAACCATCCTGAAGCACGTCGCCCACCTCGAAGCCGCGATCGATTCGATCGGTGACGGGGACGACCTCTACGAAGCGGGCCTCTCCTCGCTCGATACGATCCAGCTGATGCTCGCGATCGAAAAGCAGTTCAACATCGAGATTCCCGACGAGATGCTGAACCGCAACCTGTTCCGCAGCATCGACGCACTCGCGAATACGATCGCCACGCTGCAACGCACCGAGCATTCCGCATGAGCTCGCTGCTTCCCGAACTCGCGTCCGACAGCGATTCGCATCGGCTCGACGAGGCCGCGCATGCCGTCGCGCAGATCGCCGCCCAGCATGCCGATGCGGTCGATCGCGACGCGCGCTGCCCCGTCGAGGCGATCGAGGCGATGCGCGCGCGCCGGCTGCTCGGCGCGATGGTGCCGACCCATCTCGGCGGCGCGGGCGCATCGCTGGAAGACATCGCGTCGGCCTGCTCGATCCTGGGCCAGGCGTGCGCATCGTCGGCGATGGTGTTCGCGATGCATCAGATCCAGGTCGCCTGCATCGTCGACCACGCCGCCGACCAGGGCTGGCACAAGCTGTTCCTGCAGCAGCTCGTGCGTCACCAGTGGCTGCTCGCGTCGGCCACGTCGGAAGACGGCGTCGGCGGCAACCTGCGCGCGAGCCAGTGCGCGCTCGAAATCGACGGCAGCGGGTTCCGGCTGCACAAATCCGCGCCGACGATCTCGTACGGCGACTACGCGGACGGCATTCTCGCCACCGCGCGACGCGATGCGGACGCGCCGGCTTCCGAGCAGGTGCTCGTCACGCTGCTGCGCGACGGCTATACGCTCACGCGCCGCGGCGAATGGGACACGCTCGGCATGCGCGGCACGTGCAGCAACGGCTTCGTGCTCGACGCGCAAGGCGCCGCCGTGCAATGCCTGCCGGTGCCGTTCGCGAAGATCGCCGAGGAAACGATGGTGCCGGTCTCGCACATCCTGTGGGCCGCGGTGTGGATCGGCGTGGCCGGCGACGCGTTCCATCGCGCGCACCAGTTCTTTCGCGCGCAGGCGCGCCAGACCGATGGCGCACCGTCGCCCGCCGCGCGACGTATCGCCGAATCGCTCGCGCTGATGCAGGCGATGCAGGCCCGCGTCGACAACGTGCTGCGCCTCCACGCGAACGCATCGGCCCGCTCGTGGTCGGCCGGCATGGCCTGGGCCGCCGAGATCAATACGCTGAAGACCTACGTGTCGGCGACCGCGCTCGAAGTCGCGCACCAGGCGATGATGATCTGCGGGATGGCCGGCTACAAGCAAGGCACGCCGTTCAGCATCGGCCGCCACATTCGCGATCTGCACGCGGCGCCGCTGATGATCAGCAACGACCGCATTGCCGCTAATACTGCGAGCCTGTTGCTCGCGCTGCGTCCCGCGACGCTGGAGAAACATACGTGAACGATCGCCTCGCCGTGCCCTCCACCGCCACCGTTCCCGCCGATGCACCGCTCGACCGTGCGGGCGTCAATCCGCTGCGCGACGCGCTGATCGATGCGGGCCTGCTCGTTTCGACCGGCATCCAGGGCCTGTTCGGCCGCAGCGAACGATTCGAGCGCGTGGTGGAAGCGCTCGACGCGCTCGTCACGCGCATCGGCGCCGACCAGCAGGCCGAAGTGCTGCGCTTCCCGCCGGCGATGAGCCGCACCGAGTTCGAGCGCAGCGAATACATGAAGAGCTTCCCGCAACTGGCGGGCAGCGTGCACGCATTCTGCGGCGACGAAGGCCAGCACCAGCGCGTGCTGCAATGCCTCGATCAGGGCGAAGACTGGACCGAAAACCAGAAGCCGACCTACGTCGTGATGACGCCGGCCGCGTGCTACCCGGTGTATCCCGTCGTCGCACGCGCGGGCGCGCTGCCCGCCGACGGCCGGATCGTCGACGTGTTCTCGTACTGCTTTCGTCACGAGCCGTCGCTCGACCCGACCCGCATGCAGTTGTTCCGGATGCGCGAGTACGTGCGGATCGGCACGCCCGAGCAGATCGTCTCGTTCCGCGAGACGTGGATCGAACGCGGCACGCGGATGATCGAGGCGCTGTGCCTGCCGAATGCGATCGATCTCGCGAACGACCCGTTCTTCGGGCGCGGCGGCAAGATCGTCGCGAACAGCCAGCGCGAGCAGAACCTGAAGTTCGAGCTGCTGATTCCGATCGAGCACGACGGCCGACAGACGGCCTGCCTGAGCTTCAACTACCACATGGACCATTTCGGGCTGCTGTGGGACATCCGCACCGCGACGGGCGACGTCGCGCACACGGGCTGCGTCGGCTTCGGCCTCGAGCGGCTCACGCTCGCGCTGTTCCGCCACCACGGCTTCGACATCGACGCATGGCCGCAAGCGGTCCGCGACGTGCTGTGGGGCACGCCATGAGGTTCGTTTCGCGCGACGGCGAAGACGCGTCGTTCGAGGGCGTGCGCCACCGCGCGCGCCACTACCGGCCGCACCCGCTGCACAGTCAGGAGATGGTCTGGAAACAGACCAACTGCTATGTCGACATGTGGCTCGAGGTGCTCCGGTGGTGGGGCCTCAATCCGTATGCGGCGCTGCCGTTTACGATCGCGCTCGATTTCGAGGGCGACCAGTTCACGTTCTTCAAGTTTCCGCACGACGAGCTGGAACGGCTCTACGGGATCATCGTGCAGGAACATTCGATCTACGAGCCGCTCGACCAGCACATCGAGACGCAGGTCGCGCGCGGCCACCTGATGATCGTCGAGGTCGACGCGTGGTTCCTGCCCGATACGCGCGGCAGCAGCTACCGCACGCAGCACACGAAGACGACGATCGGCATCGACGCGATCGACCGCGCGAAGCACCAGATCGGCTACTTCCACAACAGCGGCTATTACGTCGCCGAGGATTTCGACTACAACGGGCTCGTCGGCGCCAGTTCGCCGATGACGCTGCCGCCGTACGTCGAATGCGCGAAGCGACGCTTTGCGCCGCTCGACGAACGCGCGCTGTGCGAAGCCTCGCTCGCCGCGTTGCAGCGCCACTTGCGGCGCCTGCCGGTCGTCGATCCGATCGCGGCGTTCCGCCGGCAGTTGCAGACCGATGCGCCCATTCTCGCGGAGGCGCCGCTCGAGCGCTTCCATGCGTATTCGTTCAATTCGGTGCGGCAGCTCGGCGCGAATTTCGAACTGTTCGGCCACTATGCACGCTGGCTGCAGGCGAGCGGCTGCATCGGACCGTTCGCCGAGATCCGCGCCGCGTGCGATCGCATCGCCTCCGAAGCGATGGTGCTCGAATTCCGGCTCGCGCGCGCGTGCGCACGCGGCAGGGAAGAACGCGGCGATTCGACGCTCGACGCGATCGAGGCCGCGTACGCCGACCTCGTCGCGTGCGCGCGGCAGATCGGGGCGCCGCTGCGGCACGTGACGCCCGTGCGCGCCGGCACGGTGCCCGTGTCGGCCATGCGGTGACGCGCGCGCGCGCCCTGCCCGCGTGGTCGATGCTGGCGACGGCCGCGGGCGCCGTGCGCGATCCGCGCGAGCTCCCGGCCGACCACGACGGCTGGATCGCGGCGCCGGTGCCCGGCACGGTCGCGCAGGCGCTCGCGCTGGCCGGCCGGCTCGACGAAGCCGCGTCGCTCGACGAGCGCGACCACTGGTACCGGCTCGAGCTGCGCGGGCGCGGGCCGCGCATCCTGCGCTTTCACGGCCTCGCGACGCTCGCCCACGCATGGCTCGACGACACGCCGATCCACCGCTCGGACAGCATGTTCGTCGCGCACGACGTGCCAGTGTCGCTCGACGGCACGCACCGGCTGACCGTCTGTTTCCGCGCGCTCGCGCCGCACCTGCGCGACGCGCACGCGCCGCGCCGTGCGCGCTGGCGCACGCGGCTCGCCGAACCGGCCGCGCTGCGCACGATCCGCACGTCGCTGTTCGGCCACATGCCGGGCTGGTTTCCGCCGTATGTACCCACCGGCCCGTGGCGGCCCGTCGACGTGCTCGATCCGGCCGACGGCCCCGTTCTGGCCGATTGCAAACTGCAGGCACGTATCGAAGGCGACACGGGCTGGCTCGACGCGGAACTGACGTTCGCCGCGCCGCTGCCCGATGCGCTCGCGGCGCGGCTGTCGTGCGGCGAGCATCACGCGACGCTCGAACGTGCCGGCGCCGACCAACTGCGCGCAAGCGTTGCGATACCGAACGTGCGTCGCTGGTGGCCGCATACGCACGGCGAACCGGCGCTCTACGAGATCGCGCTGCATATCGGCGCTGCCCGCCGGCCGCTCGGCTCGACGGGTTTTCGCACGATCGAGATCGATGCCGGCGCCGACGGCAAAGGGTTCGGGCTGCGCATCAACGGCGTGCCGGTGTTCGCACGCGGCGCATGCTGGAGCAGCGCCGCACCGCTCGCGCTGCACGCGGACGACGCGACCTACGGCCGCCTGCTCGGGCTCGCACGCGACGCCGGCTTCAACATGATCCGCGTCGGCGGCACGATGACGTACGAGGCCGACGCATTCCACGCATGGTGCGACCGGCTCGGGCTGCTGGTCTGGCAGGACTTCGGTTTCGCGAACTTCGACTACGCGCTCGACGATCCCGCGTTCGCGGCCAACGTCGATCGCGAAGCGAGCCAGTTTCTCTCGCGTCACGGCGCGTCGCCGTCGCTTGCGGTGCTGTGCGGCGGCAGCGAGATCGCGCAGCAGGCCGCGATGTCGGGACTCGGGCCGAAACAGCGCTTCCTCGAGCTGACGGCCGACCGGCTGGCCGGCCACGCAACCGCGCACCGCCCCGACGTCCCGTACGTGCCCGATTCGCCCGACGGCGGCGTGCTGCCGTTCACGCCGCGCGAACGCGTGTCGCACTACTACGGCGTCGGCGCGTACCTGCGTCCGCTCGACGACGCGCGCCGCTCGGACGTGCGCTTCGCGAGCGAATGCCTCGCGTTCGCGAACGTGCCGTGCGATGCGACGCTCGCGGAGCTCGGCTCACCCGGCGTGCACGAACCGCGCTGGAAGGCGGCCGTGCCGCGCGACCCCGGCACGTCGTGGGATTTCGACGATATTCGCGACCACTATCTGCAGACGCTGTACGACGTCGCGCCCGACCGGCTGCGACGCGAGGATCCGGCGCGCTACTTCGAGCTGTCGCGTGCGGTGATCGCGGACGTGATGCGCGAGACGTTTTCCGAATGGCGACGCACCGGTTCGCGTTGCGCCGGCGCGCTCGTGTGGCAGTTCCAGGACGTGATGCCGGGCGCCGGATGGGGCGTGATCGACGCCGCGCATCGCCCGAAATCGGCATGGTATGCGCTGCGCCAGGTACTGCAGCCGATCCAGGTGCTGCTCGTGGACGAAGGCCTGAACGGGCTCGACGTGCACGTGGTCAACGAGCGCCCGGCGCCGCTGTCGGCCGCTGTCGAGCTGGTCGCGCTGCGCGACGGCCGCACGCCGGTCGCACGGGCCGGCTGCCCGGTGCGGATCGCCGCGCACGACACGGTGCGGCTCGGCTCGGCCGAGTTACTCGGCCGCTTCTTCGACTGGACCTACGCGTACCGCTTCGGCCCCTGCGAACACGATACCGTCGTCGCGACGCTGCGCGCCGACGACGGCACGCTGCTGTCGCAGGCGTTCCATTTCCCGTCCCGTACGCATCCGGCCGTGCTGGCGCGTCGCGAACCGGGAATCGAGGCGTGCGTATCGCGCACCGGCGCGACCTGGCACGTCGACATCGACACGCGGCATGTCGCACGCCACGTGCAGATCGACGCACCGGGTTTCATGCCGAGCGACGACTGGTTCCATCTCGCGCCCGGCACGCCGGCGCGCGTCGCGCTCATTCCATTGCGAATCGACGGGAAGCCGGCTGACGACGATGCGCCGCCCGCCGTGGAAATCCGGGCCGTGAACGCCGCGCGCGCGGTGCGGGCCACCCAGGCCGGCTGACGCGACGCTCGCGGCGGCCGCGAGCATCGGGTTGCCGCGTATCAGTCGGACGAGCCCGTTCCGCGCGGCCGCTCGATACCGTACGCCTCCATCCAGCGATACAGCGTCGCGCGCGACACGCCGAGTTCGCGCGCGGAAGCGGCGACGCGCCCGCGCGTGCGCAGCAACGCGGTTTCGATCGCCTCGCGCTCGATCGACTTGCGGATGTCGGCCACCGACGGCGACGCCGCGTCGAGACAGTATTCGAGCTCGAGATCCCGCGCGGTGATCAGGCGTCCTTCCGTCATCACGACCGCACGGCGCACGCGATTGATCAATTCGCGGACATTGCCCGGCCAGTCGTGCTTGTAGAGCGCCGTGATCGCATCCGTCGAGAACCCGCGCACGCGATGGCGCGCATCGCCGCGGAAACGTTCGAGCATGTGGTGCGCGAGTAGTTCGATGTCCTTGCCGCGCGCGCGCAGCGGCGGCTGGTCGATGCGCATCACGCACAGACGGTGGAACAGGTCGGCGCGAAAACGCCCTTCCTCCATCGCATCGCGCAGATCGACGTGCGTCGCCGACACGATCCGGACATCGACCGGAACCGGATCGCTGCCGCCAAGACGATGAATCGAACGTTCCTGCAGAAACCGCAGCAGGCTCGCCTGGCTTTCGTGCGGCAGGTCGCCGATTTCGTCGAGCAGCAGCGTGCCGCCGTTCGCGGCCTCGACGTAGCCGATCTTGCGCGCGTTCGCGCCGGTAAACGCGCCGCGCTCGTAGCCGAACAGTTCGGATTGCAGCAGATGTGGCGGAATCGCGCCGCAGTTGACCGCGACGAACGGGCCGTTGCGCCGCTCCGAATGACGATGGATCGCGACGGCCGTGAGTTCCTTGCCGGTTCCCGTTTCGCCGAACACGAACACCGGTGCGTCGGTGCGCGCGAAACGCCGCACCGTATCGAACAGCCGCAGCATCGCGCTGCAGGTGCCGACGATGCCTTTTTCCTCCGATTCGAGCTGTTCGCGATCGCGGGCGAACAGGCACTCCATGCCGTAGGCATGGCCGACCGTATCGGCGATCCGCTGGTGCGACGCCGGCAGCGTGACGTAGTCGAAGCAGTAGTCGCGCAACAGCGCGCGCACGTTCGGCGACGCGGTCTGGCCGGCGTCCACGAGCGCCACCCAGACGACGTCGCGCATCGACGCACAGGTCGACGCGATGCTGCCGATCGCATCGGCGTGGCCGCCGCTCAAATCGAGAATGCCGCAGGTAATTTCGCCGGACGTGTCGCGCAGCTCGTTCGCATGCGCGACGACCGACACTTTCCAGTCGCGGCGCGACAATTCCTTTCGCAGCATCACGGACGGCGACTGCGTCCAGTAAATCAGCGGACGCTGCCCGTTACCGCTCCCCGCGCCGGCGCTCTTATCGCGCGTTATTGGCATATTCATAACGAACCATCACTCTCTGCACTCCGCGAACCGTTCGCGTGCGCTGCGGCCGGCGGCGCATGGCCGCCTTTCCGCGCTGCGTTTCCGCAGCCTTGGCGAAGATCGAAACTGCACACGGCGAGAACCCCCGGAGGTCGAGCCGGATGTCATCCGGCCTCGTTGTCATCGAACTCGAACGGAATGCGCGACTGCAGGAGCCGTGACATCCCGGCTTTGATGCGACCCGCCGTCAGGCGGGGCACGCCGGCAAACGAAAACGCCGTCCGCATGTGCGTCGCGTCGTACACGACAGTCGCGCCCGATGCTGAACCGGAAGGCCGCCAAACCGCGCCGGGATTGACGACCCCATTTCATCCGCACCTGAATTTACACCCCGTTTCGAGTTGGCCTTGTTACCAAAAGATAAACGTGAATCAGTCGGTTACGCTGCCCGTGGCCCGGCGCTGCGCGCTTTTGACCACTGAGATTTGATTATCTCTGACCATTCCCGTCAATCAGTGGCAAATACTACTTTTCCGCAAGATTGATCCTGTCGATTGCCCGCGGTTTCCATCGAAATCCCCAAAAAAGCCAAGTACCGTGCGCCACGGACCACATAATCGCGTTCGCCGCCGGGTCGCCGCATCGCATCGCGCCGGCGCGCGGGCCGCCCGGCCGTTACACGTCGTAATCACCGGCTTCACGCCGCGCGGCCCCTTTTTCGGCGAATTCCCGCCGAACCGGCTCGGATTCCGGGCGCCGGCCGCACGAGTCGTGCGGTGCAGCATGATGGCCGTCCTTGCACGATCCGCCAAGCGGACGCACCGGCCGATCACCACGGCGGTGCAAGCGCGCGAGCGTCAGCGTACCGATGCGGGTGAGCACGCCGTGCGGGCGGGCAGGATCGACGGGATGCCGGGAGATCACGTCGTCCGGCCCGCACCACGCGATCGTCGGCGAACCTGTGCCCGGCACTGTCGTGCGCGGCCGGCCGTCGTCGTAGGCGATCGCACTGCCCGGTCCCGTCTCCCGGCGCCGCGTTTGCGTGCGATGTCGGCCGGCCCGCTTCATTGCAGCCGCCACGATGAATCCATTATGAAAAAGCACCGGCCCCGACGGTGTGTGCTACCGCACATTGCGGCGCTCCCGCGGCGCGCGCATCGCCTGGTATCCCGCGTCGCGCATGCGAATCCGGAGTGTGAGTACGCTTTCGAACAGACCGCTGCACCACGCATCCGGATGATGAAGATCGCCGCGCCGCACGGATCGATCGCATCCGTGCGATGCGGCATGCCGAAGGCATCACGCGAGGACAGCATCATGGAATGGCATTGTTGTGAATTCGAACATCTGAGCGCCGTCGATCTCTATGCAATCCTGCGCGCGCGCAACGCCGTGCTGGTGGTCGAGGACGCACACACGCATCTCGACATCGACGGCAAGGACGCCGGCGCACTGCACGTCTATGCGAGCGTGCGCGACGGCGACACCACGGAAGTCGCGGCCTACGCGCGCATCCTGCCCGGCGACGACATCGATCCGGACGTGGTGATCGACAAGGTGCTGACGAGTGAAAGCTGCCGCGACGACGACACGCTCGAACGCTTGATCGGGCGCGCGCTTACCGCCGCGCAGGCCGCATGGCCGGACACCGCGGTGCGCACGCACGTGCCTGCGCCGCGTCAGGCGTTCTACAAACAGTTCGGATTCCGCAAGGCCTACGGACCGTATCTCGAACAGGGCGCGCCGTACGTCGGCCTGATACGGTCGGCCGACCGTGCGGCCGGCGCGCTGCGGCATCTGCTGTCGCGCGCCGTTTCGGTCTCGCGCAACGACGACGCGCGCGCCGACGGCCGCGCTCGCCCCCTGCTACCCGCCGATACCGGAGCGAACCGATGACCCGCACCCTTCGTCCGGTTCCCGAACCCGATCTGCCGAGCATCCTGCCGGTGATTCTCGCCGGCGGCTCCGGCACGCGGCTGTGGCCGCTGTCGCGCGAGCAGTATCCGAAGCAACTGATCGAACTGGTATCGAACGAATCGCCGCTGTCGGCGACGGCGCGCCGCCTGAACGGTATCGCGAACGCGTCGCTCGGCGACACGCTGCTGCTCGTATGCGGCGAACAGCATCGCTTCATGAGCGCCGAGCAGGTGCACGGCCGCTCGGCGCCCGCCCGCATCCTGCTGGAGCCGGCCGCGCGCAACACCGCGCCCGCGCTGACGCTTGCCGCGCTCGACGCGAGCGCGCTCGCGGACGATCCCGTGCTCGCGGTGATGCCGGCCGATCACGTGATCGTCGACGTCGGCGCGTTCCAGGACGCGATCGCACGCGCGGCGCGCTATGCGCAGGAAGGCGCGATCGTCACGCTCGGCGTGCTGCCGCGCCGCGCGGAGACGGGCTACGGCTACATCCAGGTCGGCGAGCCGCGTTCGGGCCGCCACGGCAGCCAGGGCGGCTACGCGATCGGGCGTTTCGTCGAGAAACCCGATGCGACGCTCGCCGAACGCTATCTGCAATCGGGCGATTACTGGTGGAACAGCGGGATCTTCGTCACGCGCGCATCGGTCTGGCTGAAGGCGATCGGCACGCTCGCGCCGGACATCCACGCAGCCTGCGAGAGCGCGTGGCGCGCGGGCGTCGCCGACGATCCGTTCTTCCGGATCGATGCGGCGGCCTTCGACGCGTGCCCGTCGGATTCGATCGACTATGCGGTGATGGAGCGCCTCGCGGAACACGGCGAGCTCGGCATCGAAGGCATCGTGGTGCCGCTCGCCGCCGGCTGGTCGGACGTCGGCACGTGGGATGCGATCTGGGAAATCATGCCGAAGGACGATCACGGCAACGTCGCGCGCGGCCCGATCGTGTTCGAGGATACGCAGGACAGCCTCGTACGCTCGGAAGGCCGCCTCATCGCATGCGTCGGGATGAAGGACGTCGTCGTGATCGAGACGGCCGATGCAGTGCTGGTGGCGAACAAGCACGACGTGCAGCGCGTGAAGAACATCGTCGAGCGCCTGAAGACCGACCGGCGCCCGCAGGCGAGCGAGCACCGCAAGGTGCAGCGGCCGTGGGGTCATTACGATTCGATCGATCTCGGCGCACGCTTCCAGGTGAAGCGGATCGTCGTCGAACCCGGCAAGCGGCTGTCGCTGCAGATGCACTACCACCGCGCCGAACACTGGATCGTCGTGCGCGGCACCGCGAAGGTGACGCGCGGCGCCGAGACGTTCCTGCTGTGCGAGAACGAATCGACGTATATCGCCGTCGGCGAAGTACATCGCCTCGAGAATCCCGGCCGGATTCCGCTCGAAATCATCGAGGTGCAATCGGGCGACTATCTCGGCGAGGACGATATCGTCCGCTTTGACGATCAGTATGGGCGGCCGACGTGCGCACCGCCCGAACCGGCTACACAGAAGGCGGTCGTGCTTGCCGCACCGTCGACGGGCGACGCGTGCTGACCGCACGGGCATTGCGCCCGCACGTCAGCGCACGACGATCGCTGTCGACACGACGTTCTGGATGAACGGCTTGCCGACCGCCTTGATGAAGTAGGTGCCGGCCCGGGCGCCCGGCAGCGGAATGCTCGTCGTATCCGTCGGATAGCGGCCGGCCAGCGTGAACGATCCGTCGGCGAGCCGCTCGTACAGCTCGAGATGGTCGACGGTCTCCGGATGGGTGATCCTGACGGTCACGCTCGCGCCCACGGGCTGCGCATCGATTGCGGTGCAACTGGCGATGCCGGTTTCGAGCGCGCTGCCTTCCTCGTAGTCGTTCCAGGTGATCAGTTGAACGAACGGCAATTGTTGCCGCACGCTATAGCGCTCGTTGATGCTCCTGAACGTGTCCAGCCAGGTCCGACCGCACGACGGCGCAAGAAAGCGCGGCGCCGCGGCGCCCCACGACGCTTTCGTATCGTCGAAGCCGCTCCACACGCCGCCGACCGCGATCGTCCCGGGCGGCTGATTCCGTGCGATGTCGTAAAAGCGCTCGCGATACTGCAGGTCGCGCCGTATGCCGACCGCGTGCGGCGTGACCCACGACGACGGCTGCGCCCACACGTACGCGCCCTTGCTGTACGGAAGATCGAAACCCTGCGTCAACGTATGAATCCAGTAGATGTCGGGGTACGCCGCGTGAATCCGTGCCCAGTCCGCCTTGCCGACCGCATCCATACCGAACTCGGACACGACCGGATGACCTTCGTAGCGCAGATACTGGCTCGACGTGAAGTATTCGCGGCTGATGTACGCGAGGTTGTGCAGGATCGTTCCGGTCAGGTCGCAGCCGCGGCACGCATTGAACTTGAAGGAACCGCTGTCGATCATGATCGAGAACGTCATCCCGGGAAACTTCGCCAGTTCGGGCAGCGATGCCTGCCACGCGGTGTCGACGAAATGGCCCGCGCCGTACCAGTCGACGATCACGCCGTCGATACCTCGCGACCGCATGTCGGCGAAGGTGCGAAACGCCTGGCGGGGATCGTCGGATCGATAGCCGACGTTCACGCCGCGCAGGTCGGGGCCCCACCACGGCAGGTAGTGCGCGAGCACCTGCGTCGTGCTGCCCGGGTACAGCAACGTGTGCACGTCGATTTTCGATATCGACGACGTGCCGGCGAGCAGCCCGTTCGACGATCCCTTGAAATCGCGGCTGCCGGACGTATTGGCCGGCGCGAGCGCCATCACCCGCTCGCCGCTCTGGCAATAGCCGTAGACGGCCGACAACGCCAGTGCGCCAAGCGCGACCGCCACGATGCGCCGCAATGCCCGCATAACATTCCTCTTGTTAAAGTTTCGCGGCCGCGGGATGAACGCGCGGCCGGCATGGGTACTAGCCGAACCCGCCCGGGTCGGCGAATCCGCTGCGCTGCTAATCGCCCCGCTGCCCGCCGAGCCCCATCCACGACGCAAGCTGCGCCGCGTAGCGCGACGGCGTGTAAGCCGAACAATCGTAGCGCCGATCGGCGACGTGCAGGTGACGCCCCAATTCGTCCAGCGCACTCGTCAGGCCGGCCAGCGAATTCCGGTACAGGATCTTGTTGCCGATCTCGCTGCCGAACGTCGACAGGCTGCCGATCTCGTGCGCGAGCACCGGCAGCCCCAGCGTGGCCGCCTCGACCAGCACGAGCGGCGCGTTTTCGGCCCAGACGGACGGCAGCACCAGTGCATCGTGCGCGCGCAGCGCATGAAACAGCTCGCCGTGGCCGAGTCGCCCGGCGAAACGCAACCGGCCGGCCTGAACCAGATCCTGGTGGCGCGTTTCGAGCTCCGCGCGCAGTGTGCCGTCGCCGTACAGCGTCAGGCTGCCGATACGGCGGAACGCCGTCTGGCGCGCCAGCTCGATGAACTCGTGAATGCCCTTCTCCGCATCGAGCCGCCCCACGTATGCGAGATCGAACTGCTCGCGATCGCACACGCGCGGCGGGAATGGTTCCGCCAGCGTGCTCACCGGATTCGGCAGCAGCGCGGTGCGCGTGATGCCTCGCTGCGCCAGCGCCGTGCGCATGTAGGGGCTCGGGCACAGGAACAGGTCGAATACGTCGCGCGGATTGCAATACGCATACACCGCGTGCCAGTGCAGTTTCTTCACCGTGTCGTACAGCCGCCCGCGCGGGCTCGCCAGCGCGAGCAAGCGCGCCGGATTCGACAGCGCATCGACCGGAACCGGCACCGGACGCCCGTCCCGATAGGCGAGCAGGTTCGGGTTGTAGAACACCAAATGGTAGTCGTGGCACGTGAGATACGTGCGGAAGCCCTGCTCCCGGCGCCGCCGCGCGAGTACCGGCAGGATCGATTGCGTCAGCAGATTGTGATAGTTGTGCACGAGCACGCGATGCGGACGCACGTCGTCGAGCAACGTCGCCAGTGCGCCCGCCGCGGCGCGGTTCCAGCCGCGCGTGAACGCGCCCTTGCCCGCCGGGAAGTTCGTCTCGTCGAACGAGTACACGTCCACGTCCGGGATATTGCGCAGCACCTCGATGGAGGTCTGGTAGACCTCCTCCGCGCCAGCCTTGCGCGCGTAGTCGTTCACGACGACGATGCGCGTCGCTTCCGCGCGGGAGCCGATTCGCGATACCCCGTTCAATTCGGTATCCCGAACGTGTGTCGAACCATCCGGCATCGCGGCATGCCGCCGCCATCGTCATGCACCACCGTACTCGTCAGCATCGTCTGCGCTCCGTATCGTCCATTCCATTCGTATCGGCAACACGGGATCGCCGTTTCCAAGCCGTTCCAGGCCGTTTCATCCGTCCGCGCGCCATCCATTGCGTACCGGGTCCGGCGTCGCATCGACCGACCGATTGCCGGCCGGCAGATCGCCGCGCTGCCGCGATGCGGTCAGGCGATGCGCGAGCCGCACACAGGGCGCCTCGCAATACCGGTAGCTCAGGTACGACAACGCAATCAAAGGCACGACCGGAACGATCATGTAGACGCCCAGCGGCCACCCGGTCCATCGGTAGTGTTCGCACAGCCAGTAGAACCCGAACAACGGGATCGCGTGAAACAGGTAAATCGAGTAGCTGACCTCGCCCAGCTTCGCCATCGCGCGCGCACGGACTTTCAGTACCGTCGCCATCGCCACGAAGATCGCGATGCCGGCTACATAGGCCAGCGACGACGGCAGATGATCGACGTTGTGATGCCGCCAGTCGTTGGCCGCGCCGACGAGCGCCACGCCGACGATCATCGCCGTCAACAGCCCCGCCACGGACCGGTACGTCAGCGTGATGCCGCCGTGTTCGCCGCGCCTCCATCTCATTCGCAGCGTGTCGAGCGGCCGGTCGTAGGCCTGACGAAAACATGCGCCCCAGAACATGATCGCGAGGTGGTACGGCATGGCCTTGTACTGGCCCAGCGTGTCGTCGGGAAAGACATGCAGCGCGACGGTGATCACGAACACCGAGCACAGCCCGATGCAGGCGAACGACAGGTCGCGCAGCCGGTGCAGCCCGCCCCACCAGAACAGCACGAGGCAAAGCCCGTAGAAATACAGTTCCGTTTCGAGCGTCCAGTAATGCCCCATGACGGGCTCCTGCCCGAACGCCGTCGGAATCATCGTCGCATTGGCGATCAGCAGCGCCGCGCTCACCGGTTTGCCGAACAACGTCCAGAAGACGACGCAGCCGATCGGAACGGACAGCCAGAACGCCGGATACAACCGCAGGAAACGGCGGATCAGAAAGCGCCGCGTGCCCGGGCCGGCCGGGCCGCGCAAACTGACCGGAATCAACAGGCCGCTGATGCCGAAAAAGACCACCACGCCGATCCGTCCGAAATTGACGGAGCGCTGCAGCGTGTCGAGCCACTGCTGAGCGCCCGCCAGCGCGACGAACCGCTCGGCGTAGTGCGTCCAGATGACGAGCAGGACCGCGACGGCGCGCATCGCATCGATATGGTCCAGACGTCCGGCGTGTTCGGAATGCATCGTCATGGTCGCGTGGAGGTCGGCGGTGTCGCCGGAGAACAGACGCGTTACCGTATCACCGCACCGGTGGGCCGACTGTGCGACATGTGACACAGCCCGACCCCGGTCGAATCACGCCGGCGACTCCGCGTTGACGATCGTCGCCGCCGTCGCGCGACGCGATTCGAGCCCCTTGACGAATTCGCTGCACAGCCCGACCACCGCGTCGGCGGCATGCGGACCGAACACGCTGTGATCGAGATCGTCGAGGACGACGGCGCGCGCGCCGGCAAATCGCGACAGCCGCTTTCCGCGCGGGCCGAAATACATCGTCACCAGGTCGAGGCTGCTGTCGTATGCGCCGCAGACCAGCAACGTGCTCACCTCCTTGCGCTGCAGCGCACGCAGGATCTCGTGCGGATCGACCGGCGTCGTCTCCGCGCACGACCAGCCGACGATCCGGCGTCGCCATGCGCCGATCCGCACGGCCAGCGTCGTCGCCCAGCGCTTCAGCACGAGCCGGACGAACGGCATGATCTTTCGATCGCCGCTCAGCACCTGCTTCCATTTCTTCAGCTCGAAGAACGACGACCGGTAGCCGGCCATCGAATTGGGGCGATGCTCGCGCAGCGCGTCGGTCGAGATGCCTTCGGGCATATGGAAACGCTGCAGGTTCACCGATATGACGCCCGACAGCGCGCGTCCCACGAGCGCCGCCCGCAATGCGCTGTACGCGCCCGAGCAGATGCCGAACGCCACGATCTGCCGATACCCCTGCTCCTTCAACCAGTGGGCTGCCGTCGCGACGTCCTCGACGACGGCGCTCGAATAGACCGGCTGGCGCGCATCTTGCGGCGCGCTGCCGCCCTGCACCGGCGAGCTGTCGCCGATCCCCCGTCCGTCGAACCGCAGCGACGCGATGCCGCGGCGCGCGAGTTCGCGGGCAATCCGCACCGACAGCCGGCTGTCGCCGACGTGCGGACTCGCCGATGTGTTCGTGATCAGCACAACCGGCCCCCGGTCGTGCATCTCGTGGGGCGTGCACAGGATGCCGAACAGGCGGCCGGCCGCCCCGAATCGAACCGGCCGCTCGCATGCTTCCGGCGTGCGCAGCATCAGGTCGGGATCCCAGTCCGTTTTCTGCACGGTGCGCGCCGACGGTTGCTGCCGGCCATCGGTGGCCGCGATCCAGTCGACGACGGCGTCGAACACGCGCGTCGGCAAGCGCGAGAACGTCGTTTCCTGCATGAATGCCGCATAGCCTTCGAACGGCCTTTGCTCGACTTTGCCGCCCAGCGCTTCGAGCCGCTTGCGCAGCGGTTCGGTGCCGCCGCCGCTCATGTCGACGATCAGCGTTCCCGCTGCCGGCGCATCCGTGCCGTCCGTCAACGCGTCGATCGCGTCGAATGCATTGAGCCGCGTACGGAACGCCGCACTGTAGACCTGGCCGAGCACGTTGAGCGGCGCGTCTTTCGGCTGGGCCGCGCGCAGCGGCGCCGGCAACTGGTCGAGCCAGATATTGCGCATGATCGACAGCTCGCGCACGTAGCTGCGCCCGCTTGCCACCGGCGCCAGCAACACGAGCTGATCGACGTCGCCGCGGTTCGCCGCAAGCAACGCGAATGCCGCGCCCAGCCGCAGGCCGCACAGCGTCACGCGGGTCACGCCGGTTTCCTCGCGCAATCGCGCGACGGCCGCGCGCACGTCGTCGACGGCCGTTTCGAACTGGTCGTTCGCGCCATCGGCCCCGGCGGAATCGCCGGTGCCGCGGTAATCGAAACGCAGCACCGGCATCCCGAGCGCCGACAGGCGATCCGCCAGATTCCGCATGCCGCCGTGACTCCAGACGGATTCGTGTCCGTAAGCGTTGCACAGGACGACGCCCCGCGTCCCGTTGCCCGGATGCAGCCATCCGAACCGTCCGCCAAATATGATCGGTCTCATTTTCTATTAGGTATCGGTGAAGAATGGGTACGACGCCCTTCGGCCCGACTGCTGAATCGATCGGCCGCAGGACGGCAAATCGCCCGCGCCAGCCTTCCCCTTTCAGGTATCCATGCCGCACATGCAAGGTCCTGCAGCCGGCCGGCCGCGAGCCGTTCGGGTCACACCATCGAGGCTCTCCTCTTCGTTGCGGCGTCCGTCACGACGGACTGCCTGCCGGCGGCGCGATGAGCTCGCGCCACCGACGATCGAATACCGGCGTGCTGAAATGCCGCTCGCAGTACCCGGCGAAGCGCGTGGCCGCCGCCACGACGCGATCGAGATCCGCGGCCGGATCGGCGACGAACCGCTCCAGTCTCGAGTCGCTCATCGCAAGCGCGTCGTCGTGGAATCCGAGCCCCTCGAAGGCGGCTTCGTTGCCGACCGGCACGCAACCGTACGAAACCGCCTCCAGCACCTTCGATTTGATGCCGCCGCGCAGAAAAGCAGGACACAACGCGATCGAGCACCCGGTGTAGACATCCGCCTGCGTCGGCGCGAACCCGGCGAACTCGACGTTCGGAACGGGCGCGTACCGGCCGGCCATGCGTCCGTAGATCACCAGCGGCGTGGCCGGCCGGATACGCGCCCACAACGCGACCAGGAATTCGATCGCGAGCCGGTTCTGCAACTGCCGGTCCGAACCGATGAAGACGAACCGGAACGGCACCGCCGGACGCCGCATCGGCACCAGCGCATGCATCGGCGGCGCGATCACGTGCGTCTTCACGGCCTCGTCGTTCGTGAGGGAGCGCCGCAGCGACTGCGCGTCCTCCGTCGAGACGAGCGTAACGGCATGCGACGAGCCGATCGCCGCGCGCTCCTGCCGTTTCAGCGCGAATGCTTCATAGCCGAGGAATGCGTTGCGGACCAGCCTCGCATTGACGAGCCGGACGAACGGCCCCGGAATCGACTTCTCCAGATACCCGGCCGACAACGGAAAATCCTGCTCGCGCAGGATGTTCGCGCGGCGCGACATGAGATCGTCGAAATCCACGACGATCCGGCAGCCGGGCACGCTGCGCCGCACCAGGATCGCGTAATCGACGAGCCGGATGCCGTCGAAATAGATCACGTCCGGCTTGATCGCCTCGACGGCGCGCAGCAGCGCCGTGCGCTTGCGCGGATGCGAAAACATCGCCACCTGAAGCGCGCACGGCGCGCCGCGCAACACGCTCCATCCGACCCGCACCGCCGCGCCGATCTTCGCGCGCCAGCCGCCGTCCTCGAACACCGAGCGGATCTTGAATTCGGAAACGTCCATCTGGTCGCCGATTGCCTTCCGGATGAAGCTCAGCGTGCGCTCCCGTCCGTTCGATACGTCTTGCGGAATGTCCCGCGTCATCACCATCAGCACCCGGTTTTTCACGAGCGACCTCCCCAACGATCCGAAACCTTCCCGATTCCATGTTCCGACGGCTCATGCCGGCGCGGCGAACAACCGCCCGCACACCGGCTCATGGCCGCTCCCGCGTGAACGCGAGATTCCCGAGCACCACGCACCAGAACACGACGAGCGATACCGCAATGCCCGTCGAAGGCGCGTACATCACCAGCGTGCGCGGCATGACGAACGGCGCGGCGACGATCGCCGCGACGATCAGCACCTGCTTGATCATGATGAGCCGGTAGCGCCGCACGGCCAGGAGCCAGGTGCTCAGCCCCGCATCGACGAACGTGGCGATCGCGCAGCCGGTCGCGTAGATCATGACCGGCACGCCCTGCACGAACGCCGGCCCGTAGATCATCAGAAACACCTTGCGGCCGACGACGTAGCTGCCGACCCACGCGACACAGCCGACGAGGCCGAGATACAGGCCGAGCTTCAATGCCTTGGCGCGCACGAGCGGCTCGGTCCGCGCGGAAAAGACCATGCTCGGCGCCAATGCCAGCGCCAGCGTCGTGCCGACCGAGTTCCACTGTTCGACCAGCGACGCCGCCGACGCATAGATGCCGAGATCGGCCTTGGACACCAGCACGCCGAGCAGCAGCCGGTCCATGCGCAGGACCAGCACGCTGGCCGCAATGGCCGGCCAGATCCGCAGCCCGCGCACGACCAGCGCTTTCGTGACTGCCGCGCTGCCGCGAAACGATTTCGGCGACTTCAACGCCAGCTCGCGATAGCGGCTGAACGGCGCCGCGGCCGCCACGCAAGCCTCGAGCGGCCATGCGAACGCGGCGACGACCACGCCCAGCGACGCGTGTGCCGCGACGTACAGCCACAGCACGCGCACGCAGCTGGCGTACGCCCGCGCCCGCGTGATCACCCACGGCTTCGATTCGGCGTAGGCCATCAGCGAACCGAGGGCGATCGGCTCGACGATCAACGCAAAGGCCGCGATCAACGTGAGCTCGGAGACACTCGACGGCCGCATCACGATCACCACGATCCCCATGAACAGCAGCATGACGGCCAGCGTCAACGTGAGCCGCAGGCGGAACGCGCGGTAGACGACCATGTGCCGCAGGCGCGGGTGCTTGCCGAGGATCGGCTGGATCACCTGTGCGCCGAAAATCAGCGCGACGCTGCCGATCACGTAGGCCAGCGACAACGCGAACTGCAGCTCGCCGAACAGCCGCGCGCCGTAGATGTTCGCAAACAGGTGATTGCTCGCGATCGCCGCGAGCGCCCCGATGATCTTTTCGCACACCACGCCCGCGAACGACGAAAACAGAAGCCTGACGAACGCGTTCAAGATGTCCCCGTCCGCGTCGCATCGGCATGCACGCGCCGCGCGTCGATGCAATGCCACCAGATCAGCGCGATCGCCAGGTAGAACAGCGTGCGCGCGCCGAACAATGTCCAGTAATCGCCCTGCTGCATCGCATAGGTCGCGTAGGCAAAGATCTTCGTGGTCAGCCACAGCATCACGACCCCGCCGCGCATCGCGACCAGGATCAGCACCGCGCTCGCGACGCCGTAGATCGCGCCCGTCAGCGCAATGAAGAGCGCGCCGCCCGCGTAGCCGAACCAGTAGACCGGCACCGCCATGTTGCCCATCGTGAACGTCACGTCGTCGAACACGTAGGCCTTCAGGATCTCCGGCGTGCCGTACGACAGCATCAGGTCGCGCAGCCCGCTCACCGGCGCATCGCTGAAGAACGTCGGCTCGGTGAACGAGCCCAGCGAACCGATGAAGCGCGCGAACGCCGCCATGCCCCCGAACGTCGGTGCGCTGAACAGGTGTGCGTCGCCGTCCACCACGTACCACGCCTGCCCCTGTTCGAGAAACCGCGACACCACCGTCTCCGCGACGTCGAGCCCCTGCCCCCGGTACGCGTAGAACACCGACACGCTGCCGATCACGAGCGCGATGACCGAGCCGATTCCCAGGTAGCGCATCACCGGCTTGCCGTTCATTGCATGGATCGCGATGAACGGGATCAGGACGGTCAGACATACGTGCAGCACGGCCATGAACTGCTCGCCGTGCAACGCCTCGAGCACCAGATCGACCACGATCAGGCACACGGACGTCCAGCGCACGGCCCGCTTCGAACTCGTGCAGAAGGTGCCGAGCAGCACCGCGACGAACGTCTGGTTGTTCAGGAACAGGTTGAACAGCGTGCTGTTCGACGCGTCGTTGCGCAGGGCGTAGCGGTTCACGCCGCTCAGCACCGCGAAGCCGCCCGTCAGGCCGGCCAGCACGCCCGTCGCGAGGATCGCGCCGACCAGCCCCAGCCCGAGCGCCACGCTGACCGGCTGAAGCGTCATCCGCGCGCGGATCGGCGGATGGCCGGCGCGCACGTTCAGGAGCCGGTCGAACGTGAACAACGCGCACGCGACGAAAATGACGTAGAACGACAGCAGCCGGCTGAACGCGCCGTTCGCGACGCCGAAGATGTCCGTTTCCCGCAGGAATCCGCCGGACTCGATCCCGACGCCGGCAACGAACGCGGTCAGTCCGATCACCAGCGTGTACAGCACCGACACGGCGAACACCGGGCGCGCGACGATCAGCGCGATCACGCCCGAGACCGCCGCCAGCAACGTGCAGGTCGCGCTCGGCTCCATCGCACCGAGCGCCGGCAGCATCGCATTGACGCTCAACGCGAGCACGAGCAGCGTCGGCACGGTCACGCCCGTGAGCGCCGCGGCTCGGCCGCCGGCGTGAATCGTTCGCATCGTCGCCTCTTTCACACGTCCGCCCGGCCGGCGCGCGGCCGGTCATGCACGGCTCGCTCCAGCGCATCGTGCAGTTGCGCGCTGACCGCGCCGGACGAAAAACGCCGTGCGTTCGCCCGCCCTGCGCTCACCAGAGCGGCGCGCAGCGACGGGTCGCCGGCGACCCGTTCGATCTGCCGGCCCCATTCGGCGGCATCCATCGCATCGGCGACGGCCACGAACGACTCGCCCATCGTGTAGCGGTACACCGGCAAATCGGACGCGACGACCGGCACGCCGACGAACTGCGCCTCGATCACCGTGCGACCGAAGCCTTCGTGCAACGTCGGCGAGACATACAGATCCGATGCCTGGAAAAAGTAGCCGAGATCCTCGTCACCGACGTTCTCGACGAAATGGGCGGCGAAGCCCGCCTGCGCGGCAATGCCGCGGCATTCGTCGCGGTTCGCCTGGGTGTGTGCGCTGCCTACCCGCAGCACCATCACGTCCTTGCGTCCGAGCGACGCCAGCGCGCGAAACAGCGTCGCATTATTCTTGCGCGTTTCGTCCGAGCCGACGTTCAGCACCACCAGCGCGTCGCCGACGTCGATACCGAAGCGCGCGAGCAGCATCGCGCGCGCCCGTTCTCGCACCGCGGCGTCGATCGGCGCATAGCGATCGTCGAACGCATTGGGAACGACCTGGATCCGGTCGGCGCGGATGCGCAGCTCCGCCAGTGCTTCCTGCGCGGTCACGTCCGACGGCACGAGCACCGCGTCCGCGGTCGCGATCAGCGACTGCGTCAATCGCATGTACGCATTCTTCAACTGCTCGACGACGCCGCGCACCTGCCCCGGACGCTGCACGTGATGCAGCACGATGCCGACGCGGCCGCCCGCCCACCGGATCGGCGGAATCATGAAGGCCAGGTCTTCCTGATACAGCATCACGAAGTGCCCGGCACGCGCCGCCGCGATCGCACGCAGCGGATACAGCACGAACTGCGTCCAGTAGCGCAGGAACGAACGCGGCTCGGCCGGAATGTCGACCGCCTCCACGTCGAATCCCGCCATTGCAGGGATGAAATCGATACATTTGAGGCTGTATCGCATGACGCCGTTCCAGCTCACCGGACGCGGGCCGAGAAACCACACGACCCGCACCGCGGGCGACTCGCGCCGCAGTCCGTCATTGCCCGCCATCGAATCACTCATGCGTCGCACTCCTCGCCCGATTGCATCGACTCCCCCCGAGCGGTCAGGCGCGCGCCGCGGCAAAACCCGCGCCGATCCGGCGAACGCCGTGCAACGGCGACGGCTCGAAGCCGTTGAACACCAGCCCGTCGATGCGCACACCGATCTTGCGCAGGCCGTCGAGCGCGTCCGCCATGCCGGCCGAGTTCGCCGAACCCTGGCGCACCACCAACAGCGTCATGTCGGCCACGCGCGACAAGGCCGCGATGTCGGCCACCGGCAGCGCGGACGGCGCATCCACGATGACCATGTCGTAGCCGCTGCGCAACGACACGACCAGCTTGTCGAGACGCGCGACGTCGAAGAGGTTGCGCGCGGACGCGCGCTGGGTGCCGGCGGACAGCGCATCGAGCTTCCCGGCCACGCGCGTGATCGCCTCGTCGGCCGGCAGCGCGCCCTTCAATACGTCGGACAGGCCCGGCGACGCGGCGACCGGCAGATAGCGATGCAGCGCGGGCGCGCGCACGTTGGCATCGACGATCACCGTCTTGAGCCCCTTCTCGGCGAACAGGTACGCGAGGTTGGCGGCGATCATCGACTTGCCCTGGGCGGGCGCCGCGGACGACACGAGCACGACCTTCGCGTCGCCGCCATAGGCCGCCAGCCGGTGTCGCAACGTCAGCGCCAGGCTGTCCATCGCATCGGCCAGCGGCTCGTCGGCCGGCTCCTGTGTCGCGATGAAGGCCGGCGTGCGGTTCGCATCCGCATCGGCCTGGCGCCGCGAATTCGGCAGAATGCCGAGCATCGGGATGCCGAACGCCGCTTCCAGCTCATGCGGATCGCGAATGCGGCCGGACAGCAATGCACGACCCTGCGCCGCGAGAAACCCGAGCATCAGCCCGATCACCGCGCCGGCCAGGATCGCGATCAGGCGCTTCGGCCGGATCGGCTTGTCGCTCACGATCGCCTTGTCGACGATCGACGCGTTGCCGACCGTTCCGGCTTCCGCGATCTGCAACTGCTGCGTATTATTCAGCAATCCGACATAGAGCTGGTTGTTGACCTCGACGTCGCGCGCGAGACGCAAGTACGTCTGCTGCTGCGACGGCAGGCGCGCGGCCTTGTCCTTCAACACGGCGGCCTGCTTGTCGAGTTCCTTCAGCTTGTTGGCCGCCGCAACGACCTGCGGCTGCCCCGGTACGTATTTCGACAGCAGATCCTGATACTCGAGCCGGGTTTCGAGCCGCGACTTGTCGACGAGCGCCAGTTGCTCGACCAGCAGCCGGATATCGCCCTGTGCGTCGATCGAACCCTGCTGATTGCGGAACGTGTTCAGCGCCTGCTCGGCCTGTTGCAGCCGGGCCTTGACGAGCGGCATCTGCGCGTTGAGGAACGTGAGGCTGCGCTCGGCATCGTCGGCGCGGCGTCTCGCGTTGAAGTTCAGGTAGGCTGCGGCGATCGCATTGAGCATGCGCGCGGCAAAGACGGGATCGGCATCCTCGAAACTCAGTTGCATGATGCCCGACTGGCGCTTCGTCTCGGTCACGCCGAGTTTCTTCAGGATCGCTTCGAGACGCACGTCGGTGGCGACGCGCCGCACGCGGAATTGAGCGCCGGGGCGCGCGACGATCCGTGCCACGTCCACGCGATAGCCGTCGCTCGCGCTCGGCACGCCGACCACCCCGCTCAGCACCACCTGGCCGCCGCGGTCCGTCAACCGGAATCGGTTGCCGTCGAGATAATCGAACGTCAGTGCCTTGCCGATCTGCGCGTCCGGCACCTCGAACGTCCTGAACTCCAGACGCTCGCCGCCCCATGCCCACGACGACATCCCGAGCGGTGCGTCGACGAGGCCGTTCGCGTCCTTGGGCAGGAACGAACCGATCAGCCCGCCGACGATCGGAAACCGGTTCTCGACCGACACCTCGGCCTGTGCGGCCGTCGCATTCATCGCTTCCAGAACGACCGAGCGCGAACGGACGATGTCGATTTCGCCAACCACCGCCGAGTTCTGGATATCGAGCGCCTTGGAGATCGACGACAGCGACCCCAGTGCGCTGGCCTTGTTCTCCTCGATCTGGATCAGCGTGTCGGCCGAATACACGGGCGTTGCA
Organism: Burkholderia sp. BE12; assembly: GCF_002959955.1. Taxonomy (NCBI): domain Bacteria; kingdom Pseudomonadati; phylum Pseudomonadota; class Betaproteobacteria; order Burkholderiales; family Burkholderiaceae; genus Burkholderia; species Burkholderia sp. BE12. The sequence goes on along the minus strand of NZ_PREY01000017.1, from coordinate 62,212 downwards.
GCGATCGCATAGACGATCGCCAGCAACAGGCAGGCGGCGAGCACGGCCGCGAACAGGCGCCCGTTGTCGAGCACGTTCTCCAGCAAATCGATCGGCGACAACCGCGTCGCATGTCCGGCGGCCTGTTTCGGTTCGTTCTGATGCCCGGTCAATGCAGGTCGGTCCATCTTCATGCTGAACTCCAGAATGGAAGATCCGGCTGGCTTCGCCGCTTTACGCGCGTTGTGATTCACGTTCATGTCTTTGAAAATCCGGCTGGAAACCCTTCGGTGCCGCCCCGGCGCGCGCTGCGTCGGGAGCCTGGATGCCCCGCGCGTGCCCGACCGGCGCAACGGCCGGCAAGCCGTTGTCGAGTCCTCGTTCGTTTCGTCTCGGCGTGCAGTCGTCGAGGCCGCTGCCCGCTACACACCCGCCGCGACGATTCCCGTGCGTTGCAGCGCCGCACCGATGTCGGACAGCCGCGCGACGACGTCGGCCGCCGGATCGGCCGGCGCATGGCCCGCCCGGTCGCCCACGAACAGGAAACGACGCCCGACGCCGGCGCGCGCACCGGCATCGAGATCGGACGGCTTGTCGCCGACCAGGACCGACGCGGCCAGGTCGAGGTCGAGATCGCGCCGCGCGTCGTGCAACATCCCGGGCTGCGGCTTCCGGCATGCACATGCCTGCCGGTAACGGCCCATCCCGGCCACCGGGTGATGCGGACAAAAATAGACGCGGTCGATTCTTGCGCCACGCTCGTCGAATCTGCGGCACATCCAGTCCATGAATGCGGTGAACTGCAACTCCGAAAAATATCCGCGGCCGATGCCGGCCTGATTCGTCACGACGACCACCTGGTAACCGCTCGCATTGGCCAGCCGCACGAGATCGAAGATGCCGTCGACGAACACGCAGTCCTGCTGCCGGTGGACGTAGCCGTAGTCGATGTTGATCACGCCGTCGCGATCCAGGAACAGGGCTTTACGCTTCACTGGTTCCGGTCTCCAGCATCAGCGGAATCACGGTCTGCGCGCGCCGGTAGTCCGCCGGCACGCCGATGTCGATGAACGACGTGACTTCGGGGAATACGCGGATGTCGAGCGTGTCGACCCGTTCGGCGAGGAAATCCTGTTCGAACGAAAACTTCGTCGGCAGCGTGAAGCCGAGCAGCTTGCTCGCGTTGACCACATACGTGCCCGCATTGATGTAGCCGCGCGCCGGGCGTTTCTCGCGGAATGCCGACAGCCGGTGCGACTTCGCATCGAATTCGAGCGTGCCGTAGCGCGACGCATCGTCGACGCACGTCGCCGCCACGACGAGATCGGGACGCGTCGCATGATGAAACGCCGACAACGCGCGCAGATCCAGATTCGACAACGTATCGCCGTTCATCACGATCATGTCGCGCGCGCCGTGAGCGTTCAGCGCGTGAACGATCGCGCCGCCGGTACCGAGCGGCTCGTCTTCCTCGATCACGGAAATCGCGATGCCGAAGCGGCGCGACGTCACGAACGACTTGATCGGCCCGCTGCCGTAGCCGAGCGACAGCACGACTTCCGTCACGCCCTGCTGCTGCAGCCCTCGCAGCATCCAGCCCAGAAACGGCTCGCCGTCGATCGACGCGAGCGCCTTCGGCAGCGCGTCGCCCAACACCGGGCGCAGCCGCGTACCGAGGCCGCCGGCAAGGATCAGGCAGGGCAGCATCGCGTTCATGCAAAGATCCGCTCTTCGACGATGCCGCAAACGATGTGGCCGCACACGAGATGCCCTTCCTGGATCTTCGGCGTCGACGCGGACGGAATCTCGATGCAGATGTCGGCACGCCTGCGCATCTCGGCGGCGCCCGGGCCGTTTCCCGTGAAGCCGACGGAAAACATGCCGGCCGTCCTGGCGACTTCCAGCGCGCGGAGAATGTTCGGCGAACGCCCCGACGTCGAATACGCCCAGAAGATGTCGCCGGGGCGTCCGGTCGCCTGAAGCTGGCGCTCGAACAGCTTCTCGTAACCGTAGTCGTTGCCGATCGCGGTCATGACCGAGCTGTCCACGGTCAGCGCAAATGCCGCAAGCCCCGGCCGGTCGAAATTGAAACGGCTGACGAATTCGCCGGCGATGTGCTGCGCGTCCGCGGCGCTGCCGCCGTTGCCCGCGAGCAGGATCTTGTTGCCAGTTCGCAGCGCTTCCGTCACGCGTTCGGCCACCTGTTCGATCCGCGCCAGTTGCTCACGGTCGGATACGAGCGCCGTCAGCACCGACAGCGTCTGGCGAATTTCGCTCTCCACTCCGATCGTCATTGATTCTTTCTCCACGACTGCGCACCGATGTCGGTGAACGTACAGTTGAGCACCTGGCCGTTGATCCCCTTGTACGCGTCCAGCGCGCGCATCACGGCCGACCGTTCGACCGGATCGACGAAGAACATCATGAAGCCGCCGCCGCCCGCGCCGGACACCTTGCCGGCCCTCGCGCCGGCCCGGACCGCGACCCGGTACAGATCGTCGATCATCGAGTTCGAGATGTTCTTCGCCATCCGCTTCTTCGATTCCCACGCGTCGCGCATCGACGCGGCGAACGCATCGAAATCGGCGCGCAGCACGGCTTCCTTCATGCGTACGGCTTCGTCCTTGACCTCGTGCAACGCGGCCAGCGAATCGACGACGCCCTCCGTCACGTTGCTGCTCTGTTCCTTGATGATATTGGCTGACTCGCGCGATACGCCGGTGTAATACAGCACGAGCGACGCCTCCATCTCGGCCTTGATTTCCTGCTTGATCCGCAACGGATTGACGATCACGCGATCGCCGTAGAACTCCATGAAGTTCAGTCCGCCGAACGTCGCCGCGTATTGATCCTGCTTGCCGCCGGCGAGCCCGAGATCCTCTCGCTCGATGTTGTGCGCGAGGTGTGCGATGTCGTATTCGCCGAGCGGCAGCGACAGCAGTTCGCAGAACGCCCTGACCAGCGCGACGACGATCGTCGACGACGAGCCGAGCCCGGATCCCGGCGGCGCTTCGGAGCATGTCGTGATCGTGACGGCCAACGGATGACCGCCATGAAAATCCCGCACGATCCGGTTGTAGACGCCGACATGCAGCCCGAGCCCGTTCTGCACCTCGAGCACCGGCGACACCGCACCGATCCAGCGCGTATCCGTATCCGCCGCTACCAGTTCGACCTTCGCGTCGTCGCGCGGCGCGATCGACGCATACGCGAACTTCTCGATCGTGACATTGAGCGCCAGACCGCCGAACCGGTCCGAATAAGGCGGCACGTCGGTTCCGCCGCCGCCCAGACCCAACCGCAAAGGCGCCCTGGAACGGGCAATGAAGCGTGTCATGAAATCTCTCGCAGACAGTGAGTCGGACGCCGGCACGATGCCGTTCGCGCCTCCGCACATTCGGTCGCGAATGCACGACCATGTTCGTTGGCGCCACTATGCGATAGATGTCCGGCACGCTGCGTGCGATGGCTTACATTAAGCCGCCACCGCTCGATCCAGGCGTTCAACCTGCGTTACGCTTTGTTCGCGATCGGCACGGCGACGTGCGAACCGGCGTCGAAATCGCCGTCACGTCCCCGCCGCGCATGACGACTTCCTTCCGTCATTGGCAATGTTTGACAATCGATGCCGGGAGCCGCCTCGCCGTGAACGACGCGCGGATCGCCGTGCGCCCGAATGCTGCCCGCGCGTGTCGTCACGATGTGCAGAACGAAGCGAAAGGCGCGACACGCACCTTCGATTCGATCCGGATAACGTATCAATCGATTCAACGATGCTGGACACAAAAATGAAAATCGCTCAACCGCTGGACTCCGTGGCGCCGGGCCACCCTCGCACCACCATGCACCGCATGTGCATGGCGTTCTCGTTCGCGACCATCGCGACGCTGTCCGCCTGCACGGTGCCCGGGCAGCACATGAGTTCGACCGCGTTGCCGGTCACGACCGCCGACAACGGCGACGTCACCAGCGACATGCAGGTGCCGGTCAAGCAGATCGACCTGACGCAGATCGAGCAGATTCGCGCCGCACAGAAACGTGCGCCCGGTGCGACCATTGCGCCGAGCCTGTTCGCGAAGTCGGACATGTACAGGATCGGCGCCGGCGACGTGCTGCAGATCACGGTATGGGATCACCCCGAGTTCGCGACGGCCGCCGGGCAGCCGGTGCAGAACACGAAGGCCGCGGACGCAGCACCCGGCTTCGTCGTCGACGGCAACGGCAACGTGCAGTTTCCGTATGTCCCGCGGCCGATCCACGCGGTCGGGAAAACCGTCGCGCAGCTCCAGCACGAGGTCAGGACCGAACTCGCCAAGGTATTCGTCAAGCCGCAGGTCACGGTTCGCGTCGCGTCGTTCCGCGCCACGCAGGTCTACGTCGACGGCGAGGTGCGTAATCCGGGTGCACAGCCGATCAACGACATTCCGATGACGCTGATCGAAGCCGTCAGCCGCGCGGGCGGCTTTGCGCCGACCGCGGATCAGAGCCGCGTCACGCTCACCCGCAACGGCACGATCTATCCGCTGAACGTCGCGCAGATGATGAAGACGGGCAAAAACCCGGCGGACATCATGCTGAGGCCCGGCGACATGCTGCACGTGAGCGCGCGCGACGACAATCCCGTGTACGTGATGGGCGAAGTGGTCCGGCCGCAAGCCGTCGCGCCGCTGCGCGACGGTTCGCTCACGCTGAGCGAAGCGCTCACGCAGGCCGGTCAGCTCAATCAGCAAACGTCGAATGCCAAGCAGGTGTTCGTGCTGCGCAAGGCCGCCGACAGCGCACCCGTCATCTATCACCTCGACATGCAGTCGCCGGTGTCGATGCTGCTCGCGAACCAGTTCCCGCTCGCGTCGAAGGATGTCGTGTATGTCGACAACACCGGGCTGGTCCGCGCAAGCCGCGTGCTGAACCTGCTGCTGCCGGCGATCAGCGCGGGGTTGACCGGCGCACTCGTCACGAAGTAGCCAGGCCGGCCGCACGCGGGGAGCGGGGGCGCAGGACGCTCCCGTCCCCGGGTTCGATGCGCACGCAACGAGTCGATCCCCATCCCGACGAATTACCCCGCAAGACCGCCTGCTCCCAAGTACTTCTTACCCGCGTCACCTCCCGCAATCGGGAACGATGACCGCCTTTTCATCCCGCCGCGCGCCCCTACGAAATAAAGATCACACGTATCGGTAGAAACACCGATGCTGTAGTCAAACTACATTCATACCATTAGTCGCAGCAGAGAATCGCTACATCCGATTCGACAGTGTCGGGCGGCCAGCGCGTCGCCGCCCGCATTGACCGGTCGAGCCCAACCGGCCGTAACGATTCCCCGCCTGGCCTGGCATGCCGACGCGCAACCACCCTGCATCGCCAGCCGAATGCGTCCGGTGCGAATCCACCTGGCGCGCGCAGCTCCAGACATCATCCGAACAACCGGCAATACGATCATGGAGAGCAACATGCGGGACACCCTCTGGCCGGCCGTCGTGCTGGCAGCGACCCTCTGCACCACCGCCTACGCCGGCGACGCCGATTTCAATGCGCAGGGCGACGCGACCGATGCGTTCGCATCGTCCGCCGCGCAACGGCGCGCCGACCTGCTCGTGCGCAAGATGACGCTCGACGAGAAACTTCAATTCATTCATTCGCAATACGAAATGTCCAAGGTGCCGGGCGGCGGCGCCGGCTACATCCAGGGCGTGCCGCGGCTCGGCATTCCCGATCTGAACATGGTCGATTCGGCGACCGGCTCCGGCAGCACGTCGCAGGCCAGCACGACGTTCCCGGCGACGATCGCGGTCGCCGCGAGCTGGGATCGTCGGCTGTCGTACGACTTCGGCAAGCAGGTCGCGATCCAGTTGCGCGCGCAAGGATTCGGCATGGGCCTCGGCGGCGGCACCAACCTCGCGCGCGAGCCGCGCGGCGGACGCCTGTTCGAGTATCTCGGCGAGGATCCGCTGCTCGCCGGCGATCTGCTCGCCGAACGCACGCTCGCCACGCAGCGACAGAAAGTCATCGCCACGATCAAGCACTACGCGGGCAACGAGCAGGAGCACGGCCGGATGGGCGGCAATACGCAGATCGACGAGCGCACGCTGCGCGAGTTGTATCTGCTGCCGTTCGAGATCGCCGCGAAGCGCGGCCGGCCCGGCAGCGTGATGTGCAGCTACAACCGCCTGAACGGCACCTATGCGTGCGAAAACCCTCACCTGCTGAACGACGTGCTGAAGAACGAATGGGGCTTTCAGGGGCAGGTGCAGTCCGACTGGGGCGCCACGCACAGCACCGCCGCCGCGATCAACGCCGGGCTCGACGAGGAAGAAGACGTCGGACCGAGCGTGTATCTGACGCCGGCGGCCGTCAAGCAGGCGATCGCGAACGGCTCGGTGTCGACCGCGCGCCTCGACGACATGGTGCGCCGCAAGCTCGCCGTGATGATCCGCGTCGGCGTGATGGACGATCCGGCCAAAGGCGGCGGCACGATCGATTTCGCGGCCGGTAACCGGTTCGCGCAGGCGGCCTCCGAGCAGTCGATCGTTCTTCTGAAGAACGACGGCAATCAGTTGCCGCTCGTCGCGTCGGCGCTGTCGCGCATCGCCGTGATCGGTGGCCATGCGGATGCGGCCGTGCTGTCCGGCGGCGGCTCGGGCAACACGCGCGATCCCGTATCGGGTTCGTTCGCCGGTTGCGGCGGCCTGACGTTCGGCTCGTCGACCGGGTGCAGCTGGTGGCGCAATCCGTGGCTCAAGGTCGACGTGCCGATCGTCGCGGCGATCCGCGCGTTGGCGCCGGCCGCGCAGGTCACGTTCGCCGGCAACAGCGACCAGCAGTCGCCGTTCCGCGCGTACACGCAGCAGGAGATCGACCAGGCCGTGGCGCTCGCGGGCCGCTCGGATGTCGCGATCGTCGTGGTCACGCAGCCGGCCGGCGAGGATTTCGGCGATCTGCAGAGCCTGAGCCTCGCGAACCCGTCGAACCAGGATGCGCTCGTCGAAGCCGTCGCGCGCGCGAATCCGCATACGATCGTCGTCGTCCAGAGCGGCAACCCGGTGCTGATGCCGTGGAAGGACAACGTGTCGGCCATCGTCGAGGCGTGGTATCCGGGCGAAGCCGGCGGCAAGGCGATCGCGAACGTGCTGTTCGGTGCGGTCAATCCGTCCGGCAAGCTGCCCGTCACTTTCCCGGCGCGCGATCAGGACTCGCCGACGTGGGGGCAAAACGGCGCATTCGACACCGACCCGGTGTACGCGGAAAAGCTGAACATGGGCTACCGCTGGTATGACGCGCGCAACATCAAGCCGATGTTCGAGTTCGGCTACGGCCTGTCGTACACGCACTTCGCGTACTCGGGGCTGTCGGTGTCGAAGCAATGGGACGGCTCGTTGAACGTCGCGTTTACCGTGCGCAACGACGGGCGCGTTGCCGGCGCGGAAACGCCGCAGGTCTATCTCGGCGTGCCGTACAAGGACGAGCCGCCGAAGCGGCTGGTCGGCTGGGACAAGATCCGGCTGAATCCGGGCGAGGCGCGGCGTGTGCATGTGACCGTGTCGCCGCGCATGCAGAGCGTCTGGGATACGTCGCGCAACGGCTGGCGGGTCGTCTCGGGCGGGACCGTGTATGTCGGCGCGTCGTCACGCGATATCCGCTTGCAGGGCCACTGAGCGAGCGGCGATGAAGCAATCGGGGGCGTCATGCATCGCATGCGCGGCGCTCCCGCGTCAATCATCCCTGCGCTGAAGCGCTCACCGGAGCAACAGCGCCAGCACCGTCGCAAGCGCCGCAATCGCGGCGATACCCACCACCACACCCGCCAGATGCGCGGCAATCACCACACCGGCCGGCAATCGCGACGCGATGCCGGCCATCACGCGCCGCCCGCTTCCAGTGTGTCGAGCAACGGCCTCGCCAGATGCAGGACCTGGTACACCGTGCCGGCGCCGCCGTCGTCCGGTTCATGTTCCGTCACGAGCGCACGCGTCAACCGCCAGCGCAGCGGATCGAGACCGACAGCCGCCGCGACCACGCCCTGCCGAGCCGCCGCGTCGCGATTGCGTGCGATCTCCCGCGCCAGTGCCGCGTCGAGATCGGCGTCCGCCGGAATCTCGATCGTCTCCAGACGCGCGAAACGTCCCGTCGACGCGCTGCCCTTGCGCGCGTCGAGCGCAACCTGCGTGTCGATCGGCGCGCGGCCGAAGCTGTCCGTCACGATCCGATAGCGGCCGTCCGTCACGAACCGCGCGAACGCCTGTTCGTTGCGCCACAGGTAATACGACGCGTAGCCGTTTTCCGTCGCGCCGTGGCGGCCGGCCTCGCGCAGCAGGAAACCCTTGAACAGCAGGTCCGGCGTGTCGTCCCACAGCCGGCCGCGCTCGCGCACGCGATTGCGGATGATGTCGAGGTCGTAGTCCGCCGGCAGGCGGTGCATGTAGTACGCGGTCAGCATGATCGACTCCTGGCAAAAGAAACGGACGCAATGAAAGCAGCGTAGAAGACCTTGAATCATTTGAAAAGACGATGGCAGAATATTTCAATGATTCGATTCTGAAATTAACGAGGGTGCGATGAAAACGCTCGACATCGAGGCCGTGCAGGCATTCGTACTGACCGCCGATCTCAAGAGCTTCACGCGGGCCGCGGAAGCGCTGGACACGACGCAGTCCGCGGTGAGCCTGAAGATCAAGCGGCTGGAAGACGGGCTCGGCCGCCGCCTGCTGGAACGCACGCCGCGGCAGGTTCGCCTGTCGGCCGACGGCACCGCGTTCCTGGAACCGGCGCGCGAACTGGTGGCCGCTCACCATGGCGCGATCAGCGCGTTCGGCACGCGCCAGCGACGGTTGGTCATCGGTGTCAGCCACCATGTCGTCGGCGCCGATCTCCCGATGCTGCTGCGGCGGATGAGCGAAGCGGAGCCGGCGCTCGTGCTGGAGATCCGCGTCGCCGCGTCGCGCGACGTGCTCGATGCGTTCGATCGCGGCCAGCTCGATGCGGCCGTCGCGCTGCAGCACGACAGCCGGCGGCTCGACGGCGAAACCATCCTGTCGGAGTCGTTCGGCTGGATGGCGGCGGCCGATTTCGAGTACCACCCGCCGCAGCCGCTGCGGCTCGCCACGCAGGCCGAACCATGCAGCGTGCGCCGCATGGCGGTCGACGCGCTGAACGAAGCCGGTGTCGCGTGGACGGAAGTCTTTGTCGGCGGCGGCGTGGCGACGATTGGCGCGGCGGTGTCCGCGGGGCTGGCCGTCGCGGCGCTCGGGCATCGCGTGGCGCCCGCCGGCACCGTCGACGTGGGTACGCGGTACGGGCTGCCGCCGCTGCCGACGCGCGACGTGGTGCTCTACTCGAGCTTGACTGACGCGCGAGCCAGACAGGCGCTGCGCACGCTGGGCGCGGCGCTACGGTCGTCGGTTGGCGTGCGCTGATGCCGCGCGCGGCATCGATGAATTGACTTGAGCCCATCGCGGGAAAGCAAACTGCGTGCGCTGGACGAACTGATAAACGAACAGGACTCCGCGCTTCCGTCCTTGATCGAGCGGACGACGGCAGCGAGTCATCGTTGCGAGATATTGCAGGTCAACGGGTCCTCTTCGTGCCCTCCGGAATACGCATCCGAGGCCGTCCCGTTTCGGATACGTATCCGACTGACGAATGACCGGTTGACGAGCCAGAACCGCTCGCTGTCGTGAAACTCGATTACCTCGCGCTTGACCATACTCTGCGACAGGTCGAGCCAACCACATCGGCCTGCGGCGCGCTTCGTCGATTCGTATCCGGCACGTCGCCCGAACCATGGGGTGACGGCATCGAAATGCCTCGACGCGCGCCACGGTAAAATCGCGTCTTCCGCCCGCGCATATGCAGACGATATCCATCCGTCCCCGGGCCAACTTCAAAAACATCCACCCGCCATCATCACCTTGATTTCCCTACGCTTTCCGCGTGGCGACGCATGAGTTACTCGCTCGCCACCTCGTACACCCGCGAACTCGAAATCCGCAAGAGCCGTTTCATCGCGTATGCCGTTCCCGTCGAGGATCGCGATGCCGCGATGCAGGTACTGCAGCGCCTGCGCGACGAGCATCCGGCGGCCACCCATGTGTGCTGGGCGCTGCTGGCGGGCGGCCAGTCGGGTATGTCGGACGACGGCGAGCCGTCGGGCACCGCGGGCCGGCCGATCCTCGAAGTGCTGCGCCATCACGATCTCGACGGCGTGCTCGGCGCGGTCGTGCGTTACTACGGCGGCGTGAAGCTCGGCGCGGGCGGGCTGGTGCGTGCGTACACGGATGCGATCGCGTCGGCGCTGCTCGATGCCGAGCGCGTCGAGCGCATTCGGCACACGCGGCTCGCGATCGAGATCGGCTACCCGGAAGAAGCGCGCGTGCGCCGCTGGATCGAACAGGCCGGCTACGCGCTGGTGGACAGCGCGTACGGGATGACGGTGAAGCTCGTGATCAAGCTGCCCGAAACCGCCGAAGCCGCGGCAAGAGTCGAACTGTTCGATCTGACGCAGGGGCGCTCCGGGTTTCCGGAGATTTGAGCCGTTGCAGCGACAGGCCCGAGCGGCGCACGCTCGGAGCGCTCGCCGCTATCGTTTTTCCCGGTGCGTCGGAATCGCGCCGTTTCAACGGCGTCGACGCACATCAACGCGCGCATTGGGGCACGCTGTCGAGACCGTCAGTCCGACATCCTGAAAGACTGTAAACCCTGTCGGGCCGACTCGGCCGCCCTCAACCGAAACCAAAAAAAAACGCGCCGCATCACGCGGCGCGCTTCATCCCATCGCGATCGACCGGCGCGAACCGGTCAATAAACGTCCGGCACGATCATGTTGTCGGGCACCGGCCGGCGAATGTAATCCTCGTGATGCTCGCGCCGCGGCAGATCGATGCTCGGGCGCGGCACCTCGTGATACGGCACCTGGCCGAGCAGATGGTGAATGCAATTCAGCCGCGCGCGCTTCTTGTCGACGGCCTGCACCACCCACCACGGCGCCTCGGGAATGTGCGTGCGCTGCAGCATCTCTTCCTTCGCGGCCGTATAAGCCTCCCAGCGACGGCGGCTTTCGAGGTCCATCGGGCTCAGCTTCCACTGCTTCAGCGGATCCGCGATCCGGCTCTGGAAGCGCATCTCCTGCTCGTGATCGGTGATCGAGAACCAGTACTTGACGATCTGGATCCCGCTGCGCACGAGCATCTTCTCGAACTCGGGCACCGACCGGAAAAATTCCTCGTACTCGTCGTCGGTACAGAAATTCATCACGCGCTCGACGCCCGCGCGGTTGTACCAACTGCGATCGAACAGCACGATCTCGCCGCCTGCCGGCAGATGCGCGACGTAGCGCTGGAAGTACCATTGCGTGCGCTCGCGGTTGTTCGGCGCGGGGAGCGCGGCGACCCGGCACACGCGCGGGTTCAGCCGCTGCGTGATGCGCTTGATCGCCCCGCCCTTGCCGGCCGCGTCGCGCCCCTCGAAAATGACGACGAGCCGGTGCCCGGTGTTCACCACCCAGTCCTGCAGCTTCACGAGTTCGCCCTGCAAGCGGAACAACTCGCGGAAATATTCCTTGCGCGCCTCGCGACGCTCGCGCGAGAACAGCAGGTCGTCGCCCTCGTCGAAGCGGCGGTCGTCGAGCTCCATCTCGAGCTCTTCGTCGTATGCGTCGACGAGATCCTCCTCGAAACGGCGCTGGCGTGTTTCCATCGAGTTCGTATCGGTACGGTCGTCGGTCTCGGTGCGGGTATCGTTGTCGCCCATGGGGCCTCCTTCCATCATTGACGCAGCCAAACTCGGCCATTATCCCAGTGTCGCGCGTCAAATTCATGAAAATAGGCGGCCGCGCCCGTCGGAAGCGGCATGCGGACAGCCCGCCGGCCCCTCCGCGGTCCCGCCGGCTCGCCGCGTGTCAGTCGGGCGGCGGCAGCACGACCGTATCTTCCGGCCCGAGCACGCGCCCGTCCTGCGAACGCAACTCCAGCTTCCTGACCGGCAGCCCGGTTTTCCGGTCGACGAGCAACACGTGTGCCTCATCCGGTTCGAAGAAGAAATCCTCGCCCCACTGTCGCAGCGCGACGAGCAGCGGAAACAGCCCGCGCCCCTTCTCGGTCAGCACGTATTCGTGATGCGCGCCGCCGTCCGCGGCCGGCACGACGTCCATGATCCCGTGCGCGACCAGATTGCGCAGACGCGCGGCGAGGATGTTCTTCGCGAGGCCGAGATTTTTCTGGAATTCGCCGAAGCGACGCAGCCCGTCGAACGCATCGCGGACGATCAGCAGCGACCACCAGTCGCCGATCGCGTCCAGCGGGCGGGCGACGCCGCAAAGGGAATCTTCGTGCGTGGTTCGTCTGTTCATCGGTGCATGCGGCGATGCCGTGGCCGGGATATGGGCTGAACGGCGGTCGGTTTCGTTGAATTGAACGGTTTCAATATAAAACCATATCATGAAAAGATCAATTCGAGGGGCCCGACTGCTTGGGATCGACGAACGGAACGATCGCTCTACCCGGTTTGGCACAACTGTTCATACCGTTCCACGTAAGGAGTCAAGCACTGCAGCTTTCCATCGCGTGGTTCCACTCGACCGGCTCCGCACCTGACTACTGCCCTCTCGATTATTTGGTTGCAACTTGAAACCGTATAGCCTACGCTTCGATTCAGTTTCAACTTGAAACCACTCGTCCGACTACCGAAGGAGCGTTCGATGATCCGGTCCGATGCCACGTTCGACGGCACCTTTCCATTCGCCCCGCATTTCGACGACACGTCCGGCTTCCGGATGCACTACGCGGACGAAGGCCCGCGCGACGGCGAAATCGTCCTGTGCCTGCATGGCGAGCCCACATGGGGTTATCTGTTTCGTCATCTGGTGACCGCGTTGAGCCCGACATACCGCGTCGTCGTGCCCGACCACATGGGCTTCGGCAAAAGCGCGACGCCGCAGGACCGCAGCTACTGGCTGCAGGATCACATCGACAATCTCGAGCGTTTCGTGCTTGCGCGCGACCTCGATCGCATCACGCTCGTGATGCACGACTTCGGCGGCCCGGTCGGCATGGGGCTCGCCGCGCGGCATCCGGACCGGATCCGGCGCATCGTGTCGGCCAACGGCCCGACGCCGTTCGGTCAACCCGATCTCGGCGAGCGCGCGAATGCGAACGGCCGCGATGCGCCATGGTTCCAGTGGATCATGCGCGCGGCAGCCGGCGACACGCTCGAAACGGTGCTCGGGCAGCTCGGCTTCAACATCCTGAGCACACTGAAACTGAACGGCTTCGAGAACCACGCGATCATCACCGATACGTGGATCGCCGCATACGGCGCGCCGTTCGCGCAACCGGCCGACTGTCTCGGCGCGATCGGATGGGCGCGGGGATACGCGGCCGGCGCGCATCGGTTCGAGGAACCCGACGCGGCGGCACTGCGCGCGATACGCGACAAACCCGCGCTCGCGATCTGGGGAGACGCCGACCGAACGCTCGGCGCCGAACACTTCCTGCCGCTCTTTACCGCACTGTTTCCGTCCGCGCCGATCGAGCGGCTGGCAGGCGTCGGGCACTACTGCTTCGAGGATGCGCCCGATGCCATTGCCGCGCGGATCGCGGAATTCCTCCGAACGACCGGCTAAAAAAATTCGGCAGCCGGATCGAACCACCGGCTGCCGAACGGCGCGCGCGGCCGCTGTCGCCGACGCGCACGCATCGTTTCACGTCAACGTCAACGTCAACGTCAACGTCAACGTCAACGTCAACGTCAACGAATGACCCGCGTCACGCCCCGCCCGCGCGGATCGGCCATCGCTTCCGGCGTCTTGCCGTCGATCTTGATGACCTGGATGTCGCCGCTGAAATCCTGACCCTTCAGCGTATAGCCGCGCGCCTCGATCTGCTTCGCGAGTTCGCCTTCGATCGGGTGGTACGGCTCCCAGAAGATCGTATTCGGCGGCAGCAGCTGGTGATGGAAACGCATCGCGCCAACGGCCTCCTTCAGAGGCATCTTGAAGTCGTAGATGTTGTTGATCACCTGGAAGATCGACGTGAAGATGCGCGAGCCGCCCGGCGTGCCGATCACCAGCGACACCTTGCCGTCCTTGGTCATGATCGTCGGCGACATCGACGACAGCGGGCGCTTCTTCGGTTCGATCGCGTTCGCGTCGCTGCCGACCACGCCGAACATGTTCGCGACGCCCGGTTTCGCGGAGAAGTCGTCCATCTCGTCGTTCAGCACGATGCCCGTGCCGTCGGCGATCACGCCCGAGCCAAAATAGCCGTTGATCGTGTACGTGTTCGACACCGCGTTGCCCCACTTGTCGACCACCGAGAAGTGCGTCGTTTCGGCCTTCTCCGGCATCGTCGTGCCGAGGCCCGGCTGCACGCTCTTCGTATCCGACGGCTCCTTCGGGTTGACCTCGGCCGCGCGCTTCGCGATATACGCATCGTCGGTCAGCTGCGCGATCGGCACCTTGTAGAAGTCGGGATCGCCGAGATACTGCGCCCGATCGGCGAACACGCGCTTCTCGATTTCCGCGACGAGGTGGACGTACTGCGGCGAGTTGAGCTTCACGCCCTCGAAATCCTGCTTCAGGTCGGCCTTCATCTTCAGCAGTTGCACAAGACCGATGCCGCCCGAACTCGGGGGCGGCGCGGTGATCACGTCATAGCCGTTCCACTTCGCCTGCACCGGCTGGCGCCACACCGCACGGTATTGCGCGAGATCCTCGGTCGTGATCAGCCCGTTGCCGTCGCCGGTCTTCATCGACGCGGCGATCAGCTCGGCCGTCTTGCCCTTGTAGAAGCCTTCCGCGCCACCGTCCGCGATGCGCGTCAGCACGTCGGCGAGATCGGGTTGCTTGAAGTTCACGCCGGCCTTCAGCCCGGAGAAGTACTTGTCGAAGTTGGTCTTGCCGCCGAACTCCTTCGATGCGTCGACGCCGCGTTGCGCCAGCTGCTCATCGACGACGAAGCCGTCGCGCGCATAGTGGATCGCCGGCGCGAGCACCTGCTTCCACTTCAGCTTGCCGAAGCGCTTCTGCGCTTCCCACATGCCCGCCACCGTGCCCGGCACGCCGACCGCGCGCGGGCCGTACAGGCTCATGCCCTTGACGACGTTGCCGTCCTTGTCGAGGTACATGTCCTTCGTCGCGGCGAGCGGCGCGCGCTCGCGATAATCGATGAAGTACGGCTTGCCGTCCTTGTAGATCGTCATGAAGCCGCCGCCGCCGATGTTGCCGGCTTCCGGGTACGTGACGGCGAGCGTGAACGCGATCGCGACGGCCGCGTCGATCGCGTTGCCGCCTTCCTTGAAGATCCGCTCCGCCGCATCCGCGCTGTACTTGTCGGCCACCGCCACCGCGGAGCTGGTCAGGACCGCGGGCTGCGGCCCTTTCGCGTAGGCGGGCGCGTTCGGCAGGAAGCCGATGCCGGCCACCGTCGCGAGCACGGCGGCGGATGATTTGAAGCGATTCAGCGTAGTCATTGCATGTCCCCCATGTGGATCTCGTTCAGGCACGACGAGCACCTGATCCGTGGATGGCCGCTGGCGCGCCGGCGGCCATATGCCGGCTTCGTAGTATAGGGGGACAAAAAGGGTCGAACACGCGGCGGAGGCGAAAGCGTGCCGATCGTCTACGCGCGGTCACGTTGCGGCGCCGCGACGCGAACGGGGATCGTTCGATAACGCCCGCGGCACGCGCAGTCGCGCAACGCACAAAACCGAAAGTTGCGAACCGTGGGGCAGCCCCCGCAGCACGAGCAAAAAAATCCGCGAACGAGCCACCCGCGGCACAGGCCGATCTGCGAAGATAGCGCCCCGTTTGCGCGCCGCATCATCGTTTCGTGCACGCGCCGCTTCACGTTTCCTCGTCTCGCTCCCTATGGCATCACACAATGCGCATCACGCGTCCGGCTTCGCGGCCGGCGTCGCCGCCGCCGTCCTCGTCGCCCAAACCGGCGCAACCGGCCCCTGGCATTCGGGCATGCTCGCCGCGTTCGCGGCGGGCGTCGCGGGCGGCACCGCGCCCGACTGGCTCGAAGTCGCATGGTGGAGCCGCAAGCGCCGCCTGTGGATCACGCATCGCACCATCACGCACTGGGGCATCGGCTGGCTCGCGCTGCTCGCGCTCGGATGGCACGGGCTCATCCATCATCCGCATCCGCTTTGGGCCGCGCCGCTGTTCGGCTTCGCCTGCGGCGGCGTGATGCATCTGCTCGCCGACTGGCCCAATCCGCTCGGCGTACCGTGGATCTGGCGGCGCCACTCGCTCAACCTGTGGAACAGCGGGCATTGCGACCTGATCGTGGTGGCCGCCGCCTGGGGCGGCACGCTGTGGCTCGCGCAGTCGCTGTGGTCGCGTGCGCCGCTGATCGAACACTGGCTCGGCTGGCTGCATCGCGTCTAGTTGCAATTCGACACAATTCCGCACGCGATCGGCATGCCGACATGCACGCAACTTTTCGTCCATTGAAAGCGCGGGGCAGGCCCCCATCTGAGTGTGAATCGCCGGCACGCACGCCCGGCACGCATACGCGACGTCTGGCACACTGACGATTCGATTCGCGTGCGATACATCCGCACGCTCGCACCCCATTTCAACGCTCCGATGGACGTCACCGCTACCCGCCCAGCCACCCGCGCGATCGACGTGTTCCACCCGGCCGTCGCCGCGTGGTTCCGGCGCACGTTCGCCGCGCCGACCGGCGCGCAGGCGCTCGCGTGGCCGCACATCAAGGCTGGCCGCTCCACGCTCGTCGCCGCGCCGACGGGTTCCGGCAAGACGCTTACCGCATTCCTGTGCGCGCTCGACGATCTGGTGCGCGATGCGCTCGCGCACGACGGTACGCTGCCCGACGCGACGCTGGTCGTCTACGTCTCGCCGCTGAAGGCGCTGTCGAACGACATCCACGTGAACCTCGATGCGCCGCTCGCCGGCATCGCCGAATCGCTCGCGCAACTCGGCTTGCCGGTGCCGGCGATCCGCACCGCGGTGCGCACCGGCGACACGACGCAGGCCGAACGCGCCGCGCTGCGCAAGCGCGCGCCGCACATCCTCGTCACGACGCCCGAATCGCTGTACGTGCTGCTGTCCTCCACGTCGGGGCGGCAGATGCTGTCGAACGTGCGCTCGGTCATCGTCGACGAAATCCATGCGCTCGCCTCGTCCAAGCGCGGCAGCCATCTCGCGCTGTCGCTCGAACGCCTCGACGCGCTGGCCGGGCGCGCGCTGCCGCGCATCGGGCTGTCGGCCACGCAAAAGCCGATCGACGCGGTCGCGCGCTTCCTCGTCGGCGGCCCGGCCGACGCGCCGCGCGACTGCACGATCGTCGACACCGGCCACACCCGCGAGCGCGATCTCGCGCTCGAACTGCCGAACGTGCCGCTCGAACCGGTGATGGCGACCGACGTGTGGGAACAGGTATACGACCGCATCGCCGGCCTCGCGGCCGCGCATCGTACGACGCTGGTGTTCGTCAACACGCGGCGCACCGCCGAGCGCATGGCGCGCCATCTCGCCGACCGGCTCGGCAAGGACGCGATCGCCGCGCATCACGGCAGTCTGGCGAAGGAGCACCGCTTCGACGCCGAGCAGCGCCTGAAACGCGGCGAACTGAAACTGCTCGTCGCGACCGCGTCGCTCGAACTCGGCATCGACATCGGCGACGTCGATCTCGTCTGCCAGGTCGGCTCGCCGCGCGGCATCGCGCCGTTCCTGCAGCGCGTCGGCCGCTCGGGACACCATGTCGGCGGCGTGCCGAAGGGGCGCCTGTTTCCGCTGTCGCGCGACGAGCTGGTCGAATGCGCGGCGCTGCTCGACTGCGTGCAACGCGGCGAACTCGATGCGCTGCGAATTCCCGAAGCGCCGCTCGACGTGCTCGCGCAGCAGATCGTCGCCGAAGTCGCGTGCGCCGAATGGCAGGAGGACGCGCTGTACGCGAGCTTCACGCGCGCCGCGCCGTACGCGCGGCTGACGCGCGAACGCTTCGACGAAGTGATGACGATGCTCGCCGAGGGATTCACGAGCCGCCGCGGCGTACGCGGCGCGTACCTGCACCGCGACGTGGTCGGCGGCACCGTGCGCGGCCGCCGCAATGCGATGATGACCGCGACCACCTCCGGCGGCACGATCCCCGACATGGCCGACTACGCGGTGCTGCTCGAACCGCAGGGCATTCAGGTCGGCACCGTCAACGAGGATTTCGCGATCGAGAGCCTGGCCGGCGACGTGTTCCAGCTCGGCAACCAGTCGTACCGGATCATTCGCGTGGAAACGGGCCGCGTGCGCGTCGAGGATGCGCAAGGTCAATCGCCGAGCATTCCGTCCTGGCTCGGCGAGGGGCTCGGGCGCAGCGACGAGCTGTCGGCGGCGGTCGGCCGGCTGCGCGCGCGGCTCGACGGGTTGTTCGCGGACGGCGACCGCCAGGCCGGCACCGCCGGGCGCAAGCGCGCCGGCGACAACTCGGTGAGCAATGCGGAAACGGAAGTCGAGGCAACAGCCGCAACCGCCACCGCGCTCGCCCCCGCCGAAAGCCGCCTCGCGCCCGCGTTGCGCTGGCTCGTCGACGATCTCCACTTGTCGCCCGACGCCGCGCGCCAGATCGCCGACTACCTCGCGCGCACCCGCGCGGCGCTCGGCGCATTGCCGACGCAGGACACGCTCGTGATGGAGCGTTTCTTCGACGAATCGGGCGGCATGCAGCTCGTGATCCATTCGCCGTTCGGCAGCCGGATCAATCGTGCATGGGGACTCGCGCTGCGCAAGCGCTTCTGTCGCAACTTCAACTTCGAACTCCAGGCAGCCGCCACCGACGACGCAATCATCCTGTCGCTGTCGCTCGCGCACAGCTTCGCGCTCGACGAAGTATGGCGCTACCTGCGTTCGGCCAGCGCCGAGCATGTGCTGATCCAGGCGCTGCTCGACGCGCCGATGTTCGGCGTACGCTGGCGCTGGAACGCGACCACCGCGCTCGCGCTGCCGCGTTTCACCGGCGGCAAGCGCACCGCGCCGCAATTGCAGCGGATGAAGAGCGACGATCTGCTGGCGACGGTGTTCCCCGATCAGGTCGCGTGCCTCGAGAACGTCGTCGGCGAACGCGAGATTCCGCATCATCCGCTCGTCGACCAGACGCTCGACGATTGCCTGCACGACGCGATGGACACCGACGGCTGGCTTGCGCTGCTGCGCCGGATCGAAAGCGGCGCAATCGAGCTCGTCGCGCGCGACTTGCCCGCGCCGTCGCCGCTCGCGGCCGAGATCCTGAACGCGAAGCCCTACGCGTTCCTCGACGATGCGCCGCTCGAAGAGCGCCGCACGCAGGCCGTGCAGTCGCGCCGCTGGAGCGACCCCGAATCGGCCGACGATCTCGGCGCGCTCGACGCCGACGCGATCGCCGCGGTGCGCGACGAAGCGTGGCCGCTCGTGCGCGACGCCGACGAAATGCACGATGCGCTGCTCACGCTCGCCTGCGTCGCCGACAACGAGGCGCACGCCCACGCCGGCTGGCCCGAGCGACTCGCGGAACTCGCGGAACGCCGCCGCGCGACGAAACTCGCGACGCCGGGCGGCGCCGCGCTGTGGGTGCCGGTCGAGCGGCTCGTGTGCCTGCGCGCGTTGCATCCCGACGCCCGCGTGACACCGGCGCTCAAGGTGCCGGCCGCACGCGCGCAGCTGTGGGAAGCCGATGCGGCGCTCGTCGACGTGATCCGCGCGCGGCTCACCGGCTTCGGGCCGTTGACGCTCGATGCGATCGCCGCGCCGCTCGGCCTGCCGCCCGCGTCGATCGCGACGGCGCTCGCGGCGCTGGAGCGCGAAGGCTACGTGATGCGCGGCCGCTTCACGCCGGGCGCGACGACCGACGAATGGTGCGAACGTCACCTGCTCGCGCGCATTCATCGCTATACGGTGAAGCGGCTGCGGCGCGAGATCGAGCCGGTCGAACGCGCCGATTTCATGCGCTTCCTGTTCCACTGGCAGCACCTAACGCCCGACACGCGCGGCACCGGCCGCGACGCGCTGGCCGCCGTGGTCGAACAGCTCGAAGGCTACGAGGCCGCGGCGAGCGCCTGGGAGGACGCGCTGCTGCCCGCGCGGCTCACCGACTACACGGCGGGCGGCCTCGACGAGCTGTGCCGCTCGGGCAAGCTGGTGTGGACCCGTATCGGCGTGCCGGCGCGCGCGGCCGGCACGCCCGTGAAGACGACGCCGATCGTGCTGTTGCCGCGCCGCCATCTTTCCGCGTGGCAGGCGCTACGCGATCCCGATGCGCAGCCGGCGCTGTCCGCACGCGCCGCACAGGTGCGCGACGCGCTCGCCGCCCACGGCGCGATGTTCTTCGACGCATTGCTCGACGACCTGCACATGCTGCCCGTCGAACTCGAACAGGCGCTCGGCGAACTCGTGTCGGCCGGCCTCGTGAATGCGGACAGTTACGCGGGCCTGCGCGCGCTGCTCAAGCCGGCCGTCAAGCGCAGCGCGACCTATGCACCACGTACGCGACGCGGCGGTGCGCTGATCGGCGGGATGGACGACGCCGGCCGCTGGGCGCTCGTGCAGCGTCAGGCAGCGCCGGACGACGACACGCCCGCACCGAAACGCGGCCCCGCCACGACCGATCCCGACGCGCTCGAACACATCGCGTGGACGCTGCTGCGCCGCTACGGCGTCGTGTTCTGGCGGCTGCTCGAACGCGAAGCCGACTGGCTGCCGAGCTGGCGCGAACTCGTGCGCGTGCTGCAGCGCCTCGAAGCTCGCGGCGAGATTCGCGGCGGTCGCTTCGTCGCCGGGCTCGCGGGCGAGCAGTTCGCGCTGCCCGAGGCCATCCCGATCCTGCGCGAACTGCGGCGGCAACCAGGCGACGGGCAATATGTATGCGTGACGGGCGCCGACCCGCTGAATCTCGCCGGCACGCTGCTGCCCGGCGACAAGGTGCCGGCGCTGGCCGGCAATCGCGTGCTGTTCCGCGACGGCGTGCCCGTCGCATCGCTCGTGGCGGGGTCGTTCCACTACGCGCCCGAACTGTCGCCTGCCGCGCGCGAGGACGCGCGCCTGCGGCTCGCACGTTCCTGCTGACATCGGCTGACACGCACACGGCACACGACTACTGATCGCCGGGCCGCGCGGACGCCATCGTTCGGGTAGCATCGAACGATCGACCGCGCGGGCTCACGCGCCGTCTACACAAAACAAGACTTCCGGAGACTGCCGCTCATGCCTTCGCATGCCGATTCGCCCGCTGCCGATCACGCGGGTTCGCTGACCATTTTCCAGGGCGCCGCGCTCTATATCGGCGCGGTGCTCGGCACCGGCGTGATCGCGCTGCCCGCGCTCGCCGCCGAAGTCGCCGGGCCGGCCTCGCTACTGGCATGGGCCGCGCTCGTCGTGCTGTCCGGGCCGCTCGCGGCCACCTTCGCCGCACTCGGCGCCCGCTATCCCGATGCGGGCGGCGTGTCGACCTACGCGCGGCGCGCATTCGGCCCGAAGGCCGCGGCCGTCGTCGGCTGGTGCTTCTATTTCGCGGTGCCGGCCGGCGCGCCAGCCGCCGCGATGTTCGGCGGCGCATACGTCGCGGCCGTCACGGGCGGCGGACACACAACGGTCATCGTCACGGCCGCCGCGCTGATCGCGACCGTGTCGGCCGCGAACGCGTTCGGCGTCACCGTGTCGGGCCGCATGCAACTGGTGTTGTCGGCGCTGCTCGTCGCGCTGCTGCTTGCCGCGGTGCTTGCGTCCGCGCCGCATGCCCGCACCGCGAACCTGCATCCGTTTGCCCCGCACGGCTGGCTCGCGGTCGGCGAGGCCGCCGCGCTGCTCGTGTGGAGCTTCGCCGGCTGGGAAGCGATCACGCATCTCGCGGCCGAGTTCCGCCGGCCCGCGCACGACATGCCGCGCTCGGCCGGCATCGCGGTCGTGGTCGTCGGGTTCCTGTATCTGTCGGTCGCCGCCGCGAGCGTGATGGTGCTCGGGCCTTCCGCGGGGGCATCGGGCGCGCCGCTCGCCGAACTGATCGCGGGCGGCATCGGCGGCCATGCGCAGGTGCTGGCCGCCGCCGCCGCGCTGCTGCTCACGCTCGGCACGATGAACGCGTATTTCGCCGGCGCGGCAAAACTCGGCGCGGCGCTGGGGCGCGACGGCGCACTGCCCGCCTGGCTCGCGCAAGGCAGCCAGGTCGGCGGCGTGCCGCGCCGCAGCCTCGGCGTGATCGCGGTGCTCGCGGCCATCGCGTTGGCCGCCACGGCGCTGTCGGACGTCGGACCGAAGCCGCTCGTGCTCGTGACGTCCGGATGTTTCGTGATGGTGTACGGGCTCGGCGCGGCGGCTGCGCTGAAGCTGCTGCCGCGTGGCGGCATCGCATATCGCTGCGCGTGGATTTCGCTGATTGCGGTCGCCGGGCTGTTCGTGACGACCGGATGGTATTTCCTGTGCCCGCTGCTGCTCGCGGGCGGCGCACTGGTTTATCTGCAGGTGACCGGCCCGCGTCAATGACCGGGCATGCGCCCGCGGGCCGACGCCCGCCTGCTCGCCGCACCGATCGCGCGAACAATCACGTCGGTCCGGCCGTGCGCCGTTCGTTCGCGTCGGTCAGGCCGGCACCAGCTCGAAGCTGAGCCGTTTGCCGAGCGCGGCGGCCGCGCTCGCGAGCGTCGCCAGCGTGAGGCTCGTGTCGGTTTCGTCGAGCAGACGGTTGAGTGCGGCGCGGCTGGTTTTCATCCGCGCGGCCATCGCCGTTTTCGTGATGTGCTGCGCCTTCATTTCCTGCCCGATCTGCCACGCGATCACGCGCTTGATCGCGGTGGCGGTGGCCGCTTCGAGATTGCCGTCCGCTTCGAGGAAGGCGTCGAAATCGCTGCCGATATGCGGATTGTTCGTGGTCGTCATGTCGTACTCCAGGTGCATGGCGTTGCCGGCTGCCCGACCGTCGGAGACGGTGCATTCCGGCGCAACCGGGGAATTCAGATGGCGTGCGTCAGCGCTTTCAGGCGTGCGACGGTGACGTCGAGATCGTCCGACGGCGTGGCCCGCGACTGTTTGAAGAAGCCGTGCAGCAGCACCATCGTGTCGCCGACGACCGTGAACAGCACGCGCGCGCTTCGCCCCGGCACCATCACGCGGATCTCCCACAGATCCCTCGCCATCTTCCGGACCAGCGGCATGCCGAGCGGCCAGCCGAGTTGAACGGTCTTGATCTCTTCGCCGATCGCCCTTCGCTCCACTTGCCCGAGCGCGTTGAGCCATTCGCGCACCGGCTCGTGGCCGCGGGCCGTGCGGAAGAACCGCACGCCGAGCGTGACCTGAATCTGCTGTCTCGCATCGTCTTGTCGTCCATCGTATCAAAAACGGTACGATATGCCAAGCACCCCGACGGCGGCTACTGACCGGATGGCCAATCCTGCAGCAAGGAAGGAGATCGAGCCCGGTGCATTGCCGAGCCGGTGGCCCGGTGGATCAGCGCTTGCCGCGAGCGGGCTTGCGTGCCGCGCGGGGCGCCCGGTGCGGGCGCGCATCGCCGAACCGCGATCGTGCGATGTCGCGCACCGCGTCGATCAGCGTCCGCGCGACCGGAGACGGCTGCGCATCGGTACGCAGCACGAGCCCGACCGGCTCGTCGGTGCCCGCCGACGGCAGCGGCAGGCGCGCCAGCGCACCGGCCGACAGATCGTATTCGGCTGCGTAGAGCGGCACGAACCAGACCGCGTCGTTCTCGAGTGCGAGCGCGCGCGCGACCGATACCGACAGCACCTCGATGAACGAATCCAGCGGCGGCGCGCCGCATGCGCCGAGCAACTGCTCGGCCGACTGGCGAATCAACGTGCCGAACGGCGGCAGCACGACCGGATAGCGCGCCAGCTCGGCGGCCGGCGCCGCGCTCGCGAGCAGCGGATGCCCGGCGCGCACGACCGCGACGAGCGGCTCGTTGTACAACTGCTCGAACGCGAGCCCGATCATCCGTTCCGGCTCCGACAGCCGGCCGATCGCGCATTCGATCGCCCCGGCTTTCAGACGCTCGAGCAACTCGGCGTTCGCGGCCGTCGCGATCCGCACGACGATGCGCGGCCAGCGTGCGCTCAGCGCCTTCATCACGGCCGGCGCGAGCGAGGCCGCGACGGTCGGGAGCATGCCGATTTCCAGCGTCGCGGCGGCGGCCCCGCCCTCGCGCGCCAGCAGCCCGACGCCCTGCCGCAGCGCCAGCACGCACGCATTCGCGTGCGGCATGAACAGTTGCGCTTCGCGGGTGGGCTGCGCGCCGTGCCGGCCGCGCTCGAACAGCTTCACGCCGAGGATCGCCTCCAGCTCGGCGATCGTCTTCGACACGGCCGGTTGCGTGATCGACAGGCTTTCGGCCGCCTTCTGCACGCCGCCCAGCTGTGCGACCGCGAGAAAGCACTGCAGGTGCCGGAATTTGACACGGCCGTCGGCGATACGGTTATTCATAACGGGTGGTTATGTGAATGACGATGAATCGCCATTTTGCATAACTTTCCGGAAAGTCCCAAGCGTTCGGGACGGCGTCATCCATGGCGCCGCAGCGCGTGGAATCCCGTCGGCTCCCAGATCCGCTTCGCGATCAGCAGGGCCGTGCCGTGCTTCTGCCCGAGCGGCGCGGACGACGACTCCGCATGCAGCGCCGCCGCCTTGCTGCTCAGCCGCCGCAGTTCCTGTTCGAGCTCCGCGGCGGCCGCATCCGTCAGCATCCCTTGCAGGAACGTCATCGTTTCGCCCGGGCCGTCGAAGCGGCTGCCGAGAAAATCGTCGAGCACGTGCGCATGGAAGTAGCGGCGAATCGGGCCACCCGGCAGCCAGTCGAAATCGCGCGCCACGCGTACGCGAATCCGGTCGCCGGGCAGCAGCGCGATCACGTTCATCCGGTCGAGCATCAGCAGATATTTCACGCATTCGGCCTGCGTGAGGCGATAGGCCGACACGATGTCCTGCACGGTCCAGTAGTTGATCGCGCAGACGGCGACCAGCAGCAGCTTCTCGTCCGACACGAGCAACGCCTCCTGCGGCTCGGTCAGCACGCGCAGACGCGGCGCGGACGCCGATGCTTCCTGCACGAGTTCGGCAAGCGTATAGCCGAGCAGTTGCGCGATCTCCGCGACGCGCTCCAGCGTGAAGCGGCCGCTCGCGAACAGCCGCTTCACGCTCGTCTCGGAGACGTCGAGCGCCCGCGCGACGTCCCGATAAGTCATTCCCTGCGCCTTCAGCTGGCGCTTCAGCGTTTCGATGAGTTGGGCGGTTTCGGTCATGTTGGTATCGAAAAATGATGCTCAAGGTCGGATATTAGGCTACTCATGCATCCACATCAGCACTTTTGGATACTTGTCTGCATAATCCGCTCCGTCCTGTCATGCAACGACGGAGCCGAAATGACCGCCCGAATCGACACAGCCGCCCGCGAACCGCACCACGCCGCACCGCGCGATGCACGCGAAACCGATCGCACGATGCCGCTCGCCACCGTGCGTTCGCTCGCCGCCTGCGCACATGTCGGCGATCTCGTGTTCATCCGCGTGCCGGCCGGCGCACCGGATGTCTCGACGGGCGCGCCCGGCACGTGGGCCAACCGTTTCGGCATCGTCGTCGATACGTCGGGCGACGAACCGGTGATCGCCGAGTCCACCGTGTTCGCGTGGACGAGGCTCAGGCTGCTGTCGCGCTTCGTCGCCCGTACCGACGGCGGACGCATCGCACTGGGGCGCCGCGTCGCGGCGGCATCGATCGACGCGCAACGCCACGTCCATGCGCTGGCCGAACGGCGAATCGATGCGCTGCTCGGCAGTCGCTTCAACCTGCGCGCGCGGCGCGGCTTCTGCGCGCAGTACGTGACCGAGGTGCTCGGCGCCGGCCACACGACGACACCGTCGGCCCTGCTGCGCGGCGGCACGCTGGCGCTCGAATTCGACGGGATCGTGTTCGATCCCCGCCACCCATGACGACGGGCACGCTCGGGGAGACCGGATAACAACGAGAACGAAAGACAAAAAACAGCGACGGGCTGGCTGGAGGGCCGTGCACGGGGTCGTCACCGACGACGCGAAGCCCGATCGCTTTTTCCGCCGGACAGGCTGCCTGTCCGGCGGAATTTTCATGGTCGGGGCGAACATAACGAACAGTTATGCGATTCGCGAAAAAAGGTCATTTTGCATAACTTTCCGGATTGGTTAAAGTCGTGACCATCCCCTTCGCGAAATACCTATCAGGAGACGCCCAATGGATTTCCCCACGATCCTCACGCCGCGCGACTGGCCGTCGCATCCGGCCTATGTCCACCCCGAGTACCGTTCGTCGGTGAAGCGCGGCCCGACCCGCCCGCTGATCCCGCTGAAGGAGAAGCTGCGCGACCAGTACGCGCCCGTCTACGGCGCGGAAGATCTCGGCGCGCTCGATCACGATCTGACGAAGAACGCCGTGAAGAACGGCGAGCCGCTGGGCGAGCGAATGGTCGTCACCGGCCGCGTGCTCGACGAAGGCGGCAAGCCCGTGCGCAACACGCTCGTCGAGGTGTGGCAGGCCAACGCGGCCGGCCGCTACGTGCACAAGGTCGACCAGCACGACGCGCCGCTCGACCCGAACTTCCTCGGCGCCGGCCGCTGCCTGACGGACGACGAAGGCCGCTACCGCTTCCTGACGATCAAGCCCGGCGCGTATCCGTGGGGCAACCACCCGAACGCGTGGCGCCCGAATCACATCCACTTCTCGCTGTTCGGCGATTACTTCGGCTCGCGTCTCGTCACGCAGATGTACTTCCCCGGCGATCCGCTGCTCGCGTACGACCCGATCTTCCAGGGCACGCCGGAAGCCGCGCGCGATCGCCTGATCTCGCGCTTCTCGATGGACATCACCGAAGAAGGCTATGCGCTCGGCTACGAATTCGACATCGTGCTGCGCGGCCGCGACGCCACCCCGATGGAGCGCTGAACCATGACGACGCTGAAGCAAACCCCTTCGCAGACGGTCGGCCCGTACTTCGCGTACGGCCTGTGCCCGCAGCAATACGACTACGACCTGAAAAGCTTGTTCACGCCGACGATCGCCGCGGCGCACGCCGAAGGCGAGCATGTGCTGCTGGTCGGGCAGGTATTCGACGGCGACGGCAACGTCGTTGGCGACGCGGTGCTCGAATTCACGCAGGCGGACGGCGCGGGCCGCTACCCCGCGTCGCGCGACGACATCGCGAAATCCGGCTTCACGGGCTTCGCGCGGGTCGGCACGGGCACCGACCCGCAGCAGCGCTTCGTCGTCGAGACGGTGAAGCCGGGCCGCCTCGCCGCCGACGAGGCGCCGCACATCAACGTGACCGTGATGATGCGCGGCATCCTCACCCATGCGTTCACCCGCGTGTACTTCGACGACGAAGCCGCCGCGAATGCGGTCGACCCCGTGCTGAACGCGGTGCCGGCCGAGCGCCGCGCGACGCTCGTCGCGAAACGCGACGCGCAACCGGGCCGCCCGGTCGTGTACCGCTTCGACATCCGCATGCAGGGGCCGGAAGAAACCGTGTTCTTCGACGTTTGACGCATGCGCCGGCGCTGGCCGGCGCCGTGTGCAACCGCATCGCCGTGTGGCGCGATACCGACGGGCATCGCGCCACACGGCGTTTTGGCGGTACCGTCGCCATCATTCGATGGTGCGCCGCATCGAGGCCCGCGAGGCTGCGGCGGCTTGGCCTCATCGGCTTCCCGCCCCGATATCGAACGCGTCATCGAAACGCGTGCTGCGAAAGCACATCAATCGGGGTGCCGACACGATATCGCTTGCGCGTTATGCGGCGTATGCTTCGTTATCCGCAACGAGCCAACAGGATTGAATCGGACGAGGCAATAATGACATGAATCATGCGCGACGCTGCCCGACAGGCGGCCCGCGCATTTTTTCAGACGGAGTGCCTTTAAACGCGT
This sequence comes from Burkholderia sp. BE12, assembly GCF_002959955.1. Lineage (NCBI taxonomy): Bacteria > Pseudomonadati > Pseudomonadota > Betaproteobacteria > Burkholderiales > Burkholderiaceae > Burkholderia > Burkholderia sp. BE12. The sequence continues at coordinate 34,360 of NZ_PREY01000017.1, read as the reverse complement.
CCGGCCGAAGGTGGCGGGCGCGTATTTTTTTGCGCGACGGCTCGCGTACGGGCGCGGCCTGCGCCGGGCCTTGGCGCCTAGCGGCGCATTTCCAGATACCGGCTCGGCGTGTCGCCCAGAATGCGGCGAAACGCCGACGTGAACGCACTCGCGCTCGCGTAACCGAGATCGAGCGCCACGCGCGTCACCGGTTGCCCGTCGGTCAGGCGGGAAATCGCCGCGAGCATGCACACCTGCTGGCGCCATGCGGCGAAACTCACGCCCGTCTGCGCGCGAAACTGTCGCGTGAACGTGCGCCGGCTCACGCCCGCGTCGGCCGCGACCCGGTCGAGATCGGCGTCGATCGACGGCGCCGCGAACAGGTGCCGGCACACCTTCGCCAGCCGTGCGTCGGCCGGCAGCGGCGCATGCAGCGACAGGCGCGGCATCGTCGCGATTTCCGCGACCAGCAGATCCATCAGCTTGCCCGCACGGCCGTCGACGTCGTACATGGCCGGCAGGTCGACCGCATCGTCGAGCAGTTGCCGCAGCAGCGGCGACACGCCATACACGCCGCACTGGGCCGGCAGCCCGGCCGCCTGCGCGGCGTCGATGGACACGAACGCGTTGAGCATCGTGACCGGCCCGGTCGTCGTCAGTTCGTGCCGCACGCCGGCCGGCACCCAGCACGCGCGCTGCGGCGGCACCAGCCAGCGCCCGTGCGGCGTGGACACGCTGATCGTGCCGCGCGACGCGAAGGCGAATTGCCCGCGTACGTGCGCGTGATCCGGAAACGTCGTGCCCGCCGCGAAGTCGTTGGCGAGCACGACCACGCTCCGGGGAATGTGTTCGTAGGGATCCAGCAGCGTATTTCTCAAGGCCCGAATTCCATCATCAATGACCCGCTATCGAAGGCGGCCCGCCCCGCCGTGATCGGCGGGCCGGCCACGCGCCGGCGGCATCGCGCGGCGCGCGTCACCGCAACATGAACGACATCGCCGACAGGCTGTTCAGCGTGCGCACCGCATGCTCGACCGACGGTCCGTCGAAACGCAGCGTCACCGCGTCGACGCGCTCGAGCGACGGCAGCACGCAGAACAGGTCGGCGAGCGCGGCCGTCTGCACGCGCAGCGTGCACGCGGCCGGCGCGGGACGATGAGCGCCCGCGCGCCGGCCGGACGACAGTGCATGCGCGACCGTCTCCCGTGCGGCGGTCGCGATGCGCGCGCACGACGCGGACGGCGTGAGCGTCTCGCCGCTCGACGCGCCGCCGGCCGTCTTGACCGTCTCGAAACGCGCGTCCGGAAACAGCGGCTGCGTTTCCTCGGCGAATACGTCGTCGCCCGTCGCGAGCGCGACATGCGCGCCGTATTCGCGCGCCAGCGCACCGTACAGCCCGGCTTCGCCGAGTTCGACGCCGTTCAGCCAGACCTGCGTGAACGCAAAGCTGTTGATCGTGTGCGCGAGCACGCCGCGCGTCTGCGATTTCGCGTGATAGCCGATCATGAATACGAGATCGGGCTGCTGTTCGAGGCCCGCCATCATTCCGAGCGTACGCGGCTTGCCGAGCACGACGCGCGCCCGCGCATCGAGCCCGTCGGGCAGCAGGTTGCGATAGCCGCCATGCGAATCGTTGACCCAGACGGCCTGCGCGCCGCCGGCAAACGCGCCTTCGATCGCCGCGTTCGCCTCGGCGGTCATCCAGCGGCGCGCCCGCTCGTATTCCGGATTGCCGGCGCGCGTCTGCTCGGTGGCGAATACGCCGGCGACACCCTCGATGTCGGTTGAAATCAGGATCTTCATGACAGGATCGAACGTCCTTCGTTGTCTTCGTTGAACCACCGGTCGAGATCGGGCACCGCGTCGCGCAGCGATTGCCGCGCGTGGCCGTCGCGCCCGGCGACCGTTACCGCCTGCAGCAACGCGTCGGCGATCGCATGCTCGACGCTTTCGGCCGCGGCCATGAACAGCGGATCGAGCGCCGCATCGGCCACGAGGGCCGGCAGCGCGATCGTCGATGCGTCGTGCGCGATCGTGTAGGCGGTCGAGAAGGCGAGCGCGATGTCGCCGCTGCCATGCCCGTACACGGAGCCCGTGCGGGCCAGCCCCGCCGCCGCGCGGCGCGCGAGCCGCGACAGTTGTCGCGCGTCGAGCGGCGCATCGGTGGCCAGCAACAGGATGATCGAGCCCTGCTCGGGCGGCGCCGGTTGAGCGGCTTCGGCCGCGCGCCGCTGCGCGACGATGCGTCCGAGCGGCACGCCGCCGAGCGTCAGCATCGGCAGCCGGCCGAAATTCGCGAGCACGAGCGCGCCCACCGTATAGGGCCGGCCGGCCGCGACGGCCACGCGCGATGCGGAACCGATCCCGCCTTTCAGGTCGAAGCACGACATCCCGCGCCCGGCGCCCACCGCGCCGCGTGCGACGTCCCGCGACGCCGCGCGGCATGCGTCGTCGTAATGCGCGCCGGTGACCGCGAATGCCTGGATATCGTTCAGGTAACCGTCGTTGCACTCGAACACGAGCGGATTGACGGTCGACCAGTCGCGGCCGATCCGCGGATTCGCCGCGATCGCCGCACGGATCTGCGCGTGAGCGACCGGGCCGACGCCGAACGTATTGGTCAGCGCGATCGGCGTATCGAGCGTGCCGAGCTCGGCGACCTGCACGAGCCCGACGCTCTTGCCGAAGCCGTTGATCACGGCCGCCCCCGCCGGCACCTTGCTGCGGTACACGTCGCCCGGATGCGGCTTCACGACGGTCACGCCCGTCTGCACGTTGCCGGCATCGAGCGTGCAATGGCCGACCGTCACGCCCGGCACGTCGGCGATCGTGCCGCGCGGCCCGGCCGGCAGCGTCGCCGTCCACATCGGTGCAGCCCGCATCAACGGCGCTCCAGCTTCGGGTCGAGCGCGTCGCGCAGCCCGTCGCCGAGCAGGTTGAACGCGAGCACGGTCAGGAAGATCGCGAGGCTCGGGAACACCGCGATGTGCGGCGCCGTCACCATGTCCGCGCGCGCCTCGTTGAGCATCGCGCCCCACTCCGGCGTCGGCGGCTGCGCGCCGAGCCCGAGGAACGACAGGCTCGCGGCGGTGATGATCGACGTGCCGATCCGCATCGTGAAGTAGACGACGACGGACGACACGGTGCCCGGCAGGATGTGCCGCATGATGATCGTCCAATCGGACGCGCCGATGCTGCGCGCGGCCTCGACGTAGGTCATGTGCTTGAGCATCAGCGTGTTGCCGCGCACGAGCCGCGCGAACGCCGGAATGCTGAAGATCGCGACCGCGCAGATCACGTTGATCATCCCGTTGCCGAGGATCGCGACCACGCCGATCGCGAGCAGGATGCCCGGGAACGCGAACAGCACGTCGGCGATGCGCATCGTGATGCGGTCCCACCAGCCTTCGTAGTAGCCGGCGAGCAGCCCGAAGAACGTGCCGATCACCGCGCCGAGCGCAACCGAGAAGAAGCCGGCCGCGAGCGAAATGCGCGTGCCCGCGATGATCCGGCTGAAGATGTCGCGGCCGAGCGAATCGACGCCGAACCAGTGCACCGCCGACGGCCCCGCGTTCAGCGCGTCGTAGTCGAAATAGTTCTCCGGATCGAACGGCACGATGTGCGGGCCGACGAAGGCGAGCACCACGAGCGCCAGCACGAAGCCGCCCGCGACGAGCGCGACGGTCTGCTTGCGGAACTTGCGCCAGAATTCGCGCCACGGCGTGCGGATCGCGGTCGGTGCGGCCGGCGCCGCGGGCTGGACAGTCGCGTTCATGCGCCCCTCACTTGAACCGGATGGTCGGGTTGATGACCGCGTACAGCACGTCGACGGTCAGATTGATCAGGATGAATTCCAGCGAGAACAGCAGCACGATCGCCTGGATCACCGGGTAGTCGCGCATCGTCACCGCGTCGACGAGCAGGCGCCCGAGCCCCGGCCAGTTGAACACGACCTCGACGACGATCGAGCCGCCGAGCAGAAAGCCGAACTGCAGCCCCATCATCGTGACGACCGGGATCATCGCGTTGCGCAGGCAGTGCTTGAGCACGACCATCGGCTCGTGCACGCCCTTCGCACGCGCGGTGCGCACGAAGTCCTCGTTCAGCACCTCGACGAACGACGCGCGCGTGAAGCGCGCCATCACGGCCGCGACCGCGGCGCCGAGCGTCAGCGACGGCAGCACGTAACTCTTCCACGAGCCGTCCGGCACGACCGGCAGCCAGCCGAGCTTCACCGAGAAGATTTCCATCAGCAGCATGCCGAGCGCGAACGCGGGAAACGAGATGCCCGACACCGCGAGCGTCATCCCGAGACGGTCGGGCCAGCGATTGCGCCAGACCGCCGACGCAATCCCGATCGCCATGCCGAACAGCGTCGACCACACCATGCTGACGAGCGTCAGCATCAGCGTCGGCATGAAGCGTTCGCCGATCTCGGTCGAGACCGGCCGCTTGCTGCGCGTCGACATGCCGAAATCGCCGTGCGCGATCTTCGTGAAGAAGTTCGCGAACTGCGCGGGCAGCGGCCGGTCGAGCCCGAGATCGGCCCGCACGAGCGCGATCGTCGCTTCGTCGGCTTCGGGGCCGGCCGCGAGCCGCGCGGGATCGCCCGGCAGCAGGTGCACGAACAGGAACACCAGCACCGCGACGATCGCGAGCGTGGGCAGCAGGCCGAACAGGCGTTTGACGAGGAAATTCAGCATGGGACACCGATCGAATCAGCGCACCGGCGGCTCGCGCCGCCGGCACTGCGTGGCGGACGAACCGCCGTCATTTCAGCGAGATCTCGTCGAAGTTGAACGAGCCGTCCGGCATCACGTATGCGCCCTGCAGCCGCTTGCTGCGCGCATACACGATCTTCTCCTGCACGAGGAAGATCCACGGCGCGTCGGCCCAGATCTGCTTCTGCGCATCGGCGTAGAACTCGGCCTTCTTCGCGCGATCGGTCGTCTCGAGCGCCTTCGTCAGATCGCCGTCGACCGCGTCGTTCTTGTAGTACGCGGTGTTGACGAGCTTCGGCGGCGCGGACGCGCCGGCCAGCAGCGGCGTGATCGCCCAGTTCGCTTCGCCCGTCGACGACGACCAGCCGATGTAGTACATCCGCACCGGCGCCTTCGCCGGATCCGGCGCGCTCTCGACCTTCGCGACGCGCTCGCCGGCTTCCAGCGCCTGCACCTGCACCTTCACGCCGACCTGCGCGAGCTGCTGCTGCACGAACTGGATCGCCTTCTGCGACGTCGAGTTGTTGTAGGCCGACCACAGCGTCGTCTCGAAGCCGTTCGGATAGCCGGCTTCCTTCAGCAGCGCACGCGCCTTCGCCGGGTCGTACGGCCACGGGCCGAGCTTCGTCGCGTAATCGACGCCCTGCGGCACCACGCCGGTCGACGGCGTCGCGAAACCGGAGAACGCGACCTTCGCGAGCGCTTCCTTGTTCACCGCGTAGTTCAGCGCCTGGCGCACCTTCGGGTTGTCGAACGGCTTTTGCAGCATGTTCAGCGACACGTAGCGCTGCACGATCGACGGCCGCTCGACGACGTCGACCTTCGGGTTGCCCTTCAGGTCGGCCGCCTGCTCGAACGGAATGCGGAACGCGAAATCGGCTTCGCCCGTCTTCATCAGCGCCGCGCGCGTGTTGTTGTCGACCACCGGCTTCCAGTCGATCGCGTCGATCTTCGGATAGCCCTTCTTCCAGTAGCCCGCGAACTTCTTCACCTTCAGGTCGTCGGTCTGTTTCCACTCGACGAACTCGAACGGCCCGGTGCCGACCGGATGCAGCGCGATGTCGCGGCCCCACTTCTTCAGCGCGGCCGGCGAGATCATCACGGCCGACGGGTGCGCGAGCGTGTTGATGAACGCCGAGAACGGCTCGCGCAGCGTGACCTTCACCGTGGTCGGATCGACGACCTCGGTCTTCTCGATCACGCGGAACATGTTGTAGCGCTTCAGGTGGTTCGCGGGATCGGTCACGCGGTCGAAGTTCGCCTTCACGGCCGCCGCGTTGAAATCGGTGCCGTCGTGGAACTTCACGCCCGAGCGCAGCTTGATCGTGTACGTCTTCGCGTCGGGGCTGGCTTCATAGCCCGTGGCGAGCACGTTGACGAGCTTCATGTCCTTGTCGAAGCCGAACAGCCCCTGGTAGAACGACTTGACGACGGCCTGCGACACCGTGTCGTTCGCGTCGTACGGGTCCATCGTCGTGAAGGTCGAATCCACCGCCATCACCGCGGTCTGCTGCGCGTACGCGGGCAGCGCGGCCGACAGCGCAAACGCGCCGGCGAGCGCGACGAAGCATGCGCGCGGACGAAACATCGGAAACGGATGCTGCTGGGTCATTTTGCTGGGCTCCTATCGGTGAATCGGTGACGCCTCACGGGCGTTTCGGTTTCGACTGCCTGCGGGTTCGTGCGCCGTCATCGCGGCGCACGATTCCACCACTCAATACGCGCCGCCGACGCGATGCGTCGCGACGTAATGATCGGGGCCGACCGCGACGAGCGGCGCGACGACCGGCTCGTCGCCGACCGCGCGGATCGGGCTCGGAATCTCGTCCGCCGCGAGCTGGCGCGGCGCATGCCGGCGCGCGGGGTCGGCCACCGGCACCGCACTCATCAGCTTCCTCGTGTACGGATGCTGCGGCGCCTCGAACACCGCGCGGCGCGGGCCGATCTCGACGATCTGGCCGAGATACATCACCGCGACGCGATGGCTGACGCGCTCGACCACCGCCATGTCGTGCGAGATGAACAGGTACGCGACGCCCAGCTCGCGCTGCAGGTCGAGCATCAGGTTGACGATCTGCGCCTGCACCGACACGTCGAGCGCCGACACCGACTCGTCGGCGATCACGACCTTCGGGTTCAGCGCGAGCGCGCGCGCGATCGCGATCCGCTGGCGCTGGCCGCCGGAGAATTCGTGCGGATAGCGGCGTGCGGCTTCCCGCGGCAGGCCGACCTTGTCGAGCAGCCAGTCGACCCGCGCCTGCGCTTCGCTGCCGCTCGCGACGCCGTGCACGAGCAGCGGCTCCATGATCGAGAAGCCGACGGTCAGGCGCGGGTTCAGCGACGCGAACGGATCCTGGAAGATGAACTGGATGTTCCGGCGCAACGCCTGCAGATCCGGGCCCTTCAGCGCGCTGATGTCGCGGCCGTCGAATTCGATCGAGCCGCTTTGCGATTCGACGAGGCGCAACAGCGAACGGCCGGTGGTCGACTTGCCGCAGCCCGATTCGCCGACGAGCGCGAGCGTCTCGCCCGCGCGCAGCTCGAAGCTCACGCGCTCGACCGCATGCACGTATTGCGACACGCGGCCGAACACGCCGCTCTTCACCGGAAAGCGCGTGACGAGATCGCGCACGCGCAGGATCGGCGGCGCGGCAGGATCGACGAGCGGCTGCGCGTCGTTCGCGGCGGACGCCGTGGTCGGGGCCGTCGCGTTCGTGCCGTCCACCTTGAGCAGCGGGAATTTCTCGGGTACGTCGGTGCCCTGCATCGAGCCGAGCCGCGGTACGGCCGCAAGCAGCGCCCGCGTGTAGCGATGCGCGGGCGTCGCGAAGATGCGGTCCGACTCGCCCTCCTCGACCTTCTCGCCGCGGTACATCACGAGCACGCGGTCGGCGACCTCGGCCACCACGCCCATGTCGTGCGTGATGAAGATCACGCCCATGTTCATTTCGTCCTGCAGCCCGCGGATCAGCTGCAGGATCTGCGCCTGGATCGTCACGTCGAGCGCGGTCGTCGGCTCGTCGGCGATCAGCAGCGCGGGCCGGCACGACAGCGCCATCGCGATCATCACGCGTTGCCGCATCCCGCCCGACAACTGGTGCGGATAGCGTGCGAACACGCGGCGCGCTTCCGGGATGCGCACCAGATCGAGCAGCCGCAGTGCTTCCGCGCGCGCTTCGGCGGCGCCCTTCGACTGGTGCAGCGCGATCGCCTCGCTGATCTGGTCGCCGACCGTAAACACCGGGTTCAGCGACGTCATCGGCTCCTGGAAGATCATCGCGATGTCCGCGCCGCGGATGCCGCGCATCGTCGCGCCACTCGCCCGCGCGAGATCGACCAGCGCGCCGCCACGGCGCCGGAACGCGATCCGGCCGCTCGTGATTTCGCCGCCGCCGTGCTCGACGAGCCGCATCAGCGCGAGCGACGTGACCGACTTGCCCGAGCCCGATTCGCCGACGATCGCGAGCGTCTCGCCGCGATCGACGTGAAACGACACGTTGCGCACCGCGTCGAACGTCGCGCCTTCGCGGCGGAACGTGACCGACAGATCGTCGACGGCCACCACGCGCTGTTCGGGCAGCGCCGGGACCGACGGGTTACGGCTCGAAGTCATGCGTCTCTCCTCGTGCGATCGGGGATCAGGCCGCGTCGTCGCGGTAGATGCCGATGACCGGCGCTTCACCGACGCGCGCATAGCCGCGGTACATCCCTTCGGTGTTGAACGGCATCGCGACGTTGCCGTGTGCGTCGACCGCGATGATCCCCCCGCGGCCCGCCAGGCGCTGCAGCTTGTTCATCACGACGTCGTGCGCGGCATCGGCGAGCGACGCGCCGCGATATGCGATCTGCGCGGCGACGTCGTAGGCCGTCGCGAGCCGCATGAACATCTCGCCGGTGCCCGTCGACGATACCGCGCAGGTCGCGTCGTCCGCATAGCAGCCGGCGCCGATGATCGGCGAATCGCCGACTCGCCCCGGCTGCTTGTTCGTGATGCCGCCCGTCGACGTCGCCGCCGCGATGTGGCCGTTCAGGTCGCACGCGACCGCGCCGACCGTGCCGTGCTTGCGGTCCGGATCGAGCGGCTCGGCCGGCTGCGGCTGTTGCTGCGACTGGCCGAACACGAAGGTCGCCGCATCGTGATCGAGCATCGCGCCGGCCGCCGCGCGCGCCTTCACCCACTGCGCATGCCGCGATTCGGTGTCGAAGTAGCCGGGTTCCGCCAGTTCGAGCCCCTGCGCGGCCGCGAACGCATCCGCGCCCGCGCCGGCGAACAGCACGTGCTCGCTCGCCTCCATCACGCGCCGCGCGGCGAGCACCGGATTGCGCACGCGGGTCGCGCAGCAGATCGCGCCGGCGCCGAGCGTCGCGCCGTCCATGACCGCCGCGTCGAGTTCGTGCTTGCCTTCCGCCGTATAGACGGCGCCGCGCCCGGCGTTGAACAGCGGACAATCCTCGAGCATCCGCACCGCGACGGTGACGGCGTCGATCGCGCTGCCGCCCTCGGCCAGCACCTGTTGCGCGGCCTGCAGGATCGCGGTGAGTTCGGCGCGGTACCGACGTTCGGTGTCGGTATCCATCGCTTCGCGCAGGATCGTGCCTGCGCCGCCGTGAATCGCGACGATCGCGGGTGAAGTCATGATTTTTTCGGACGTGGGAAAGAAGGGTTGGCGGCCGGCAAGGCCGCTTGCGGCTGCACGAGCCACGGCAGCAGGAATTCGGTCATTTCGGCGGCGGATTTCGCGGACCGGTGAGTGCGCAGCGCGACCGCATCGATCAGCGCCTCGATCATCGTCAGCACGGCGGCTTCCGACGTGGCCGCGAAACGCCGCTCGGCCTTGACGTACAGGTTCAGCGACGCGATCGGCGCGAGCGGCGATTGCGGGCCGTCGGAGATGCCGAGCACGCGGGCGCCGCGCGCCGCCGCACGACGGGCCAGCTCGATCGTGTCCTTCACGTAGCGCGGAAACGCGAGCGCGATCACGAGATCGCGCGAATCGGCCGTGTACAGACGTCGCGCCGCATGCGAGGGGCCGCCGAGCAGCGCGAGCGATTGCACGCTGTCATGGCAGACGGACAGCCCGTGCTCCATCAATCCGGTCAGGAACGCGCTCGATCCGGCGCCGAGAATCAGCACGCGCCGCGCGCCGACGATCGCCTCGACCGCCGCCTCGACATCGGCCGCGTCCAGCTGCGCGCGCGTGTTCTCGATGTTGGCGGCAGCCTGGTCGAACACCGCGTCGATCCATGCGGCGCCGCGTACGCCGGACTCCTGCTCCTGCGCGGAACGCAGCCGTTCGACCGGCCCGAGCGTGGCCTCGAAGCCGCGCACGAGCGCCGCGCGCATTGCCGGATAGCCGTCGAAACCGAGCGCCTTCGCGAAGCGGTTCGCGGTCGCGATCGACGCATTCACGGCCTGCGCGAGCTCGTCGATCCGCATCGTCGCCGCGCGAAACGGGTTCGCCAGCACGAATTCGCCCATGCGCCGGTGAATCGGCGTCAGCAACGGCATCGCCGACGCGATCCGCTCGGCGATCGCGGGTTCGTCGTGACTGACATCGGGCGGAACGAGAGGCGTCATGCGAAGGGTCGTTGCAAGGTTCGATGAAAATCAATTTACACAATCTGCTCCCTGAAAAGAAATAAATTTTCATCAGGGTTGTCACGCCCCGTCCGGCATGCGCCGACCGTCCGGACGATCCTCCGGCCCGCCGCACGGGCCTTTGACGGGCGACTGCCTGCCCCGCCGCTCGTGCGGCCGTCACCACTCCCCGGGAAAACCCCGAGTACGTTCGTTCGAATGCAGATTCACGTTGACCGGATTCGTATTCGAACATAGGATGTTCGAAAATGATCAGTCGTCAGATAACATTGCAGTTCGATGACGATGAAATGTTCGCTTGAACACCGTAATTTCGATATGAACCGGTAAAAACCGGCACGCATCAAGATCGGACATCGTACGAACAAAACGAAACAAGCCATCCTGGACGGATGGCCCTCATGGACCGGGCAGGCGCCGCGCCGCCCTCCCTGACAGGAGACAGCAGTGAAGACAGTCAAGGCGTTGCGCTGGTGGATCATCGTGCTCGTGTGTCTCGGCACGATCCTCAACTACCTCGCACGGAATTCCCTCGCGGTGCTCGCGCCCGAGCTCAAGCAGGTGTTCGCGATCTCGACGCAGCAGTACTCGTACATCGTCGGCGCCTTCCAGATCGGCTACACGATCATGCAGCCGGTATGCGGGTTCATCGTCGACCTGATCGGGCTGCGGCTCGGGTTCGCGCTGTTCGCGATGCTGTGGTCGGTGGTCGGCGTCGCGCACGGCTTCGCCTCCGGCTGGCTGTCGCTCGGCATCCTGCGCGGCTTTCTGGGCCTGTTCGAGGCGGCCGCGATTCCGTCGGGGATGAAGGCCGTCGCCGAATGGTTTCCCGATCGCGAGAAATCCGTCGCGGTCGGCTACTTCAACGCGGGCACGTCGCTCGGCGCCGCGATCGCGCCGCCGCTCGTCGTGTTCCTGTCGATGCGGTTCGGCTGGCAGGCCGCGTTCATGGTCACCGGCGCGCTCGGGTTCGTGTGGGCCGCGCTCTGGTACACGCAGTACCGGTCGCCGGCCGACCATCCGCGCCTCACGCCGCAGGAACGCACGCTGATCCGCGAAGGCCAGGCCACGATGCCGCCCGTGTCGAAGCGCCGCATCCGCGACGTCGTCACCGCGCGCCGCTTCTGGGCGATCGCGCTGCCGCGCTTCTTCGCGGAACCCGCCTGGCAGACCTTCAGCTTCTGGATTCCGCTGTACCTCGCGACCGAGCGCCACATGCCGCTCACGCAGATCGCAGTGTTCGCGTGGATGCCGTTTCTCGCGGCCGACCTCGGCGGCATCGCCGGCGGCTACCTGTCGCCGTATCTCGCGACGCGCTTCAAGCTGCCGCTCGTGTGGTCGCGCGTCGCCGGCGTCGCGCTCGGCGCGGTGCTGATGCTCGGCCCGGCGCTGATCGGGCTCGTGTCGTCGCCGTACACGGCGATTGCGCTGTTCTGCGTCGGCGGCTTCGCGCACCAGATGATCTCCGCGCTCGTCAACACGCTGTCGGCCGACGTCTTCGATCCCGAGGAAGTCGGCACCGCGAGCGGCTTCGCCGGGATGGCCGCGTGGATCGGCGGCCTCGGCTTCTCGCTGCTGGTCGGCGCGCTCGCCGACAAGATCGGCTATGCGCCGCTGTTCGCGTGCCTCGGCCTGTTCGACATCATCGGCGTCACGCTGCTCGCGGTGCTGATCCGCGGGCAGTCGAAGCAGGAACGCCTGCTCGCGCAGCACGCCTGACGTCCGCTTTCACCAGGAATCGCATTCATGACTTCGCTCCTTCATCCGCCCCTGTTCCGCGTCGGCGGCCACCACGCGAACCGCGTGCTGCTCGCATCCGATACGGGCGCCACCCTCGAAATCTTCGTGCTCGAGGACGACATCGTGCGCGTGCGCGTGCTGCCCGACGCGACGGCGCGCACCCCGCGCACGTGGACGATCGCGCCCGGTCTCGACGACGTGCCGCTCGACGGGCGCGACCGCCTCGACCTGAGCGACTTCACACTGCCCGCATACGAGCTGGCTGAAGACGACGCCGCCGTGCACATCGAAACCGCGCAGATCCGGCTCGCGGTGCGCCGGCAAGGCGGCCATTGCACGTGGTCGATGCGCGGCGCGGACGGCGCATGGCGCGTCGCACTCGCCGACCGCGCGACGCAGGCGTACAACTTCGGCTGGTGGGACGATCGCGCGTATCACTACGTCGCCCGCGAGCGCGGCGACAAGGTATTCGGCCTCGGCGAACGCGCAGGCGAACTCGACCGCACGGGCGCACGCTTCGAGATGCGCAACATCGACGCGATGGGCTACAGCGCGAAGCACACCGACCCGCTGTACAAGCACATCCCGTTCTACATCACGTGGTCGCCCGAGGCGTGCCAGGGGTTCGGGCTGTTCTACGACACGCTGTCCGACTGCTCGTTCGACATGGGCCGCGAGCTCGACAACTATCACGGGCTCTATCGCTATTTCGTCGCCGAGCACGGCGACCTCGACTACTACTTCATCGCGTCGCCCGATACGCCGCTCGCGGCCGCGCGGCGCTTCACGTGGCTCACCGGGCGCCCCGCGCGCACGCCGAAATGGGGGCTCGGCTATTCGGGCTCGACGATGAGCTACACCGACGCGCCGGACGCCCAGCAGCAGATGAACCAGTTCGTCGAGCAGTGCGACGCGCACGACATCCTGTGCGATTCGTTCCACCTGTCGTCGGGTTATACGTCGATCGGCGCGAAGCGCTACGTGTTCAACTGGAACCGCGACAAGTTTCCCGATGCGAAGGGTTTCGTGCAGCACTATCGCGACCACGGCATCCGCCTGTGCGCGAACATCAAGCCGTGCCTGCTACGCGACCATCCCGCCTTCGACGAAGCCGCGCGGCGCGGGCTGCTGATCCGCTCGGCATCCGGCGAACCCGCATGGGTGCAGTTCTGGGACGAAGTCGGCGCGTATCTCGACTTCACGCAGCCGGACACCTACCGCTGGTGGCGCGAGCAGGTCACGTCGGCGCTGCTGGAATACGGGATCGAGTCGACCTGGAACGACAACAACGAATACGAGATCTGGTCGCCCGACGCGATCGCGCACGGCTTCGGCCAGCCGTTTCCGGCACGCGAGGCGAAGGTGCTCCAGACGATGCTGATGATGCGCGCGTCGCGCGACGCGCAGCGCACGCATGCGCCGGCGCGCCGGCCGTTCCTCGTGTCGCGCTCCGGCGGCGCCGGCATGCAGCGCTACGTGCAGACGTGGTCCGGCGACAACTTCACCTCCTGGGAAACGCTGCGCTACAACGTGAAGATGGGCCTCGGGCTCGCGCTGTCGGGCGTATCGAACATCGGCCACGACATCGGCGGCTTCTCCGGCCCAGCGCCGTCGCCCGAGCTGCTGCTGCGCTGGGTGCAGTTCGGCATCTTCATGCCGCGCTTCAGCATCCATTCGTGGAACGACGACGGCACCGTCAACGAACCGTGGATGTACCCGGAGATCACAGCGCAGGTCGCGTCGTTGATCAAGCAGCGCTACCGGCTGCTGCCCTACCTCTATCACCTGCTGTGGCTGTCGACGACGCGCTACGAGCCCGTGCTGCGGCCGACCTTCGCCGATTTCCCCGGCGATGCGCGCTGCTACGACGCATGCGACGACATGATGCTCGGCGACGCGCTGCTGGTCGCGCCGGTCGTCGATCCCGGCCAGACCGAACGCACGGTGTACCTGCCGTCGGGCGCACGCTGGACGTGCTGCGCGAGCGCGCAGTCGTTCGACGGCGGCGCGAGCGTGACGCTGCCCGCGCCGCTCGACACGCCGGTAATGCTGCTGCGCGAAGGCCGCGTGCTGCCGCTGAACGTCGCGGAACAGCATTTCGGTGCGCGCGCCGATACGCGCGGCTTCCTCGTCGCACCGCGGATCGAGGACGGCGTCGCGTCCGGCGAATGCGTCGAGGACGACGGCGAGACGGAAGCATGGCGCGACGGCGAATACGGACTGTGGCGCATCGAGACCGGCCGCGAGGCGTCGGGCGTGCTCGGCGTGTCGGTCCGCTGGGACGGCCGCGCGGCGCGCCCGGCCGATCGCGTCGAGATCCTGCTGCCCGCGTCGCTGCACGGCCAGATTGCCGTGCGCGGTGCGCGTGTCGAGAAGGATGCGCGGGACGGTGCGTGGCGCCGCCTCGTCGTCGCGTTCGACCGCTGAGCAAACCCGATCAGGCGGGCCGTTCGCGCGGCCTGCCGCCTGCCATAGAGGAGGCATTCAACCTCCCGCCCCTTGAAAAGATGAAGAGACCCGGAGATCGACAATGAAAGCACCCGTCAACCGTTACGCAATCCTGATTTTATCGGCCGCGTCGCTCGGCACGGCCACCGCCCACGCGCAAAGCAGCGTCACGCTGTACGGCGTCGTCGACGATTCGCTCGCGTACGTGAACAATCAGCAGGGCCACTCCAACGTGTACATGCGCGACGGCAACCTGTATGCGTCGAAGTTCGGGCTGCGCGGCGACGAGGATCTCGGCGGCGGCACGCATGCGATCTTCGACCTGCAGTCCGGCTTCAACCTGAACAACGGCGCGCAGGCCGCCGCCGGCACGATCTTCAACCGCCAGGCCTTCGTCGGCCTGCGCAACGTTCGCTACGGCACGGTGACGGCCGGCCGCCAGTACACGCCCTACTTCCTGTTCGTCGGCCCGTACGCATCGAGCAGCTGGCTGACCGGCGCGACCGGCGCGCATCCGGGCGACATCGACGGCCTCGACACGACGATCCGCGTGAACAACTCGGTCACCTATACGTCGCCGACCTTCGCCGGGCTGAGCGCGAGCGCGATGTACGCATTCGGCGGCATTGCCGGCGCGACCGGCAAGGGCAACACGTTCAGCGCCGCGCTGCGCTACGCGAACGGGCCGATCGGGATCGCGGCCGGCTACCTGCGGATCAACAGCTCGGGCTCGTCCGTGGGTTTCCTGAATCCGGCCACCGCATCGTCGGGCAGCTTCGCGGTATCCGTGCTGAATCAGGGCTACCTGACCGCGAAGGCCGTCGAGCAGGTCGCGGCGGCCGGCAACTATACGCTCGGCGACCTGACGATGGGGCTCAACTATTCGAACGTGAAGTACCTGCCCGGCAACGGCTCGATCTTCACCGACACGGCCGTGTTCAACACCTACGGCGCGCTTGCCGCGTACCGCTTCACGCCGACGTTCTCGGTGGCCGGCGCATTCGCGTACACGCTCGCGTCGAAGGCGAACGGCGTCGCAAGCGCGGCCCGCTATCAGCAGTATTCGCTGAAGGAGTCGTACAGCCTGTCGAAACGCACGACGCTCTATGCGCTGCAGGCGTACACGCATTCGAGCGGACAGACGCTCGGCGCGCAGGGCGCCGGCCACGTCATCGACGCGGCGCCGATCGTGGGCGATTCGCAGCAGCTCACGCCGTCGACGACGCACGGCCAGTTCGTCGGCATGGCCGGGATCGCCGTCACGTTCTGAACCCGTCCGACGGCGCCTTCCGCGCGCCGTCTCCGGCACGGACGATGCGCTTGCCGCGCGCGTCGTCCGGCCGCCGGCTACGCATTCGCCGCGTGTTTTCCCCGCCTCACCGGCCCGCCGCGCGCACCGCGCGGGTTTTCTCGATCGCCCCGATACCTTACAATTCGTCAGGTTTTTCCCTTCTGCATGCCCCTTCTTGCAGTCCTGACACCGCGGTACACTCGACGCACGCCGTATCAGGGTCCGACACGCGACGTGCGCGCCGGACGGCGTCGCGCTTCGTTGCGCCCACAACTGGATGCCCGCCATGCCGGATTCCCGTCCCTCGCCCCGCACGACATTCAAGCCGCAGGTCGTCCTGCCCTCGCTCGCGGTCATCGGCGCACTGCTGGCCGTCTGTGCACTGCTCCCGAGCGAAGCCGGCACGCTGTTCTCCGCCGGCCAGCAATGGGTCATCGCACGCTTCGACTGGTTCTACGTGCTCGCCGTCACCGGCTTCCTCGTATTTCTCGTGCTGATCGCCGCCAGCGACTTCGGCAATATCCGGCTCGGCCCCGACGATGCCGAACCCGAATTCAGCTTCATGTCGTGGACGGCGATGCTGTTCGCGGCCGGCATGGGCATCGGCCTGATGTACTTCGGTGTCGGCGAGCCGATGCAGCATTTCCTGAAGCCGCCGACCGTCGATCCCGGCACGTCCGCCGCTGCACGCGAGGCGATGCTGATGACCTTCTTCCACTGGGGCTTCCATGCGTGGGCGATCTACGGGCTGATGGGGCTCGTGCTCGCGTACTTCGGCTTCCGCTACAACCTGCCGCTCACGCTGCGCTCGGGGTTGTATCCGGTGCTGCGCGAGCGCATCGACGGCTGGATCGGTCACACGGTCGATGCGTTCGCGCTCGTCGGCACGGTCGCCGGGATCGCGACGACTCTCGGCTACGGCGTGATGCAACTGAGCGCGGGGCTGCATACGGTCGCCGGGTGGGACACGGGCAGCAACGTGTTTCGCATCGGGCTCGTCGTGATCGTGGTGCTGCTCGCGGGCCTGTCGGCCGCCAGCGGCCTCGACAAGGGCGTGCGCCGGCTGTCGGAGCTGAACCTGCTGCTCGCGTTCCTGCTGCTCGCATTCGTGGTGGTCGCGGGCCCGACGGCATTCCTGTTCCGCGCGCTCGGCGACAACATCGGCCAGTACCTGTCGAGCCTCGTCGACCTGTCGTTCCGCACGTACGCATACGCGCCGCCGCGCGAGGAAGGCTGGTTCGGCGGCTGGACGATCCTCTACTGGGCATGGTGGATCTCGTGGTCGCCGTTCGTCGGCATGTTCATCGCGCGCATCTCGCGCGGCCGCACGATCCGGCAGTTCGTGATCGGCGTGCTGCTCGTGCCGACCGCGTTCAACCTCGTCTGGATGACCGTGTTCGGCAACAGCGCGATCTGGCTCGACACGCACGGCGCAGCCGGCGCGCTCGCGCAGACGGCCACCAACGTCGATGCGCTGCTGTTCCGCTTCTTCGATTTCCTGCCGCTGTCGCAACTGCTGTCGATCGCCGCGATCGTGCTGATCGCGGTGTTCTTCGTCACGTCCGCCGATTCGGGCGCGTTCGTGATCGACCAGATCGCGACGCGCGGCAACGCGCATTCGCCGGTCTGGCAGCGGCTGTTCTGGGCCGCGCTGCTCGGCGTGACGGCCGCGGTGCTGCTCGTCGCGGGCGGGCTCGGCGCGCTGCAGGCGATGACGCTGATCGCCGCGCTGCCGGTCGCCCTCATCATGCTCGCGCTTTGCTACGGGCTGTGGCGCGGGCTCGCGGCCGACCGCGCGCACTATTCGCAGGACATCGCGCCCGCGGCGAGCTTCTGGACCGGCCAGCACTGGCGCCATCGCCTGACGCACATCCTGCGGCAGACGACCGAGGTCGAGGCGCGCCAGTTCGTCGCCGAGACGGTCGAGCCCGCACTGCGCAAGGTCGCCGACGAGCTGCGCGCGAGCGGCGTCGATGCGCACGTGCAGCGCGACGGCGACGATGCGGTGCGGCTCACCGTGCCGACCGCCGAACACCGCGATTTCGTGTACGGCGTGCGCGTCACCGCGAAATCCGCGGCGGCGTTCCTGGTGCGCGAGGCGGCCGAGCCGGACGAGTCGCGTGCGCACGTCCATGGCATCGTCACGTTCTTCGAGGACGGCCGGCTCGGCTACGACGTCGAATACCTGCGTGGCGACGAAGTGATCGCCGACGTGCTGCGCCAGTACGAACGCTACGTGTCGCTCGCCGCGGACAAACGCACGCACCTGCTGAGCCGTGCGCCGGGGCACGCGACGGAGGCCGAATGAGCGGGTTGCTGCAAAGCCGCGCCGTCGACGTCATCGCACTCGGCACGCTCGCCGTGCTGTACCTCGGCGGCGCCGGCATCGCGCTGTGGCGGATCCGCGCCGCGGCGCCGCTCGGCAAGGTCTACTGGATCGTCTGCGCGGCGCTGCTCGCCGGCGGCGCCGTCGCGATGGGCGGCAACCTGTCGCCGGTACCGAACAGCGGCGAAATGCCGCCCGGTTTCGCGCTCGGCGTCGAGGCCGTCCTGCTCGGACTCGCATTGGTCGCCGGTGGCTGCGCGTGGCTGATGCTGCGCGCGCGCAAGCGTTGACGCCCGCGCGTCGCGCGGCCCCGCTTCGTCACGCGGGCACGGTCGCGCGCGGGGCAAACGGGCGGCCGACCCCTCCTTGATCCGCTGCTTTCACGCTATACATCATGCGGTCGGCGCACGCGCCGTCACGAGCCAGCAAGCCGCATCGAAACGCACCTCGGCGCCATGCACGTACGGCTCGAACGCCGCGCGCACCGTGTCGACCACGCGCCGCCGCGTCGCTTCGTCCGTCGCCGGCAATGCAAGGCCGACCGGGCCCAGCCGGGCAATGTAGTCATCCAGCGCGGACTCCGGCAGCACGCACGCCCGGTCGACCGGCTCGATCGCAACGTCGGCCCAGCCGCTGTCCGACAGCACCGATGCGATCCGCTGCCGGTCACCGAACGCGAACTGCCCCGGTGCGCCGGGCTGCCGCGCGGGCAGGTTCGGCAGCAGCGGCGCGGCCGCCCGCTCGGCCGTCGTCATGAACGGGTTGTCGGCCGCGCCACGCCATGCGACGAACCGCATCGGCGAGCCCGGGCGCGCCGCCCGCCGCAGGTTCGCGAACGCCCGCACCGGCTCGTCGAAGAACATCACGCCGAGGCGCGACACGATCAGGTCGACGCTCGCCGGTTCGAACGCATGCGTCTGCCCGTCCGCGCACACGAACCGGGCGCGCAGGCCGCTGCGTTCGGCACGCGCCCGGGCGGCGTCGATCATTCGCGCCGAAATATCGATGCCCGTGCACTGCGCGTTCGCACCGAGCCGCCGCGCGATCGCGAGCGTGACCGCGCCCGTGCCGCAGCCGACATCGAGCACGCTGCTGGCGGACGGCGCTTCTGCGGCATCCGCCAGCAGCGTTTCGAACGGCTCGAACATCCGGTCCATCGGCGCCTGCGCATCGACCCATGCGCGCCCCGACGGACCGTTCCATAGCGCCGATTGCGCTTCGTTGGGCCGGTTGGCTTCCATCGTCGATCCCCTTCCGATTCATTGATGACGAACCGGACTGTGCTGCTTCAAGCCGGCTTGAAGTCAAGGCCGGCCAGTGCGCGCCCCGTCAGCCCCGTTTTTCACATTTCTTACATTCGCGCTGCGTATCGTTGACGACTTTCCTACGATGCCTCCGCCTCCCATGCGACGATTCCTCACGCGCGCGCTGCTCGTGCGCTGCGCCCCTCTTGTTGCCCTCGCTGCATTGTCCGCGTGCTCGAATCACATCGATACGCCGGACGATCCGGCCAGCGCGTCGGTCAACGTCCAGGCCGCATGGGTCGAGATCGGCGATGCGAACCAGGCGATCGCGCGCGTCATCACGAACTACACACCCGCGTCGGCCGGCGATCCGCCGTGCCCGCAACTGGCCGTCGACGGCAAGCTGTCGCGCATGGCGCTGCGCGCGGGCGCCGCGACCGTCGCCCAGCGGCCGACCGCCAGCGACCCGGCCGATTCGAAACCGTCGAGCTTCCCGGTGTCCGTCTGCGAGGCGACGTTGCCCGCCGGCGCGCAGGCGGCCAGCGTCGCGGGCCGTATGCTGCCGCTGCCGAAAGCGCAGCCGCAGCGCATCGCGATCATCGCCGACACGGGCTGCCGGATGAAAAAGGCCGACAACGCATGGCAGGCGTGCAACGACGCCGCGGTCTGGCCGCTCGACACGATCGCGGCCAGCGTCGCGAAGCTGTCGCCCGATCTGGTGCTGCACGTCGGCGACTACCACTATCGCGAGAACGCGTGCCCGCCGGACATCGCCGGCTGCAAGGACAGCCCGTGGGGCTATGGCTGGGATACGTGGCAAGCCGACCTGTTCCGCCCGGCCGCGCCGTTGCTCGCGAAGGCACCGTGGGTCGTCGTGCGCGGCAATCACGAGGAATGCGCGCGTGCCGGCCAGGGCTGGTTCCGCTTCCTCGACCCGCGCCCGTATTCGGCCGCACGTTCATGCGACGATCCGGCCAACGACAACAACGCGAACTATTCGGAGCCCTATGCGGTGTCGCTCGGCGGTGGCTCGCAGGTGATCGTGTTCGACACCGCGAAGGTCGGCCGCGCGCCGCTGAAGACGACCGACGCGCAGTTCGGCATCTACCAGAAGCAGTTCCAGACGGTCGCATCGCTCGCGTCGAAAGCCGGCATGACGACGACGATCTTCACGAATCATCATCCGATCCTCGCGTTCGCGCCGATCGCCGGCAGCACGCCGGCGCCGGGCAATCTCGCGCTGCAGTCGGTGATGTCGAGCCTCAACGCGCAGGCTTACTACCCGCCGGGCGTGCACGTCGCGCTGCACGGCCACGTGCACGATTTCCAGGCGATCAACTTCTCGTCCGGGCACCCGGCGACGATCGTGTCCGGCAACGGCGGCGACAACCTCGACGTCGCGCTGCCCGACCCGTTTCCGGCCGGCCTGACGCCCGCGCCGGGCGCCGTGATCGAGCGGCTGTCGCACAACAACAGCTTCGGTTTCCTGATCATGGAGCGCCGCGTCGCGCCGGCGACGGGCTGGGTTTTCCATGCGTATTCGGCGGCAGGCAAGCTGCTCGCGTCGTGCAACCAGTCGGGCACGACGCTCGCCTGCGACAAGACGGGGTTCATCGCGCCGTGAGTGACGAGGTTCGACGGGATGGCGATTTGATGCGTGCGGTCGATTGGCGTGCGCTGACGGTGAAAACACGGCAGCGCACCGGCTCGGTTCCGGCGGCGGGTTCCGCGGCCGCGCGCGGCCGGCGAACGGTTCGCGCGCTTTCGGCCGCGACGCTCGCCGGCCTGACATTCGCGGCCCACGCCGCGCCGGCTGAAACGGTCCTGCTTCCCGGCGCGCCGCCGTCGCGCGTCGTCGACACGATCGGCAACGGCACGCCGCAGGTGACGGGCAAGATCGACGCGGCCACCGCGCGCTTCGCGCCCGACCCGACGCTCGTCGCGCTCGGCCGCCGGATCTTCTTCGACCCGCGGCTGTCCGAGCCGCGCGGCATGTCGTGCGCGGGCTGCCACGATCCCGGCCGCGCGTTCGCGCCAACGCTGTCGGCGGCTTCTCTCGCGGGGCCCGGCGTGCCGGAAGGCAGCCGGCCCGGGCGCTTCAGCCAACGCAATGCGCCGTCGCTGCTGTATGTCCGCTACGTGCCGCGCCGCCACTTCTACCAGGACGACGATGCGCCGGCCCCGTCGCCGTTCGGCGGCCTGTTCAGCGACGGTCGCGCGGATACGCTCGCCGAGCAGATCCGCGGGCCGCTGTTCGATCCGAACGAGATGAACAACCGGTCGCCGGCCGCGCTGCTGCGCAAGGTCGATGCGACCGAACTCGCGACCGATCTCGCCGCGCGCTTCGGCGCGCCGGTGCGGCGCGATCCCGAGCAAATGGTGCGCGCGCTGGGCTCGGCCGTCGAAGCCTATCTGCAGAGCGACGAGATGGCGCCGTTCACGTCGCGCTTCGACGCGTTCCTGCGCACGCGCACGCCGCTCGCGCCGGCCGAGATGCGCGGCCTTGCGCTGTTCCGCAATCCGGACAAGGGCAATTGCATGACCTGCCATACGCTGTCGGACACGTCGAGCCGCCCGGAGCGTTCGCTGTTTACCGATTTCGGCTACGACGCGATCGCGGTGCCGCGCAACCGTGCGCTGCCGGCGAACCGCGATCCGCGCCATTTCGACAACGGGCTGTGCGACACCGCGCGGCGGCTGCGCTGGCCCGAACCGACGCAATGGTGCGGCTACCTGCGCACGCCCGGGCTGCGCAACGTCGCGGTCAAGCAGACGTTCATGCACAACGGCGTGTTCACGGCGCTGCGCGACGCGGTCGCGTTCTACAACACGCGCTCGACCGATCCCGGCTTCTGGTATCACGGCGCCAGGACGTTCGACGACGTGCCGGCCGCCTATCGCGGCAACATCAACGTCAACTCGACGCCGATGAACCGCCGGCCCGGCACGCCGCCCGCGTTGACCGACGCGGAAATCGACGACATCGTCGCGTTCCTCGGCACGCTGACCGACGCGCGCTATACCGGCCGCGCCGCCTCGGTCGCTCCCGACGCGCGGATCACGCGCACCGCCGCGCCGGCGCGCTGACCTTGGCCGAATGGCCAGTCGACGTGTCCCCGCTTGCAGTTACCGCCAACACTGGTTATATTTACAGTACTGTATTTATGAACAGTGAGGCGCACGATGGAACATCTGGTCCGTATCGTCAACGACACCGATCGCCAAGTGCTGGCGTGGCTTCGTGCCCAGGTCGGCGATGCCCGCGTCGAGCGCGCGGCGCGTCAGCTCGGGCATACGCGCAAGCCCTTTCCGTCCGCCGTGTGCCGGTATCTGGGCATGAGCGCGCCGGCCACGCTGCGGCCGGCGCCCGCCCGGCCGCGCGCGGCCCGCGATTTCTCGGTCGGCGATCGCTACCTGTCGCTGATCCGCCAGCACCTCGCCACGCACTCGGTCGGCCGATGAAATGGCGGCGGCTTGCCGCTTCGGTACCGCATCCGGCCGGCGCACTCGCGTATTCGCAAGTCCGGCCGGCCGCCGCCGTCGCGCTTAGGCGGCCGCCATGGCTTCCCGTACGAGGCGTCCGAATGTGTCGAATGCCGCCTCGTGCGCCGCATCGAACACGCACATGCAGGCGAGCCGGATATAGCCGTCGAAACGGTCCGAATTCGAGAAGATCGAATCGGGCGCGATCGAACGGCGCATCGGAGCGCACGCCTTCCGGCAACGCGATCCGTCACGTCGCGCTGTGCGCGCAACCGTTCGCGGAACCCCGGTGCAGGTGCTGATCGAACACACCCAGCGAGCGTGCCCCTGCCTCACCGCCCGTTCCGCCGGCGCTCGATCCACTCGAACAGCGCCATCCCGGCCAGCATCGCGACGACGAAGCCGAGCCCCTTGGCCAATCCGAAGCCGATCGACACGATCGCAGGTCCCGGGCAAAACCCGGCGAGCCCCCAGCCGATGCCGAACACGGCACTTCCCGCGATCAGGCGCACGGTAATCGCCCGCAACGCCGGCAACTGCATCGGCAAGCCGAGCCACGACCGTGTCCGGCGCTTCGCCCACGCGAACGCGAACACCGCAACACCGGTCGCGCCCGCCATCACGAACGCGAGCGACGGATCCCAGCGGCCCGTCAGGTCGAGGAAACCGAGCACCTTCTGCGGATTGGCCATGCCCGACACGATGAGGCCGACGCCGAACAAGAGGCCGGCCAGAAACGCGAATCCTGCCTGCATGTCAGCCCCCCAGCACGTGCCGCCGCACGAATACGGTCACGAAGCCCGCGACCATGAAGGTCGCCGTCGCGACCACCGAACGCAGCGCGCCACGCGACATCCCGCATACGCCGTGGCCGCTCGTGCATCCGCCCGCGTACCGCGTGCCGATCCCGACCAGCAGCCCGGCCGCCAGCAATTCAGGCCAGTTGGCGTCGACCTGCGGCGTCAGGCCTGCTCCGGCAACGCGCATCACGAAGGGGGCGACGATCAGCCCGGCGATGAACGCGACGCGCCAGCCGCGCTCTGCGCCGCCCGCCGTCAGCAAGCCGCCGACGATCCCGCTGATGCCGGCGATCCGGCCGTTGAACGCGACGAGCCACGCGGCCGCGAGCCCGATCAGCACGCCGCCGGCCAACGACAACCACGGCGTGAAATGAAGCGCATCAACCTGCATCGCGAACCTCCTTCGCGGCCGCCCCGCAAAACTGTTCGTAGAGCACGCCCATCACCGCGATCGCGGCCGGGCTGTCGAGCGAATAGTGGATGTTCTTGCCTTCGCGGCGCGTACGAACCAGCGCGTTGTCCCGCAACACGCCGAGCTGCTGCGATAGCGTCGGTTGATGGATGTCCAGTCGCGCCTCGAGATCGCTCACGCAGCACTCGCCCTGCGACAGTTCGCACAGCAGCAGCAGCCGGTCGGGATTCGACATCACCTTGAGGAGCGCGCAGGCCGACTCGGCGGCGGCGCGCATTTGATCGGGCCCGGGCGGCCCGGAGGGAAGATCGTCGTTCATCGGAGCGAGGAATACGATTAAAGAATCAATATTATATTATTTTACATATTGTTGTATCCCGCTGCTTGCCGGATCGCCAATTCGCTGCCCCCTTTCGATCAGCACTGCCTGCCCGCCATTCCGTCGGCGACCGCCACACGTACCGCACCGGCGCGCACCACGCCAAGCGCCAGCACCGCGACCGCCGCGATCACACATGGCGCGGCACAGAGGGTGAACGCGATCCGGCTTCTGCCGATGGAGCTAAAGGACCAGGGCGCGGTGTCGATGTACTGGCACCCCGACAGCACGAACCGCGCGGCCGTGGCCGCGACGATCGAGTGCCTGCGCACTTGTACAGCGCCGCAGGTCGGCGGATGGGAAAAGTGAAGGTGGCGTAACAGGCGCGGCCCGCCGCGAACCGGCCCGCTTCACTGCGACGCTGCACGCGTCATGCGCCGTCGCAAGACCCCGTGCCGTCGAGCATCAGCGTGCCGACCCGCGCGGGCACGAGCGGCGTGCGCGGCGCCGGCGGCGTCCAGCCGAACAGTGCCTGCGCGGCCGCGCCGCACACGCGGCCCTGACACGCGCCCATCCCGCAACGCGACTGCAGTTTGGCGGCCGTCCAGCCCGGTTCCCGTGCGACCGCATCGAACCGCACGTCCTCGCAACGACACAGCAGCGTGTCGGGCCGTGCGAGCCGGCGGATCGGCTCCCGGATCGCGAAGCGCTCGCGGACGGCATCCGCGAAAGCTTGCCAGTGCGCGCGCCGTGCGACGAGTTCCGCCAGCCGTGCGGTCTGGCCGGTCGCCGCGTAGCCTGCGGTTTCGCCTTCGACCATTGCCAGTTCGCTGCCGCCGACGCCCGTGCATTCGCCCGCCGCGAAATACCCGTCGCGGCTGGTGCGCTGGTGCGCGTCGACCGCCACCGCGCCGTTCTCGACCCGGCAGCCGAGATGGCGCGGCAGCACGGTGTTCGGCACGAGGCCGAAGCCGCACGCGAGCCGGTCGCAGTCGACGTCGAATTCGCGATCGCCGTGCCGGATCCGCACGCGTTCGAGCCGCTGGTCGCCGAATGCCTCGACGACGTGCGCAGCGGGCCGATATGCCGACGTGACGAGCTTCGCGGCCTGCGCGAGCTTCGACGGCCAGCGCCACAGCCCCGCGCCGAAGCGGGCCACGTCGCCCCATGCGGCCTGTTCGAGCACGTGCGACACGTGTGCGCCGGCCTGCCGGGCCGTCGCCGCGCTCGCCAGCAGCAGCGGCCCGCTGCCCGCGATCACCGTGCGTTGCCCGCGCACGTCGAGCCCGTACTTGATCAGCGCCTGCAAGCCGCCCGCACCGGTCACGCCCGGCAGCGTCCAGCCCGGAAACGGCAGCAGCAGTTCGCGGGCGCCGCAACAGAGAATCAGCGTCCGGAAATCGAGCAGCAGCCCGCGTTCGTCGTCTTCGAGCAGCAGCGTGCCCGGCTGCGTTTCGGCGACGATGCGCGTCGCCGCGAGATGCGTGACGTTCGGTTGCCGCAGCACGGCGAGGCGTTCGGCGGCGGCCGGCGTCGGTGCGGTCACTGCCGGCTGCCGCCAGATCTGCCCGCCCGCGCGCGGATTGTCGTCGACGATCGCAACGGTCGCGCCGCTGCGCGCGGCGGCCCGTGCCGCCGACAGCCCGGCCGGCCCCGCTCCGACGATCGCGACGTCGACGCTCAGTCGTTCCTGTTTCATCGCGTGCGCTCCACCCGCATCCCGTCGCGGCACAGCGTCTGGCAAGCCAGCCGGCGGCGGCCGTCGATCGTCATCCTGCACTCCTGGCAGATGCCCATTCCGCAAAAAGGCGCACGCGCCGCGCCCGTGCACGCCACGCGCGTCGTGTCGTCGCCGCTCGCCGCGACGGCGGCCGCGACGGTCGCGCCGTCGGCCACCGTCAATGCACGGCCGTCCAGATGAATGATCATGTCAGCCTCCGCCGGGCCGTCCCAAGAAGGCTGACCGCCCCCGTCAGGGACGCCTTGCACGGGACCGGAGTAAGCGCTGAAGCGCCAACTCCGGTCGACAGCGAGCGAAGTGAGCGTGGGGGTCGTTTCATGTCAGCGCTCCTGCTACAAGGGACGCGGTCAGGAAGCGTCCCGGCAAATACGGTTCGATATCGATGGGCGGCCGCTCGCCGGCCATCAGCGCGGCAACGAGCCGCGCGCTGCCCGGCGCGGTCGTCACGCCGAGCCCTTCGTGCCCGATCGCGAGCCACACGCCCGGCCGCGCCGGGTGCTCTCCTAGCAGCGGCAGGCCGTCGGGGCTCGCGGAGCGAAAACCCGTCCATGCGCGGATCCCGTTCAGGTCGGCCAGATCCGGCAGGTAGCCGACTGCGCGGCGCAGCATGCGCGCGAGCACGGGCGGCTCGACCTGTGCATCCTCGGTGTCGAACTGGCGCGACGAGCCGATCAGCAACTGGCCGGTCGGCCGCGGCTGCACGTTGAACGCGACCGACGTGCCGTCGCTCGCGTGCGCGCTCGCCGCATAGCCGAGCTCGACGAGCTGGTGCGACACGTGGCCCGGATAGCGGTCGGTAATCAGCAGATGGCCCTTTTTCGGGCGCAGCGGCAATTCGGGCAGCAGCGTGCGCGCCGCCACGCCGTTCGCGACGACCACGCGCTCCGTGCGCAGCACGTCGCCGCTCGCGAGCGTCACGTTCGGGCCATCGACCGCGACGGCCCGCTCGCGGCGCAACGTGACGCGCGGCGCGCGCTGCAGCAGCCAGTTCGCGGTGACGGGCGCATAGAGGATCGCGTCGCCCGGAATCTTCAGCGCGCCACCGAGGCCCGCGCGCAGCATCGGCTCCAGCTGCGCGAGCGCTGCCGCATCGATCAGCTCGCCGGCCACGCCGTGCGCGGCGAGCGTCGCCTGCTTCGCGCGGGCGAGATCCATCTCGTGCGCATCGGCCGCGAGCCACAGCGTGCCGCAGTTGCGGTATGCGCAGCCGTCGGGCATCTCGCCGCTCAACGCGCGCCACAGTTCGATCGAGTAATGGCTCAGCGCGAGCTCGGCCGCGTTGTCGTCCATCGCGACGAGGTGCCCCATGCCCGCGCCGGTCGCGCCGCCGCTCGCGTCGTCGACGACGAGCACACGCAACCCGCGCTGCGCGAGTTCGTGCGCGCATGCCGCGCCGACGATGCCGGCGCCGATCACGACGACGTCGGTCTTCGTTTCGCTCACGACCCGATGCCCCAGCCGAACGGATCGTCTTCGTCGATCAGCAGCGTCGCTTCCGCGCTCAGGTGCGCGCTGCCGCGAATCGTCGGCACGATGCCGCCGTCGGCCAGCTCGTAGCTCGCGTGGAACACGCTGCCGATCACGCTCGCCTGCCGCCACACGGCGCCCGGCGCGAGCTTGCCGTCGGCCGCGAGGCACGCGAGCTTCGCGCTCGTGCCGGTGCCGCACGGCGAACGGTCGTAGGCGAGGCCCGGGCACAGCACGAAGCTGCGGCTGTCGTGCTGGGGATCGTCGGCGAACAGCTCGATGTGATCGATCTCGCCGCCGTTCGCGCCGGTGATGCCCGCGCGTTCGAGCCCTTCGCGCACGGCCGACGCATACGCGGTGAGCGCCGCGACGTTGTCGCCGGCGACGCGCTGCCCGTGGTCGCTGATCAGGAAGAACCAGTTGCCGCCCCACGCGACGTCGCCCTTCACGGGGCCGTATCCCGGCACGTCGAGCGCGACGCCCTGCGCGTGGCGATACGCGGGCACGTTGCGCACGCTGACCGACAGGTCGTCGTGCAGCGTGGCCTCGACGGTGCCGACCGGCGTCTCGATCCGGTGCACGCCGGGCGCGATGCGTCCCATGTGATGCAGCGTACGCACGACGCCGATCGTGCCGTGCCCGCACATCCCGAGATAGCCGCTATTGTTGAAGAAGATCACGCCGGCCGCCGCGTCGGCCGCGACCGGGTCGCACAGCAGCGCGCCGACCAGCACGTCGCTGCCGCGCGGCTCGAGGATGGACGCGGTCCGATAACGGTCGTGTTCGCGCGCGAGCACGTCGCGGCGCTCGGCCATCGTGCCGTTGCCGAGCGCCGGAAAACCGGACACGACGAGCCGAGTGGGTTCGCCGCCCGTGTGCGAATCGATGATCTGGATACGCTTCATCATGAGCTGTCCGAAGTGGGGAAAGGAGCATAGCTTCCTCCGTCGCGCGTCCGTCCGCTTGTGGCTTTTCGATGAGGACGACGACGAAATCGGCATAGTGCGATGCGCCCTTCGCGCCCCCGCCGGTCGCTGTGCCGATTTCGTCATTTTGCTCCGCGATACGACTCAAGCGTGATGGGCGTTTGCGCGGCGATACTGGTTGCCACACCGACACACCCGTCGGCCGACCGATACGAACGTAGGAGATTTCAGTGAGCCGCAAAGCCATTCAGTGGACCGGGGTTTTCCCGGCCGTCAGCACCCAGTTCAAGCCGGACTTCTCCCTCGACATCGACGCCACGCACCGCGTGGTCAAGAACCTGGTGAACGACGGTGTGTCGGGCCTCGTGGTCTGCGGCACGGTCGGCGAAAACACGTCGCTGTCGACGAGCGAGAAACTCCAGGTCATCGAAGCCGCACGCGACGCGGCCGGCGGCAAGATTCCGGTGATCGCCGGCATCGCCGAATTCACGACCGACTTCGCGCGCAACACGGTGCGCGAAGCGCAGCGCGTCGGCGTCGACGGCGTGATGGTGATGCCCGCGCTCGTGTACTCGGCGAAGCCGCACGAAACCGCCGCGCACTTCCGCGCGGTCGCGACGAGCACCGACCTGCCGGTGATGGTCTACAACAACCCGCCGATCTACAAGAACGACGTGACGCCCGACGTGCTGATCGCGCTGCAGGATTGCGAGAACATCGTCTGCTTCAAGGATTCGTCGGGCGATACGCGCCGCTTCATCGACCTGCGCAATGCGGTCGGCGATCGCTTCGTGCTGTTCGCGGGCCTCGACGACGTCGTGGTCGAGAGCATCGCGGTCGGCGCCGAAGGCTGGGTGTCGGGCATGTCGAACGCGTTCCCGAAGGAAGGCGAGACGCTGTTCCGCCTCGCGAAGCAAAAGCGCTTCGACGAAGCGCTCGCACTGTATCGCTGGTTCATGCCGCTGCTGCACCTCGACGCACGCCCGGACCTCGTACAGTGCATCAAGCTGTGCGAAGAGCTGGTCGGCCGCGGCAGCGCGGTCACGCGTCCGCCGCGCCTCGCGCTGCAAGGCGACACGCTCGCGGAAGTGAAGGCCATCGTCGCGAAGGCGCTCGAAACGCGCCCGGCGCTGCCCGACGTCGGTCTCTGATCGACGCCCCTGCGGCGGCGCGCGGGCTTGCCCGGTGCGTCGCCATCCGCGGTCCGGCATGGCCTGCGGTCCCGCTCGCCCCGGCGCCAGCCCGCGCCGCGCGTGAACGGGCCACGGCCCGCCCCGGTCGTTCGAACCGGGCGACGCCGGCCGGCAGGCGTGCGCGCTGCTCCGTCGGAGCGCGCGCCACGCGCGCCTGCACCGACATTCTCCAGGAGACACGCCCATGCCAGGCCAAGGCAATGCTCACCCGTCTGTCCCGCTTTCCCGTTCCGCGCACCCCGACGCGGGTCACGGCAAGTTCAAGAAACAGCTGTCGCTGACCGATCTCACGTTCATCGGTCTGGGCGCCATTTTCGGTTCGGGGTGGCTGTTCGCCGCGAGTCACGTGTCGACGATCGCGGGCCCGGCCGGCATCTTCTCGTGGCTGCTCGGCGGCTTCGCGGTGCTGCTGCTCGGCATCGTCTACTGTGAACTCGGCGCCGCGCTGCCGCGCGCCGGCGGCGTGGTGCGCTACCCGGTGTTCTCGCACGGCCCGCTGCTCGGCTACCTGATGGGCTTCATCACGCTGATCGCGTTCTCGAGCCTGATCGCAATCGAAGTCGTCGCCGCGCGCCAGTACGCGGCCGCGTGGTTTCCGGGCCTGACGGTCGTCGGGTCGAGCGACCCGACCACACTCGGCTGGCTCGTGCAGGCCGCGCTGCTCTGCTTCTTCTTTTACCTGAACTATTCGAGCGTGAAGACGTTCGCGAAGGCGAACAACATCATCAGCATCTTCAAGTTCATCGTGCCGCTCGCGGTGATCGGCGTGCTGTTCACGTTCTTCAAGCCGGCGAACCTGACCGTGCACGGCTTCGCGCCGTTCGGCATGCCCGGCATCGAGATGGCCGTGTCCGCGGGCGGCATCATCTTCGCGTACCTCGGGCTCACGCCGATCGTGTCGGTCGCGAGCGAGGTGCGCAATCCGCAGCGCACGATCCCGATCGCGCTGATCCTGTCGATCCTGCTGTCGACGCTGATCTACGTGCTGCTGCAACTCGCCTTCATCGGCAGCATCCCGACGGCGATGCTCGCCGCCGGCTGGCACGACGTGAGCAAGGCATTCTCGCTGCCGTACCGCGATATCGCCCTCGCGCTCGGCGTCGGCTGGCTCGCGGTGATGGTCGTCGCCGACGCGATGATCTCGCCGAGCGGCTGCGGCAACATCTACATGAACGCGACGCCGCGCGTCGTCTACGGCTGGGCGAAGACGGGCACGTTCTTCAAGGTGTTCACGCGCGTCGACGAAGCGTCGGGCATCCCGCGCGCGGGCCTGTGGCTCACGTTCGGCCTCGCGATCTTCTGGACGCTGCCGTTCCCGTCGTGGGAAGCGCTGATCAACATCGTGTCCGCCGCGCTGGTGCTCAGCTATGCGGTCGCGCCCGTGTCGGTCGCCGCGCTGCGCCGCACCGCGCCCGACCTGCCGCGGCCGTTCCGCGCCAGCGCGTTCGGCATCACCGGCCCCGCGTCGTTCGTGATCGCCGCGCTGATCGTCTACTGGTCGGGCTGGAGCACGGTGTCCTGGCTGCTCGGCCTGCAGATCGTGATGTTCGCGATCTATCTCGTGTGCCGCCGCTGGGTGCCGACCGCGCATCTGAGCCTCGCCGAACAAGTGCGTTCGTCCGCGTGGCTGATCGCGTTCTATGCGGCGATGATCGTGCTGTCGTATCTCGGCGGCTTCGGCGGCACGGGCCGGCTCGCGCATCCGTACGACACGGTCGTCGTCGCGGCCGTCGCGCTCGTCATCTACTACTGGGGCGCCCACACCGGCGTCCGCTCCGACAAGCTGCAGCTCGACGACGACGAGGACTGACGCGCCTCCGCCCTTTTCCCTTCCATCGGCCGGGCGCAGCACGCCCGGCCCTGCTTTTTTCCGAGGAAAACCATGCAACTCACAGGTCAGCTCCTGATCGGCCAATCGGTTGTCGCCGGACAGAACGGCACTCTCCACGCGATCGCCGCCGCGACCGGCGAACCGCTCGAACCGGCGTTCGGCGGCGCGAGCCTGCACGACCTGGAAACGGCGTGCGCGCTCGCCGACGACGCGTTCGACACGTATCGCGAAACGTCGCTCGACGCGCGCGCCGCGTTCCTCGACGCAATCGGCCGTCACATCATGGCGCTCGGCGACGATCTGATCGAGCGCTGCGTCGTCGAAACGGGGCTGCCGCGCGCGCGCATCGAAGGCGAGCGCGGCCGTACGGTCGGCCAAGTCGCGCTGTTCGCGTCGCTCGTGCGGGACGGCGGTTTTCTCGACGCACGCATCGACCCGGCACGCCCCGAGCGCAAGCCGTTGCCGCGCGTCGACCTGCGCCTGCGCAACGTCGCGGTCGGGCCCGTGGCCGTGTTCGGTGCGTCAAACTTCCCGCTCGCGTTCTCGGTGGCCGGCGGCGACACGGCGTCGGCGCTGGCGGCCGGCTGCCCGGTGATCGTCAAGGCGCATTCCGCGCATCCGGGCACGTCGGAACTCGTCGGCCGCGCGATCCAGCAGGCCGCGCGCGAATGCGGGATGCCGGCCGGCGTGTTCTCGCTGCTGTTCGACGCATCGCGCGAGATCGGCCAGGCGCTGGTCGCCGATCCGCGCATCAAGGCGGTCGGCTTCACGGGCTCGCGCCGCGGCGGCGTGGCGCTGATGCATATCGCGGCCGCGCGAGCCGAGCCGATCCCCGTCTATGCGGAAATGAGCTCGATCAATCCCGTGCTGCTGTGTCCCGCCGCGCTCGCGGCGCGGCACGACACCATCGCACCTCAGTTCGTCGCATCGCTCACGCTCGGCGCCGGCCAGTTCTGCACGAATCCAGGCCTCGTGCTCGCGGTCGACGGCCCCGCGCTGCGCGCATTCGAAGCCGCGGCGGCCGACGCCGTGCGCGCTGTAGCCGCACAGACGATGCTGACGCCGCCCATCCACGCGAGCTATGCGCAAGGCGTCGCGGCGCTGCGCGATCACGATGCGGTCGAGCTGCTGGCCGAAGGCGCGGAAGGCGGCCGTCACCAGGCCCGCGCGGCGCTGTTCGCGACGTCCGCCGACGCATTCATCGCGCACCCCGAGTTGCGCGACGAAGTATTCGGCCCCGCATCGCTGATCGTGCGCTGCCCGGACGCCGACACGCTGCACCGCGTGCTGAAATCGCTCGAAGGCCAGTTGACGATCGCCGCGCATCTCGCCGACGGCGACGCAGCACTGTTCGCCGCGCTGCGCCCGACGCTCGAACGCAAGGCCGGCCGCATTCTCGTCAACGGCTTCGGCACGGGCGTCGAGGTCGGCCATGCGATGGTGCACGGCGGCCCGTTCCCGGCGACGTCCGACACGCGCACGACGTCGGTCGGCGCACGCGCGATCGAGCGCTTCCTGCGCCCCGTGTCGTACCAGGACCTGCCGGACGCGCTGCTGCCGGATGCGATCCGCAGCGGCAATCCGCTGAACGTGCCGCAGCGGATCGACGGCGTGCCCGCGCCGCGCGAGGTGAACCATGTCTGAGCAAACCACCGAAGTCGTCCTGTCGCTCGATGAACTCCATGCGCTCGCGCTGCGCGTGCTGACGCACCACGGGATGTCCGACGCGCATGCGCACGCGATCGCCAACGTGATCACGCAGGGCCAGCGCGATGAATGCCATTCGCATGGCGTGTATCGGCTGCTCGTCTGCGTGCGGTCGCTGAAGAAAGGCAAGGTCGATCCGCAAGCCGTGCCGACGCTGCGCCGGCTGTCGTCGTCGATCGTCGCGGTCGACGCGCATCGCGGCTTCTCGCTGCTGAGCTTCGAGACGGGGCTGCCGGTGCTCGTCGAGATGGCGAAGCAGCACGGCATCGCCGCGATGGCGATCAACCACTGCTATCACTTCTCCGCGCTGTGGCCCGAGG
Organism: Burkholderia sp. BE12; assembly: GCF_002959955.1. NCBI lineage: Bacteria > Pseudomonadati > Pseudomonadota > Betaproteobacteria > Burkholderiales > Burkholderiaceae > Burkholderia > Burkholderia sp. BE12. The sequence goes on along the minus strand of NZ_PREY01000017.1, from coordinate 813 downwards.
TCGAGGCGATCGCCGCCGAAGGGCTGGTCGGCATCGCGATGAACCCGAGCCACAGCTGGGTCGCGCCGGAAGGCGGCCGCGAACCGGTGTTCGGCACCAACCCGATCGCGTTCGCGTGGCCGCGCCCGTTCGGCGAGCCGTTCGTGTTCGATTTCGCGACGAGCGCGATCGCGCGCGGCGACATCGAGCTGCACGCGAAACAGGGCAAGGCGATTCCGCCGCACTGGGCAATCGACGCGGACGGCCAGCCGACCACCGACCCGAAGGCCGCGCTGCAAGGCGCGATGCGCACGTTCGGCGGCCATAAGGGCTCGGCGCTCGCGGCGATGGTCGAGCTGCTCGGCGGTGCGCTGATCGGCGACATGACGAGCCGGGAATCGATGGACTTCGACGAAGGCGTCGGCGCGACGCCGTGCCATGGCGAACTCGTGATCGCGTTCGATCCGAAGGTATTTCTCGGCGACGATCTCGACGCGGGGCTCGCGCGCGGCGAGCGGATGTTCGAATCGATCGTCGCACAGGGCGCGCGGTTGCCGTCGCAACGGCGCTTCGACGCCCGTGCGCGCAGCATCGCGAACGGCGTGTGGATTCCGAAGGCGCTGTACGACGAGATCCTGACGCTGCTCGACTGACGCGCGATCGAGCGGCACGGCGCGGCTTCATCGTCGGCGGAATGGGCGACGAGGCCGTCGCCCGGTTGCGCCGGCAATAGCCTGCTTCGTGCCGGGTGAGCCGGGTGAGCCGGGGAAGCCTGGGTGAGCTGGGTGAGCTGGGTGAGCTGGGTGAGCTGGGTGAGCTGGGGGAGCCTGGGGG
>NZ_PREY01000016.1:0-163813 GCF_002959955.1 Burkholderia sp. BE12 | reverse complement strand
GCCCAGCCCAGCCCCGTCGGAAAGGCCATGACGATGGCAGGGCCGAATACGCGTTCTTCTAGACGACCGGTCTAATTCAGGAATATCATCTGTCCTCGTTGAATGCGGCGACGTTTCCGCCAGGCTCAAGTAGCGGGACGCCGTCGTTTTATTTCGGCTGCTTCTAGACGACTGGTCTAATAGACATATATCGCATACGGACGAATGAATCGCACGTTGCCGCGCGCTGGCTGACTAACCGACAGGCGCGCCGCGCCGACGTGCGGCCCCGTTCCCCGTCCATTTTCGAAGGAGTGTCCGATCATGAAGATCCTGGTTGTCCTGACCTCGCACGACACGCTTGGCGACACCGGCAAGAAAACCGGCTTCTGGCTCGAGGAACTGGCCGCGCCGTACTACACGTTCAAGGATGCGGGCATCGAGCTGACGCTCGCGTCGCCGAAGGGCGGCCAGCCGCCGCTCGATCCGAAGAGCAGCGACCCGACCGCCCAGACCGACGCCACGCGCCGCTTCGACGCCGATGCGGCGGCCAAGGCCGAACTCGCGTCGACGCGCAAGCTGGCCGATGTGTCGGCGGACGACTACGACGCCGTGTTCTACCCGGGCGGCCACGGCCCGCTGTGGGATCTCGCCGAGGATCTGCATTCGATCGGCCTGATCGAGCGCACGCTCGCGGCCGGCAAGCCGGTCGCGGCGGTCTGCCATGCGCCGGGCGTACTGCGTCACGTGAAGAACCCGCAAACCGGCGAGTCGGTCGTGCGCGGCAAGCGCGCGACGGGTTTCACCAACAGCGAGGAAGCGGCCGTCGAGCTGACCGAGGTCGTGCCGTTCCTCGTCGAGGACATGCTGAAGACCAACGGCGCGGAATTCGAGCGCAGCGCCGATTGGGCACCGCATGTCGTCACCGACGGGCTGCTGATCACGGGGCAGAACCCCGCGTCGTCGGCGCCTGCGGCCGAGGCGCTGCTCGCGAAGCTCGGCCACCGCTGAAAGCACGGCGCCGGCCGGGCCGGCGCCGCTTCCTTGCCGTCGTCGGGCGCAGCCGGCCCGCCGACGGCCCGCATCGTTGCGCCGTGCACACCTCACCGCACCGCGCATTCCCAGCCGTTTTGCAGAACCCAGCAAAGGAGTCATGGATGTCTGCCCTGTTCGAACCGTTCAAACTCAAGGATGTCACGCTGCGCAACCGCATCGCGGTGCCGCCGATGTGCCAGTACGTCGCCGAGGACGGCGTCGTCAACGACTGGCATCACGTGCATCTGGCCAGCATCGCGCGCGGCGGCGCGGGCCTCGTGATCGCGGAGGCGACGGCCGTGTCGCCGGAAGGACGCATCACGCCGGGCTGCGCAGGATTGTGGAACGACGCGCAGGCCGACGCGTTCGCACCGTCGGTCGCGGCGATCAAGGCGGCCGGCGCGGTGCCCGGCATCCAGATCGCGCACGCGGGCCGCAAGGCGAGCGCGAACCGCCCGTGGGAAGGCGACGACCATATCGCCGACGGCGATCCGCGCGGCTGGCAGACCATCGCGCCGTCGGCGGTGCCGTTCGGTGCGCACCTGCCGAAGGTGCCGCGTGAAATGACGCACGACGACATCGCTCGCGTGCAGGCCGACTTCGTCGCCGCCGCGCAGCGTGCGCGCGACCTCGGTTTCGAATGGCTGGAACTGCACTTCGCGCACGGCTATCTCGGCCAGAGCTTCTTCTCGGTGCATTCGAACCAGCGCACCGACGAATACGGCGGTTCGGCCGACAACCGCGGCCGCTTTCTCGTCGACACGCTCGCGGCCGTTCGCAAGGTCTGGCCCGAGCATCTGCCGCTGACCGCGCGCCTCGGCGTGATCGAATACGACGGCCGCGACGAAGAGACGCTCGCCGAATCGATCGCGCTCACGCAGCGGATGAAGCGGGAAGGGCTCGATATGCTGAGCGTGTCGGTCGGCTTCTCGACGCCCACCGCGCAGATTCCGTGGGGCCCGGCGTTCCTCGCGCCGATCGCCGAGCGCGTGCGCCGCGAGGCCGGGCTGCCGGTGTCGTCCGCGTGGGGAATCGACACGCCGCAACTGGCGAACCGCGTGGTCGAGCAAGCCCAGCTCGATCTCGTGATGGTCGGCCGCGCGCATCTGGCCGATCCGCACTGGCCGTATCACGCGGCCAGGCAGCTCGGCGTCGAGCGTCCGTCGTGGACGCTGCCCGCGCCGTACGCGCACTGGCTCGAGCGCTACCGGATCGCCGACGAGGCAGCCTGAGCGGGGGGCGCCGACGTAGTGCCGGGTGGCCCCGCGCATCGCGCGTGCCGCCGATCCGGCGCCGATGGATAGAATGGCGGTTCGTCCAGGCCGGTTGCCTCGACGAACCGCCATTTTTTCATTTCGACAGAGGTGCCATGGCCGCACATGTCCCGTCGTCTCCCGATTCCGCCGCGCGGCCGCGCGCCCAGCAGATCGCCCGCGTCGCGCTGTATGCGGCGCTGCTGGTGCTCGCGCTGTGGGTGATCCGCGACTTCATTCCCGCCATCGCATGGGCCTGCGTGATCGCCATCGCGATGTGGCCGCTGCTGAAACGCTTCGAATCGCACCGGCTGTTCCGCGATCGGCCGACGTTGATCGCGACCGTCATCACGGCGGGGATTTCGCTGCTCGTCGTGCTGCCGGTGGCCATCGCGACGACCCAGGCGATCGCGCAGGCGCACGACCTGCGCGAGTGGCTGCACACGATTCAGGACAACGGCATTCCGCTGCCGGAGGTGGTCGGCCGCCTGCCGTACGGCGCCGCGCAGATCACCGAATGGTGGCAGGCCAATCTCGGCCATCCGCTGCATGCGGCGACCGCGATGCACGGCGTCAACGGCGAGAGATTCATCGCGTTCGGCCGGCAATTCGGCACGAAGCTCGCGCATGTGCTGCTCGAATTCGGTTTCATGCTCGTCACGCTGTTCGTGATCCTGCGCGCCGGCCACAAGTTGTCGGGCGCGTTGCTGCAGGGCGCGCGGCGCGCGTTCGGGCGCAACGGCGCGGAACTGATCGAGCGCATGGTTGCGGCCGTGTACGGCACGGTGACCGGGCTCGTCGTCGTCGGGCTCGGCGAGGGCGCGTTACTCGGCGTTGCCTATGCGCTCGCCGGCGTTCCGCACGCGGCGCTGCTCGGGCTCGTCACGGCGGTCGCCGCGATGCTGCCGTTCTGCGCGCCGATCGTGTTCTGCGGCGCGGCGCTCTGGCTGTTCGTGCAGGGGGCCACCATGTGGGCCGTTGGAGTGGCGGCGCTCGGGTTCATCGTCGTGTTCATCGCCGAGCATTTCGTGCGGCCGGTGCTGATCGGCGGCTCGACACGGCTGCCGTTCCTGCTCGTGCTGTTCGGTATCCTCGGCGGCGCCGAGACGTTCGGCCTGATCGGGCTGTTCGTCGGGCCGGCGCTGATGACGGTGCTGACGATGCTGTGGGCCGAATGGATTGCTTGATCATCGCGCATGCCGTTGCACTGGGCTGATGCACCGGTGCAGCGGTGCGGATGCGCGCGCGTTGCACCGGCTGTCACGATTGGTGACGATTCGGCGGTCGCGGAAGCCAGCAACCGCAGGGATTCGGATAAAGATCTCTACATTTCTTTTCGATCCGGACCCAAAGGTCGAGTAGCATGGGGCTTTCGATCACGCCGGTATGGCGCAGCAGATTTCCCGAGCATGCGATTGATTTCGATGTCCCGTCCCGCAGCGACGCTGTCCCTGGCGGCCAGCTGCCTGATGTTGCATGGCTGTGCGTGGTTCGACTCGTGGCTGCCGTTCTCGTATTCGCGCACGCCGCTTGCACGGGCCGCGTCGCGGCACGGCGCGACGCGCGCCGACGTCGTCCGCGCCGCCGGCAACCCGCGCAGCGTCTGGATGGTCCGTAACGGCAGCGGCGTCTGCTACAACTACTTCATCGAGCACGGCAACGATCACCGGTCGTACTTCGTCGTGTTCGACAAGGCCGGCGTCGTCACGCAGTCCGGCTTCGATACCTGCATGGACGCCGATCGCAAGGGCGCGCTTCAGTCGGGCAAGAGCGCGTCGCGATAGCGCGGCGGCCACGCGTCGCGCGAGCCCGTCATACTGCCGTCACGCTATCGTGTCGACCACGCCGCCGTCGACGCGCAACGCCGCACCGGTCGTCGCCGAGGCTTGCGGCGAGCAGACGTACACGACCAGGTTCGCGACTTCCTCCGTCGTCGCCGGCCGCTGGATGATCGAACTCGCGCGCTCGCTGCGCACGAACTCCACGGCAACGTCGTCGATGCTGCGGCCCGTTTCGTCGGCCTGTGTCTTCAGCAGCGCGCGCACGCCTTCCGACATCGTCGGCCCCGGCAGCACCGAATTGACGGTCACGCGGGTGCCGGCCGCGAGCTTCGCGAGGCCGCGAGCGATCGACAGCTGCGCGGTTTTCGTGAACCCGTAATGAATCATGTCGACGGGAATGTTCAGGCCCGATTCCGACGAAATGAACACGACGCGCCCGGCGTTGCGTTCGATCATCCCTTTCAGGTAATGCCGCGCGAGCCGCACGCCGGACATCACGTTGATCTGGAAATAATGTTCCCATTCGGCGTCGTCGATGTCGAAGAACGCCTTCAGGCCGTAGATACCCGCATTGTTGACGAGAATGTCGGCATCCGGCGTGTGCTGCGTGAGGCGCGCGACGCCGGCCGCGTCGGACAGGTCGGCGGCGACGCCGTCGAAGCTTGCGCCGGGCACGGCGTCGCGCAGTTTCTCGAGCGCGGATTGCACCGACGAGTCGCTGCGGCCGTTGACGACGACGTGTGCGCCGGCGCGCGCGAGCCCTTCGGCGATCGCGAGCCCGATGCCGGCGGTGGAAGCGGTGACGACCGCGGTCTTGCCTTTCAGATCGATCTGCATGAGCGTGGCGGGGGAAGAGTGAACGGGAACCGCCGCGCGTGCCGCGGCGGACGGAATTCAAAGCTTAGGCAAATTCCGGTCAATAGGCCATCTTGCGCGCGTGTCGGCGGCGTCGAGGCGAAGACCGATTCCCTCGACTCGAACGCCGAGCACGCGGAATGCCTGCAAGCGGGTGCAGGGCGGGAGCTGTTCCAGCCTAAGCGCGACATGCTCAGCACCTTGTGTCGAAGAATCGACGGGGCAGGATTGCGCCCATGCTCATTTTCGTGGGCGCAATCGCGCTGAACGTCGAAGCCGGGCGGTACGGTTGCGCTACGCTGCACGGTCTTGTACGGTGAGCGTTCGTCGTCCGACCCGGGAGCCCGCCGCGTGAGCCGTATCGCCAACCGATCCGCCGTACCGTCGCCGTTCTGGCGCGATACCGCGCTGCCGTTCATCGAGGCGCGCACCGTCGACGACGGGCGTGCGATCTGCTACGCGAAGCACACGCACGACACGTTTTCGGTGGGCGCGATCGTCGGCGGCACGAGCACGTACGTGAACGGCGCGACGAACGCACACGTCGGGCGCGGCGTGCTCGTGATCATCGATCCGGAGCAGGTACACGCATGCAACCCGTACGGCCCCGATGCGTGGGCGTACCGGATGGTCTATGTCGACGTGCCGTGGCTCGCGCGGCTGCAACACGCGCTGGGCCGCGATCCGAATCGCGATTTTCACGGATTTTCGCCGAAGTTGACCGAGCGCGGCGACCTGTTCTCGCAATTTGGCGGCTTCTACCGCACGCTCGTGTCGCCCGGCATCGATGCGCTCGGCAAGGAGAGCGCGGCGGTCGAATTCTTCACGGCGCTGCACGGCGCGCTCGATCGCGAACTGCCCGATTCGCGGCCGGGCGATGACAACGCGAAGCTCGCGCGCGCGGCCGACTACATCGCCGCCCATTGCCGCGAGGCCGTCACGCTCGATGCGATCTGCGCGGCGGCCGACCTGTCGCCGTCGTACCTGATCCGCGCGTTCAATGCGCGTTACGGGATGACGCCGCATGCGTTCCTGATCGATCGGCGCGTGCAGTACGGCCGCGCCGAATTGCGCCGCGGCCGGCCGATCGCCGAAGTCGCGCTCGACGCCGGCTTTGCGGACCAGGCGCATTTCCAGCGCGCATTCCGGCGGATCGCGGCCGCGACGCCCGGGCAGTACCGCAGCGCGATGCGCTGAATGCCGCCGCGGCTACACGTCGAGTAGAAACAGCGCACTGCCCGCGAGCAGCAGCGCCATCAGCCGGTTGAACACGCGCATCCGTCGCGCGTTCGCGAGCCGGTGCCGCAGCGACGCGCCCGCATAGCCCCAGCATGCGATCGATGCGAAGCAGATCACCAGATACAGCGCGGCGAACTGCCAGATTTGCGCGCGGTCGCCGTCGGCCGCATACGCACCCATCGCGGCCACGCACGCCAGCCATGCCTTCGGATTGAGCCACTGCATCGCCGCGCCTGCCGCCGCCGACGGGCCGGCCACGTCCGGATCGGCCGACAGTTGGCCGTCGTCGAGCGCGAGCCGCAGCGCCATGAACAGCAGGAACGCGATCCCCGACCACTGCGTGGCCGTCGTCAGCATGGGCCAGCGCGCGAGCGCCGCGTGCAGGCCGAGGCCGATCAGCAGGAACAGCGCGACGAAGCCGAGCGTCGCGCCGGCCGCGTAGCGCAGGCTCGCGCCGAGACCGTGGCGCGCGCCCGCGCTGAGCGCGACGATGTTGACGGGGCCGGGGGTGATCGACGAGGCGAGCGCGAACGCGGCCATCGAAACCAGGATGCTCATCAGGTGTCTCCATGCGAAATGTCGAAAGTCGCATCGAGACTACGGGCGCCGCGTCGGCCCGTATTGAAGAAAACTGCCCTCGGCGGCGCGGGGCCGCGGTCAGTGCATCGCGCGCGGCGCGTGCGCCGGCCGCGGGGCGTGCGGATCGGCGGGATCGGTGGAACCGGTGGAACCGGCCGGGCCGACGGCATCGGCCGGACGCAGCGGCCCGCCCGAGTACGGCTGCGTCGACACCGAGAAGCCGAACGTGTTGACGCCGCCCGAGCACGCGACGAACACGCCGCCGCCGTGCATCTCGGCCACGGCCTTGACGATCGACAGCCCGAGCCCGTGGTTTTCCTTGCTGTTCGCGCGCGCTTCCTCGAGCCGGTAGAAGCGCTCGAACACGTGCGAGCGCTGCACCGGGTCGATCGGCTCGCCGGGGTTCGACACGGCCATGTCGACGAGCGTGTCGCGGCGCGTGATCGTCACGTTCAGCGTCGCGCCGGGCGCCGAATGCTGGATCGCGTTGATCAGCAGGTTCGTCATCGCGCGGCGGAACAGCGACGGATCGACGGCCGCGCGCGCATCGCCGTGCAGTTCGGCGCGCAATTGCGCCTCGTCGAGCGGGATTTCGAGGAAGTCGAGCATGCGCCGCACCTCGTCGGCGAGCGACACGTCCTTCAGGTCGGTCGCGCGTTCGCCGCGGTCGCTGCGCGACAGGAACAGCATGTCGTTGATGATCACGCGCAGCCGCTCGAATTCCTCGAGGTTCGACTGCAGCGTCTGGCGCATCCGGTCGACCGAGCGGTCGCGGCTCGTCAGCGCGACCTGGGTCTGGCCGATCAGGATGCTGATCGGCGTGCGCAGCTCGTGCGCGACGTCCGCGTTGAACGCTTCGAGCCGCGCGTAGGTTTGCTGGATGCGTTCGAGCGCGCCGTTGAACGACGTCGCGAGATCGCGCAGCTCGGTCGGCAGCGCATCGGTGTGCAGCCGCTGGCGGCGGTTCGTCGCGCTCACGCTTGCGGCGTCCTGCGACAGCCGGTCGAGCGGCGCGAGCCCGAAGCGCGCGACGGCGCGGCTCAACAGCAGCGTGATGACGGTGGCCGTCGCGATCAGCGCGGCCAGCGTCCAGCCGAAGCGGCGCAGCATCCGCTGGGTACGCTCGCACGACGTCGCGACGACCAGTTGCAGCGTGGGCCGCTCGTCCGCGCCGGCCAGCGTGATGGTTTTCGTCATCACCGCGTAGCTGCTGTCGTTGAGCTGGTAGCGCTGGTACGCGCCGACCGGCGGATCGAGCGGTACGCCGTTGACCGGTCTGCCGAAGCGGAATGCGGGGTCGTCGCTGATCACCTGATAGTGCGTCGAGCCGTCGGGCGGTTCGAGATCCGCGAGTTTTTCCTGCATCATGCGGCCGCGCGCGGCCGTGGTCGCGTGCGACACGATCATCTGGGCGACCTTGGCGCGCGTGTCGATCGTCGCGCGCAATTCGGCGAACAGCTGGCGCTCCATCATCACGAACAGCCCGCAGCCGACCAGCGTGAACACGAGCAGCGACACGATGCCGAACATCGCCGAGAGCCGCAGGATGATCGAGCGTTTCATGCGCGCCGCTCCGTGTCGCCGTCCTCGCGCGCCTCGAGCACGTAGCCCATGCCGCGGATCGTATGCAGCAGCTTGTCCGCGAACGGGCCGTCGAGTTTCGCGCGCAGGCGCTTGATCGCCGTCTCGACGACGTTCGCGTTGCTGTCGAAGTTCACGTCCCACACGAGCTCGGCGATGGTCGTTTTCGACAGCACCTCGCCGCTGCGCCGCGCGAGCACGCCGAGCAGCTGGAATTCCTGTGCGGTCAGGTCGAGCCGTGCGCCGTCGCGGGTCGCGCGGCGGCCGATCAGGTCGACGCGCAGGTCGCCGATCGAGATCAGCGTCGATTCCTGCACGCGCGCGCGGCGCGTCAGCGCACGCAGCCGTTCGATCAGTTCGAGGAACGAGAAGGGTTTGGTCAGGTAGTCGTCGGCGCCGCCGCGCAAGCCGCGCACGCGGTCGTCGACGCGATCGCGTGCGGTCAGCATGATCACGGGCGTCTGCTTCTGCGCGCGCAACGCACGCAGCACGCCGAAGCCGTCGAGCTTCGGCAGCATCACGTCGAGCACGACCACGTCGTAGTCGAATTCGACGGCTTTCCACGCGCCGTCCTCGCCGTCGAGCGCGGTGTCGACGACCCAGCCTTCCTCGGTCAGGCCGCTCTTCAGGTATTCGACGACTTTCGGTTCGTCTTCGACGATCAGCACTTTCATGTTCGATCCGTTGTCCGGGTAATCCGGTTAAGGGCTCGTGTTCGCCGGGCCGGCCGCCGCGACGTCCGACGGCGCGGGGCCGTTCGCCGCACCGCCGTCCCAGCCGCCGCCGAGGGCCTTCGCGAGAAACACGACGAGCGCCGCGCGCTGGCCCTGGATCTGCACGGCCTGGCGCTCGCTCGTCAGCAATTGCTGCTGGGCCGTCAGCACGTCGATGAACGGCGTCAGGCCGCCCGCGTAACGGTCCTGTGCGAGCGAGACGAGCTTGCGCGCGTCGTCGACCGCCGCGGATGCCTGCTGCGCCGCCTGCGCCAGCACCGACAGGCCGGTCACCGCATTTTGCACCTCCTGGAACGCCGTGAGCACGGTCTGCCGGTAGCCGGCCTGCGCGGCCACGTAGCCGGCCTGCGCGAAATCGACGCCGGCCTTCAGCTTGCCGCCCTCGAACAGCGGCTGGCTGAGCGACCCGCCGACCGACCACAGCAGCGCAGGCACGGTGAACAGGCCCGCGAAGCGCGTCGCGTCCCAGCCGATGTCCGGCGACAGCATGATGCGCGGGAAATACGCGGCGCGCGCGACGCCGATCTGCGCGTTCGCGGCGGCCATCGCGCGCTCGGCCGACGCGACGTCGGGGCGCCGCTGCAGCAGGTCGCTCGGCATGCCGGTCGGCAGCGCGGGCGCGTTGATCGGCACCACGCGCGGCGGCAGCGAGAATGCGGGGGCCGGCGTGCCGACCAGCGTCGCGATCGCGGTTTCGACCTGCGCGCGCTGCTGGATCAGCAACTGGGCCTGCGTACGCGTGGCGTCGAGTTGCGCGCGTTGCTGCAGCAGGTCGAGGCCCGACACCGCGCCGAGGTCGTGGCGCGCGCTCACGTAATCGAGCGCCTTCTGCTGCAACTCGATCGAGCGCTTGACGACGTCGATCTCGGTGTCGAGTTCGCGCAGCGCGAAATAGCTCGACGCGAGATCGGCGCTCAGCACGAGGCGCGCGTTCGCGAAATCGTCGCGCACCTGCTCGGAGCTGGCCTGCGCGGATTCGACGCTGCGCCGCACGCGACCGAACAGGTCGAGTTCGTAGCTGACCGCCGCGCCGACCTGGATCTCGTTCTGCACGGTCGACATGCTCTTCGTCGCGTAGTTGGTCTGCGGCCGGTCGGCGGAGATCTTGAAGCGCTGGCCGCTTGCGTTCAGGCCGACGGCCGGATATTGCGCCGACGCAACCGACGCGAGCGTCGCCTTCGCCTGGTCGTAGCGCGCGGCCACCGCCTTCAGGTTCTGGTTGTTGCGCAGCGCGTCGGTTTCCAGCGCGTCGAGCTGCGGGTCGCCGAACGCGGTCCACCAGGCCGGATCGAGCGGCGCGCGGGCCGGTGCGGCCGGGTGCCAGTACCCGTCGGCCGGGTCGAGCCGCCACGCGGCCGGCGTGTCGACGGCCGGACGCCGGTAATCCGGGCCGACCGTGCAGCCGGCGACGGCGAGGGCGGCGGCCGCGACGACGGCGGCGAGCGCCGCCGGCCGCACGCGGGTGCGCATCGCGATCACGACTTCGCTCCGGCGACCGCCGAGGCCGGCTGCGCCGCCGCCGGCGCCTGCACGACGACGTGGTCGCCGTTCGCGAGCGCGTCGCTCGGGTTCGCGACGAGGCGGTCGTTCGGCGTGACCGGCCCGTCGATTTCGAGCGTCTGGCCGATCGTGCGCACGACCGTCACCTGCTTCAGACGCACCTCGCCGTTCGCATCGACGGTCGCGACCGTCGGGCCTTCGGCGCGGAACAGCAGCGTACTGGCCGGCACCTGCAGGCGGCCGACCGGCGTCATCGGCAGCGTCGCCTGCACGTAGGCGCCGGGCAGTAGCCGCCCGTCCGGGTTCGGCAGCGTGATCTCGATCTGCAGCGAACGCGTCGCGACATCGATCGACTCGGACGTGCGCGTGATCGTGCCGTCGAACGTCCGCCCGGGCAGTTCGGCCTGCGCGACGCTCACGTGCTGGCCGACCTTCACCTGCTGCGCATACGCCTGCGGCACCTGCACGTACAGACGCAGCCGGTCGGCCTGCACGACCGAGAACAGCGCGCGGCCCGCGTTGCCGGAACTGACGAGATCGCCGACGTCGACGTTGCGCTGCGTGACGATTCCGTCGATCGGCGCGACGATCCGCTGGAAGCCCTTCAGCTCGGTGAGGCGGCGCATGTTCGCATCGGCCGCGGCGAGGTTCGCGGTGCCCTGGCTGAATGCGCCTTGCCGGTCGTCGAGTTCCTGCTGCGATACGGCATCGCGCTGGCGCAACTGCTGCGCGCGGTCGAACGACGTCTTCGCGAGGGCGAGCGCGGCTTGCGCCTGCTGGCGTTGCGCGGTGGCCTGCGCCAGTTCCTGGTTCAGTTCCGGCGTATCGAGTTCGGCGAGCGTTTGCCCCTGCTTCACGTGCGCGCCGATGTCGGCCTGCCAGCGCAGCACGTAGCCGCTGGCGCGCGCATAGATCGGCGCCTCGACGAAGCCGCGCAGCGTGCCGGGTAGCGTCAGCTTGCCGCCGGTGGCCGCGTCGACCGGATGCACGACGTTCACGTACTGGCGCGTGTTCTGCTCGGCGACCGCGTCGAGCCGGTTGCGGTTCAGCCCGTTGACGATGAGCGTGCGCGCGGCGCCGGCGGCCAGCAGCACGCCGATCACGATCACGACGATGCGCGCGCGTCGCGATACCGACGCGCGCGCCGGCAGGTTCATGCCGCGTTCGTCCACGTGGATGCCGACGGTGCTGTGATGTTTCTCTTCCATGAATTCAACCAGTTCAACCGGGTAGTGGGGCGAAAGTCAGTGTCCGGCCTGGCGCGCGCGCCGCCGGGCCAGCCGCGCATGCACGCCGCCGAACACGAGCGGCACGAACAGCAAGGTCGAAACGGTCGCGAACAGCAGCCCGCCGATCACCGCGCGGCCGAGCGGCGCGTTCTGCTCGGCGCCTTCGCCGAGACCGAGCGCCATCGGCACCATCCCGATGATCATCGCGAGCGCCGTCATCAGCACCGGCCGGATCCGGGTCGCGCCGGCCTCCAGCGCGGCCGTGAGCGGCGGCGCGCCGTCCGCGAGGCGTTGCCGCGCGAACGACACGACGAGAATGCTGTTCGCGGTCGCGACCCCGACCGTCATGATCGCGCCCGTCAACGCGGGCACGCTCAGGTGCGTGCCGGTGACGAACAGCATCCACGCGATGCCGGCGAGCGCGGCCGGCATCGCGCTGACGATGATCAACGGGTCGAGCCACGACTGGAAATTGACGACGATCAGCAGGTAGACGAGCACGATCGCCATCGCGACGCCCGCGCCGAGGCCGAGATACGACGTACGCATCGTCTCGATCTGGCCGCGCATCGCGAGGCCGGTGCCGCGCGGCAGCGTCGCGCGCGCGTCGGCCACGATGCGATCGATCTCGCCCGCGACCGCGCCGAGATCGCGGCCCTCGACGCTCACGTACACGTCGATCGCCGGGCGGATGTTGAAGTGCGTGATCACCGCAGGATCCGCGGTACTGCGCACCCGCACCAGATTGCCGAGCAGTTGCAGCGGCATGCCCGTGCGGCCACTGGCCGAGATCGGCGTGCCGAGCAGGTCGTCGACCGACGAGATGTTGTATTGCGGGGTCTGGATCTGCAGCGGGTACTGGACGCCGGTGCGCGGGTTGATCCAGAACGACGGCGTCGTCTGCGAACTCCCCGACAGCGAGATCAGCATGTTCTGCGCGACGTTCTGCGCGGAGAGATTGAGCTGCTGCATGCGCGTACGGTCCATGTCGGCCAGCAGGGTCGGCTCGTCGTTGCGTTGCAGCACGTGCACGTCGACGGCGCCGGGGATTTGCCTGATCTTTTTCATCAGGCTGCTCGCAATGGTCATGTTACTCGCGAGATCGTTGCCGAGCACCTGCACGTCGATCGCCGCCGGCTGCCCGAAGTTGAGGATCTGCGTGATGATGTCCGACGGCTGGAAGAAGAACTCGACGCCCGGGAAGCGTTGCGGCAGCAGCGTGCGCAGCGTCTGCACGTAATGCCCGGTCGCGCGGTGGCCGGCCTTCAGCGCGATCAGCAGCTCGCCGTCGAGCGTGCCGATCGTGCCGGCGTTGCTGTACGACAGGTTGATGCCGCTCACCGGCAGCCCGAGGTTGTCGACGATCGCGCCGAGTTCGTCGGGTGGCACGGTGTCGCGGATCACGCGCTCGACCTGGTCGGCGAGGCGTGCGGTTTCCTCGATCCGGTAGCCGGTCGGCGCGCGCATGTGCAGACGGATGTTGCCGGAATCGGCGTTCGGGAAGAAGTCGCGGCCGAGCACGAACACGAGGCCCGTCGACAGCACGCAGAAGCCGAGGAAGCACAGCGCGTAGAAGCGGCGGCGCACGAGCAGGATGCTGAGCAGCACGATGTACCACGCGCGCAGCCGTTCGAACGCATCGTTGAACGCGTGATGAATGCGTGCGAAGCGCGACGTCGAATGGTCGGGGCCGGTGCTCGCCTGCTGCGGGCGGAACAGCAGCATCGCGAGCGTCGGCACCAGCGTGCGCGACAGCACGTACGACGCGAGCATCGCGAACACCACGGCTTCGGCGAGCGGCACGAACAGGAAACGCGCGACGCCGGTCAGGAAGAACATCGGCACGAACACGATGCAGATGCACAGCGTCGACACGAGCGCGGGCACCGCGATCTCGCCGGCGCCTTCGAGAATCGCTTCGTGCAGGTCCGTACTGAACGACGACCCCCACGCTCCCTCCGGTCGCTGCCCCCCGAGGGGGCTGCTCGGCACGCTTGGGGCGGCCCGGCGCGTGCCGAGATGCAGATGCCGCTCGATGTTCTCGATCGTGACGGTCGCGTCGTCGACGAGAATGCCGACCGCGAGCGCGAGCCCGCCGAGCGTCATGATGTTGATGGTTTCGCCGAGCGCGGACAGCGCGATCAGCGACGTGAAGATCGACAGCGGGATCGAGATCGCGATGATCAGCGTGCTGCGCCAGTTGCCGAGGAACAGCAGGATCATCATCGCGGTCAGCACGGCGGCGATCAGCGCCTCGTGGATCACGCCCTGGACGGCCGCGTTGACGAACACCGACTGGTCGAACAGCGGCGTGATCGTGAGTCCCTCGGGCAGCGTCGGGATCACCTTCGGCAGCAGCGCCTTCAGGTCCGACACGACCTTGAGCGTCGACGCGTCGCCGCTTTTCAGGATCGAGATGAGCACGCCGCGCTGGCCGTTCTGGCGCACGACGTTGGTCTGCGGCGCGAAGCCGTCGCGTACCGACGCCACCTCGCGCAGGTAGGTCGTCGCGCCGTTGACGGTCTGGACCGGCAGGTCGTTGATGTCGGCGATCGTATCGGCCGACGCGTTCGTATCGATCCGGTACTCGGTCTGACCCATCTTCGCGGTGCCGGTCGGCAGCACGAGGTTCTGCGCGTTGACCGCGTTGACGATGTCGGCCGGCGTGAGGCCCTTCGCGAGCAGCGCCTGCGGATCGAGGTCGATCGCGACCACGCGCGTGCGCCCGCCGTACGGGAACGGAATCTGCACGCCCGGCACCGTGATCAGCTGCGGGCGCAGGAAGTTGAGCGCGATGTCGGCGAGCGACTGTTCGCTGAGCGTCTTGCTCGACAGCCCGAGCTGGATCACCGGAATGCTCGACGCGGAATAGGTGATCACGAGCGGCGGCGTCGCGCCCTGCGGCATCTGCCGCACGATCGCCTGCGCGGACGAGACCGTCTGCGCGATGGCCGTCTGCACGTTCGCACCCGGTTGCAGGAACACCTTCACCACCGCGATGCCGGGCAGCGATGTCGATTCGACGTGCTGGATGTTGTTGACGGTCGTCGTCAGGATCCGTTCATGCACGGCCGTGATGCGGTTCGTCATCTCCGTCGCGGAGAAGCCGCTGTAATTCCAGATCACGCTGATCACCGGGATGTTGATCGCGGGCAGCACGTCGACCGGTGTGCGCATCAGCGCAAGCGGGGTGGCCAGCACGATCATGATGGCCATGACGATGAACGTGTAGGGGCGCCTGAGCGCGAGATTGACGATCCACATGGAGGCGGCGGGACAGGCGGTGATCGGGCGTCGGTGAAGGGAACCCGAATGATAGGCGTCGGCCCGGCACGGGTTACTGTCGCGAAACTGGCTGAATTGTCAGGTTGGGGCGCGCTGGCCGGCGGCCGATTCCGCGGACGGAATGCGCCGTCGCGACGGCGGCGGTTTCGCGCATCGGGCGGTGCTCACAGCTGCTCCATGCCGAAGCGGGCGAGCGCATCGAGATCGACGACCTCGATCTGGTTGTACGCGAGCCGCAATGCGCCGAGCTTCTCGAGCTGCTGCAGCGCCTGGTTGATCCGCTGGCGCGACACGCCGACGAGCATCCCCAGTTCCTCCTGCGAGATCGACAGCGACGGGCCGGTATCCGGGTACAGCGCGGGGTTGAAGAGCTGCGCGAGCGCCTGCGCGACCCGCGCATCGACGTCGAGCAGCCGGCTGTTCTGGATCGACGCGATGAATTCGCCCATCCGGTTGTTCAACTGATGAATCACGAAGCGCGTGAACGGCAGGCTCGCATCGAGCAGCGCATGGAACGTGTCGACCGGCACGAACAGCACGGTCGAGCGCTGGATCGCGACGACCTCGTACTTGCGCAGCTCGCGCTTGATCACGCTGCCTTCGCCGAACCAGCCGCCCGACGGCACGCCGGAAAACGTGCAGCCGCGTCCCGACACGTTGAAGATCGCGAGCTTCAGCAGCCCCTGATGGACGCCGATCCAGTATTCGGACGGCGCGAGCCGCTGCGCGATCACGTCGCCGGCTTCGCACTGCTCGACGTGCGACTGGGCCAGCACGAGCGCCTGGTGTTCGGGCGCCAGCGTGCGGAACCACGCGCACTGGCCGAACAGCGTCGCCAGCGGCGGCAGCGGGCCCGGTTCGGGAAGCGTGTCGGCCGGGGCGGCGGCCGCGTCGGGGTGGTCTTGCATGGGTGCGGGTTTGCGAGGATAGGGATAACGCGCAGCGCTCGAGCGGCACTCTGTCGTTTCGATGACAGACGGCTCACAATAGCGCCCGTTAGGCTGTCGGCAATTGAACCACATCAAAACGATCCGGGGTGCATGCGCCCCGGTCGACAGAACACGGGAGACAGGATCATGACGCAGATGTTCGAGGCCGGGCTCGGCCGCCACGATGCCAATTACGTGCCGCTCACGCCGATCGATTTTCTGGTCCGCGCGGCCGAAGTCTACGGCGAGCGCACGGCGATCGTGCACGGCGACGTGCGACGCACGTGGGGCGAAACCCATACGCGTGCCAGGCAACTGGCGAGCGCGCTCGCGCAGGCCGGCGTCGCCCGCGGCGACACGGTCGCGGCGCTGCTGCCGAACATCCCGGCGATGGTCGAGGCGCACTTCGGCGTGCCGATGGCCGGCGCCGTGCTGAACACGATCAACACGCGGCTCGACGCGTCGTCGGTGCTGTTCATGCTGCGTCACGGCGAGGCGAAGGTGCTGATCGTCGACACCGAGTACGCGGAGGTCGCGCATCGCGCGGCGCTCGAGGTGCCGGGCCTGAAGATCGTCAGCGTGGCCGACGCGATGCCGGCGGATCCCGCCCGTTTCGCCGGCGCGACCGACTACGAGACGTTCGTGGCCGGCGGCGACCCCGGCTACGCATGGACGCCGCCCGCCGACGAATGGGAGGCGATCGCGCTGAACTACACGTCGGGCACGACGGGCGACCCGAAGGGCGTCGTCTACCACCATCGCGGCGCGTATCTCGCGGCGATCAGCAACATCCTCGAATGGGACATGCCGAAGCACGCGGTATATCTGTGGACGCTGCCGATGTTCCACTGCAACGGCTGGTGTTTCCCGTGGGCCGTGGCGGCGCGCGCGGGCGTGAACGTGTGCCTGCGCAAGTTCGACGCGAAGACCGTGTTCGACCTGATCCGTCGCGAGCGCATCACGCATTACTGCGGGGCGCCGATCGTGCAGAGCGCGATCGCGAACGCACCGGCCGAGCTCCGCGACGGGATCGACCATACGGTGCACGCGATGGTCGCGGGCGCGGCGCCCGCGCCGGCCGTGATCGCGAAGATGAAGGAGATCGGCTTCGACCTGCTGCACGTGTACGGGCTGACCGAGGTCTACGGCCCGGCGACCGTCTGCGCCAAGCAGGCGCACTGGGAAGCGGCGTCCGACGAGGAACGCGCGCGGCTCAATGCGCGCCAGGGCGTGCGCTATCACCTCGAGGCGGGCGCGACGGTGCTGGATCCCGACACGATGACGCCGGTGCCGGCCGACGGCGAGACGCTCGGCGAGATCATGTTCCGCGGCAACATCTGCATGAAGGGCTATCTGAAGAACCCGAAGGCGACCGATGACGCATTTCGCGGCGGCTGGTTCCATACCGGCGATCTCGCGGTGCTGATGCCGGATGGCTATATCCGGATCAAGGATCGCAAGAAGGACATCATCATCTCGGGCGGCGAGAACATCTCGAGCATCGAGGTCGAGGACGCGCTGTACCGCCATCCGGCCGTCGCCGTGGCGGCCGTCGTCGCGATGCCCGACCCGAAATGGGGCGAGGTGCCGTGCGCGTTCGTCGAGCTGCGCGAAGGCGCGAGTGCGACCGAGGAGGAGATCGTCGCGCACTGCCGGCAACTGCTCGCGGGCTTCAAGGTGCCGAAGGCCGTGCGCTTCGGCGAGCTGCCGAAGACGTCGACCGGCAAGATCCAGAAGTTCCAGTTGCGCCATGCGGTCGGCTCGGACAAGGCGATCGACCTGGCCGGCGAGAAGAAGTAGGCGGCCGGCTTTCCGCCGCCGCGCACCGACGATCACGAGGTCACGAGGTCACGCGCCGCGCTCCAGCCGGAACACGCTCACCGCGTCCGACAGTTGCGCGGCCTGGTCGCGCAACGCGACGGCCGCGCGCTCGGCATCCGAGATCAGCGTCGCATTCTGCTGCGTCGCGGCGCCGATCTGCGTGACGGCGAGATTCACCTGCTCGATGCCGGTCGATTGTTCGCGCGACGCGGCACTGATCTCGCCGATCAGCGTGCGGACCTGGTCGACCCGCGCGACGATGTCGCGCATCGTGCCGCGCGCGGCGTCCGCGATCCGGTAACCCTGTTCGACGGTCGTCGACGATTCGGCGCTCAGCGTATCGATCTCCTTGACCGCGGCCGCGCTGCGCTGCGCGAGCGCGCGCACCTCGGCCGCGACCACCGCGAAGCCCTTGCCGTGTTCGCCCGCGCGGGCGGCCTCGACGGCCGCGTTCAGCGCGAGGATGTTGGTCTGGAACGCGATGCCTTCGATCGCGCCGGTGATCTCGGCGATCCGGCGCGTCGCGCGGCCGATGTCGTCCATCGTCGCGACCACGCGCTGCACCGCGGCGTCGCCGTTCGTCGCGGCGGCCGATGCGTCCGCGACCAGCGCGTTGGCTTGCGCCGCATGCTCAGCGCTCTGCTGCACGGCGGCGGTGATCTGCTCCATGCTCGCGGCCGTCTGTTCGACGCTGCTCGCCTGCGTCGCGATTCGCGCGGCGATGTCGCCGCTGCCGGCTGCGATGGCGACCGTGCCGTGCGCGATGTCGGCCGCGCTGTTGCGCACCTGCGCGACGATTCGTGCGAGGCCGTCGCCGATTCCGTCGACGGCCTGCACGAGCCGGCCGATCTCGTCGTTGCCCGCGCTGCCGTGCGCGTTCGCGCCGTCGCGGATACGCATGCTTAGGTCGCCTGCCGCATAGCGCTCGGACGCGCGGGCGGCGTCTTCCAACGGCCGGCTCACGACGCGCCGCACGACGATGACGAACAGCATCGCGAACGCCGCGACGAGCACGGCGCCGATCATCAGGAAGCGGTTGCGGGTGGCGCGCATGGTGGCGAGCAGTTCGTCGTCGAGCGCGATGCCGCCGACGAGCCATTGCCACTGCGGAATCGTCGTGAAGGACACGACTTTCGCGGTCGGCCCGCGGTCGTGCGCGGCCGGGTCGGTCGACGTGTACGCGAGCCGGCCCTGGCCGGCCGCGAGCATCTGCGCGTAGGGTGCGCGTGTGCCGTCGGCCGGTTGGCCCGCCGCATCGGGATGCACGACGAAGGCGCCGCGCGACGGGCCCTGCGATGCATCGAGCACGAAGTAGTAGCCGTTGTCGCCGATTTTCAGCGAGCGGATGCCGTCTTCGACGAGCTTGAGCTCGGCGCCGATGTCGAGGCCGACGAACAGCGCGCCGATCACGCGGCCCGTCGCGTCGGTCACCGGCTTGTACTGCGTGATGTACGGCCGGCCGAACAGCTTCGCGAGGCCGGTGTAGCTGCGCCCGGCGACCAGCGGCGCGTACGCGGGGCCGGCGCGGTCGAGCTTCGTGCCGACCGCGCGCGCGCCGTCCTGCTTCTTCAGCGACGTCGTGATGCGCACGAAGTCGTCGCCGTCGCGCGCGAAGATCGTCGCGATCGCGCCGCTTTTCTTCAGAAACTGGTCGGGAATCGAGTAGTCGAGGTCGAGCGGCTGGCCGCCGGCGGACAGCGTCGGCGCGGCGACGCCGCCGATGTCGACGGTGCGTGCCGGATCGAGCGCGAAGTCGGCCGGCAGGAAGCTCGCGAACAGCGTCATCGCACGTGTCGCTTCGGCCGACAGCGCCTTGTCGAACAGCTCGACCATCGCGCCGATCGACTGCTCCTTGTCGGCGATCCGCGCGTGCGCCTCGTCGGCGAGTTGCTGGCCGGCAAAATGGGCGAGCGCCCATGCGAAAACGGTGAACAGCAGTGCAACGAGCACGCACGCCAGCGCGGCAAGACGCGTACCGACGCTCACCCGGCCCAATTGGGTCAATCTCATACGGGATCCTGAGTGGGGAGAGAGGGGCGGAACGCACGCGTCACCGCTTGTCGTAAGGTAATCGGCAGTTTCGGCGAATTCTTTAGCGGCGTGCGCACGGCGGCGGTATGCGCCGGCTCGACACGCGGAACCGGATGACGGACGGCTTCAGTACGCCACGAGCCACGCGACGGCCAGATAGCGTCCGACTTTTGCGATCGTCACGATCGCGAGAAACGTGGGTAGCGGCTCGCGCAGCACGCCGGCGATCATCGTCAGCGGATCGCCGATCACCGGCGCCCAGCTCAGCAGCAGCGACCAGCGGCCGTAGCGTGCATACCAGCGCTCGGCGCGCGCGAGCGCGGACGGCTTGACCGGAAACCAGCGGCGCTCGCGGAAATGCTCGATTCCTCGGCCGAGCGCCCAGTTGATCGCCGAGCCGGCGACATTGCCGACGCTCGCGACGAGCACCAGCGCCCACACAGGCTCGCGCCCGGCCAGCAGCAGGCCGGCGAGCACGGCTTCGGATTGCAGCGGGAACAGGGTCGCGGCGACCATCGACACGGCGAACAGGCCGCCGTAGGTGAGCAATTCGGACATCGCGGGATTGTACCGGCCGGGCGGGGGCGGCCCCGGGTCACGCGGTCATGGGATCACCGGCCTACGACATCACGCGGCATCGGTCGTGCCGAACGGCAAAGGCGAGATCATCGACGCGTCGACCGGTTCGTCGTCGAGCGTGCCGGCGAACCGTTGCGGCGAAAACACCATGTCGGATTTCAACAGCCGCAGCCGTTCGGGCGCGCTGCCACGCTCACGCGCCCGACCGTACGCGCGTCCGTTCAGTTCCAGCCGACCATGATCGCGCCCATCCCGACGAGCAGCCCGCCCGTCGCGCGGTTCATCGCACGCATCCGCGCCGGCCGTTGCAACGCGCGGCTCAGCCGGTGCGAGAACAGCGCCATCGACGCGACGCCGCCGGCGAACAGCAGCGCGAACGTCGCGGCGAGCAGCAGGTATTGAAGGTTCAGGCTCCAGTCGGCATTCGGGCTGATGAACTGCGGAAAGAACGACGGAAAGAACAGCAGCGTCTTCGGATTCAGCCCGGAAGTCGCGACGCCGCGCCAGAACAGCGCGCGCCCGGTGTCGGTGTCCGGCGCGGCGCTTGCCGTTCCGGCGTCGGCCTCGGCCGGTGCCGCGGCTGCGCCGGCCGGCGCGCGGCTCAGCCATTGCTTGCCGCCGAGCCATACGAGATACGCGGCGCCGGCCCAGCGCAGCACGGTCAGCGCGTGTTCATCGAGGTGGACCAGCGAATTCAGGCACAGCGCGGTCAGCGCGAGTTGCAGCAGCACGGCGAGCGTGCCGCCCCAGACGCACGGCAGCGCGCGGCGCCAGCCGGTGCGCAACGCCTGGTTCATCGTGAGCAGGTTGACGGGGCCGGGCGCATAGATGAGGACGACGGAAGCGGCGAGGAACGACAGATAAAGCTTGAACGACATGTGACGGGCGGGCAGGAACGGGAAGGCAGGCACCAGCCCCGCACGCGGTCGGATAGGCGTGCGGGCGGCGGGGAATCGCACGCCGGCCGGCCGGCACCGCAACTCGTGATTGCGGCCGTGCGTCCCGTTGCGAGGGGTGTCGCGGGGAGCGTGCCGGGCAGCAGGCATGAAGAAAATATATCAAGCGGCCCGGTTAAAAGGCTTCCTGTTTTCCATCAAAACGGACCTATAACCAGAATCCTGTTCAGATAGAATGCCGATTTTCAGTAGAAAATTCTGCTCATCATGGCTACCCGCGAACGCACGCCGAAAACGCTCGACAATCTGGACCGCAAGATCCTCGGAGCACTGCAGAAAAATGCGCGTCTGTCGAACGCCGAACTGGCCGAACAGATCGGCATGTCGACCACCGCATGCTGGAACCGCACGCGGCAACTCGAACTCGACGGTTACATCGACGGCTATGTCGCGCTGGTCAACCAGCGCAAGCTCGGCTACGCGGACATCGTGATTCTCGAGGTCACGCTCGATCGCCACGAGGACGACGCGCTGGCGCGCTTCGGCGCCGAACTGGCGGCGCTGCCGGAGGTGCTCGAGGCGTATCTGGTGTCGGGCGAGTACGACTACTGGATCAAGGTGGCGGTGGACGGCACGGCCGGCTACGAACGCTTCCTGCGCGAAAAGCTGTACCGGATTTCGAGCATCCGCCACAGCCGTTCCATGTTCGCGCTGCGGTGCATGAAGGATGTGCCGTCGATTCAGGTGTGACGGAGCGGAGACGGGAGCGCGGCCGTCGTTGCAACGACGGGCGCATGCAGCGGGCGTGGGTGCGGACGAAACCGGCGATCGGCCGATAGGGAAGGCTCACCGGGGAGACGGCCGGCGGACGCACGAAAACGGATGAATCTTCCGTCCGCGATGGGCGGGCACGACCGCGCGCAATGACTTCTGGCCCGGGTACGCGACTGACGGCAATCCGCGTCGATCCGTATGAATCGACGCCGATATCGGGCTGAGACGCGGCCTGAAGCACGGCGTCGAGACGATCTTGAAACACTCGCCGCGCGGTAAGCGCATTGGGCCGGGACGAGCCCAGCCTCTTGCTTATCCGACCCACGCACCCGGCGCGACCGTCGGGCGCCCCGCGCAACAGCCGCTATCGGCGTGCGTCAGCGCAAGCGAATCGAACGGCCGGCGCTGCGCTCAGCGCGGCAGGCGCGCGTGTGCTTCAGCGATGACTTCGCAGTTTTCGAGGTGCAGTGCCCAGGCTTCTGCCAGCAGCTCGCCAACGCGTGCGAGCCAGCCAGCGGATTGGGTGGAACGATCGGAGACATTAGACGTTTGCATGACGAAGCCCCATGTAGGTGGCGAGCTAGGGATAACCCTAATCATAGCGAAACGTCACCGTCTTGTGAAATGCGATTTCGTTATATGAGAATTACTGACAATTTATGTTGCTGCTGCGCAACATGGATATCGGTTGCGCGGGCGTGCCCGGACAGGCGTGCCGAGGCCGTGCCGGCACGGCTGCGCGTGGAGATGAAAGGGATTCGAGCGTAGAGGAACGGGTGCGCTTACCGGCCGATCCATCCGAAGCGCCACGACAACCGCCGCGTCGCGGCCCGCAGCGTCTGCGCCAGCTCGCTGTCCGGCCCGCGCGGGAAGCCGCGCGACGAGCCGATGATCGCGATCACGAGCCGGATGCTGCCGGTGTGATCGAACACGGGCGCGGCGATCGTCCCGATGCCGGGCACCGGCGCGTCGAACGCGAAATCGAGTTCGTCCGCGCGGATCGCCGCGAGCCGGGCGCGGAAGGCCGCGTCGTCCGGTGCGGCCGGCGCGCCCGCGAGGCGCACGGGCTCGTTGGCGAGCAGGTCGGCCAGCACGTCGTCTGACATGCCGGACGCGAAAATCCGGCCGATCGCCGTATTGACGAGCGACATCACGGTGCCGACCTGCAGGCTCACGTGCTGCGGCCGCGCCGATTCCTCGAGCCGGATCACGGTCGGCCCGAGCGGCCCGAGCGTCGCGGCGGCCACGCTCATGTCGGTCGCGCCGGCGAGCGCGACGATCTCGGCTTCCGCGTCGCGCGTCGGCGACACGCGCTGCATCGCTATCAGGCCGAGCGCCTGCGCGAGCGGGCCGCCATCGAAGCAGCCGGCGTCGTCACGGCTCAGCAGCCCGATCTTCTGCAGGCTGACGAGATGCGGAAACGCCTTCGCGGCCGGCATGCCGGCCGCCGTCGCGAGATCGCGCAGCGGCAGCGCGCGACCCGCCGACACCAGCGCGAGCAGCAGCTCCCCGGTGCTGTCGAGCGCATTGATCCCGCGCTGCGCTTTTGCGTCGTCGGCCAGCGCGGGCGGTACCCGCGCGGCGCCCGGCGCCGGCGCGGGCGCCGGTTCCGCACGCGCCGCGCCGAGCGACGCGGTGGCCTGCCGCGCCGCATCGCGCAGGGCCGCCGCGATCGGGCCGTCCCAGTCGACATCGATCGATCCCGTCGAACCGATCACCGTCAACGCGAGCTGCAGGCGCCCGCGCGCATCGAAAACGGGCACGCATATTCCGCTGACGCCGGGGCTCGGCCGGTCGATGCTGCGTTCGATGCCGCGCGTACGAATCGCGTCGAGTTCGACCGGTTGCGCATCGCCGTCCGGCGCGCCTGACGCGCCTTCGGCGCCGGCGAGCGTATCGCCCGCGCCGCCCTGGCTGGCCGCCATCGCGTCGAGTTGCGCGGCGTCGCCGAACGCGCGGAACACCCGGCCGGTCGCCGTCGTGTCGAGCGACATCACCGAACCGACGTGCAGGTTCATGTGCAACGGATAGCCGCCGTGCTCGATGCGCACGATCGTCGGGCCGAGCACGCCCGGTACCGACAGCGCGACGCTCAGGCCGACCGTTTCCGCCAGCCGCGCCGCGTGCGGCAGCGTCGCGCGGTAGGCCGGCTGGCGCTCGATCGACATCAGCCCGAGCCGCAGCGACAGCGGGCCCGGCTCGTAGTTGCCGGTGATCGCATCGCGCTTGACGAGCGCGAGCCGCGTCAGGCTCACGAGATAGGTGTGCGCCTGCGCGGTGGAAAGATCGGCCGCCGCGGCCAGTTCCGACAGCCCGAGCGGCTTGCGCCGACGCGCGAGCGCGTCGAGCAGCCGGCCGCCGACCTCGACACTCTGGATGCCGCGCTGCGCCTTGGGCGGCGCATCGTCCGCGCTGACTTCGTGGTTCTGCACGCGATGATTCTTCCGTTGACGAAACCCCGCATGGTATCCGACGCCATTTCGCGCGGCAGACTTCAGGTTTACCAGAGTTAAACAATAACAAGCGTGTTTGCCATTGACAAATATTCGACGCGGGCAGATGATCCGTTCACTCCCCTCAACACATGGCTCGCAGCCACGGAACGCACTATGGCCAAAGCATTCGCCTCCCAAGCCGATCTGGAAGAGAAGAAAGTCACCTGGACGCAGTTGTCCGAGAACGCGTACGCGTACACGGCCGAAGGCGACCCGAATTCCGGTGTGATCGTCGGCGACGACAGCGTGCTGATCGTCGACACGACCGCGACGCCTGCGATGGCGCAGGACCTGATCGCGAAGATCCGCAGCGTGACCGACAAGCCGATCAAGCACGTGGTGCTGTCGCACTATCACGCGGTGCGCGTGCTCGGCGCGTCCGCGTATTTCGACGAAGGCGCGCAGCACGTAATCGCGAGCCGCGGCACGTACGAGATGATCGTCGAGCGCGGCGAGGCCGACATGAAGTCGGAGATCGAGCGCTTCCCGCGCCTGTTCGCCGGCGTCGAGACGGTCCCGGGCCTGACCTGGCCGACGCTCGTGTTCGAGCGCGAGATCACGCTGTTCCTCGGCAAGCTCGAAGTGAAGATCATGCACGTCGGCTCGGGCCACACGAAGGGCGACACGATCGTGTGGCTGCCGTCGCAGAAGGTGCTGTTCTCGGGCGACCTCGTCGAATACGACGCCGCGTGCTATTGCGGCGACGCGCAGCTCGAGCAGTGGCCGGCCACGCTCGAGGCGCTGCGCGCGCTCGGCGCCGAGAAGCTCGTGCCGGGCCGCGGCCCCGCGCTGCTGAATCCGGCCGAGGTCGACAAGGGCCTCGACTACACGAAGGATTTCGTCACGACGCTGCTCGCGCAGGGCCGCAAGGCCGTCGAGCGCAATCTCGACCTGAAGGCGGCGATGGCGCTCACGCGCGAAGCGATGGACCCGAAGTTCGGCCACGTGTTCATCTACGAGCACTGCTTGCCGTTCGACGTGTCGCGCGCGTTCGACGAAGCGAGCGGCATCACGCATCCGCGCATCTGGACCGCGCAGCGCGACAAGGACATGTGGGCCGCGCTGCAGGACTGAGCGGTGCACGGCGGCGGGGCGGCGTTCACATGATCGCCTCGCCGTTTCCCTGAAGGCGCCGGCATCGGCGGCGTTGCGCCGCGGTTCCGGCAGCCGTATCCGGTCTCACGAGAAAGCAGGGCGCATGCACGCCCTCGAAGACTGCTGCGCGCTCGACATCGCGCGGCCCGTTTGGAGAGAGACATGCCCCAATCGCTTCCCGCCGAAGCGACGCTCGCGCACGCGAGCGCTTCGGTATCCTCATCGACGTCCGAATCCAGCGACGCGCTGCTGTTCCGCAAGATCGCGTGGCGGATCGTCCCGTTCCTGTTCCTCTGCTACGTCGTGTCGTTTCTCGACCGCATCAACATCGGCTTCGCGCAGTTGCAGATGAAGCACGATCTCGGCTTCAGCGACGCGATGTACGGCCTCGGCGCCGCGGTGTTCTACGTCGGCTACGTGTTCTGCGAAGTGCCGAGCAACATGCTGCTCGCGCGGTTCGGCGCGCGCCGCACGTTCACGCGGATCATGCTGCTGTGGGGCATCGCATCGACCGGGATGATGTTCGTGTCGCAGCCGTCGCATTTCTACGGGCTGCGCTTCCTGCTCGGCGTGTTCGAGGCCGGCTTCTTCCCCGGCATCGTGCTGTACCTGACCTACTGGTTTCCCGCGAACCGGCGTGCGGCGGCGATCTCGGTGTTCTTCGCGGGCGTCGCGGTGGCCGGCGTGCTCGGCGGCCTCATGTCCGGCTGGATCATGCGCGACATGAGCGGCGTGCTCGGGCTGCACGGCTGGCAGTGGATGTTCGCGATCGAGGGCGCGCCGGCGATCCTGCTCGCGTTCGCCGCGTTCACGTTCCTCGTCGACCGGCCGCAGGACGCCACGTGGCTCACGTCCGACGAAAAGGCGCGCGTCGCCGCGCTGTGCGCCGAAGGCCGCGCACACGGCAGCGCGCACGACGGGCGCAGCGTGATGGCCGCGCTCGCGAACCCGCGCGTGTACCTGTTCGCGTTCATCTATTTCTCGCTGACCTGCGCGTCGCTGACGCTCAACTTCTGGATGCCGCTGATGATCCGCGACTTCGGCGTGACCGACGTCGTCGCCGTGAGCCTCTACACGGTCGTGCCGAATGCGGTGGGCGCGGTGGGGCTCGTCCTGATCGCACGCCGCTCGGATCGCACCGGCGAGCGCCGCAAGCACTTCGCGTGCTGCACGATCGGCGGCGGACTCGCGCTCGCGGCGCTGACGCTGCACCTGCACAGCTTCGCGGCGATGCTCGCGTGCCTGTCGATCGCGGCGACGCTGATCTTCGCCGCGCTGCCGATCTTCTGGGCCGTGCCGACCCGCTACCTGTCCGGCAACGCGGCCGCGGCCGGGATCGCGTTGATCAGCAGCATCGGGATCACGAGCGGCATCGTCAGCCCGTGGGTGATCGGGATGATCCGCACGCGCACGGGCAGCATGGATCTGGCCGTGTATCTGCTTGCCGCGCTGCTGGTCGCGAGCGGCGTGGCGCTGATGGTCGGCGTGAAAAGCGAAGGCCCACGGCGCGGCTGAACGGGCAATGGCCGGCCGTCGGCCGCGGGCGGCGGCGACCGGCGCTCACCCCGTCCGCACCGAAATCCGACCGAATCCAGAACGCGCTCAACTACGCGCGGCAGAATCTCGGCCGCGCGCTGAGCGTCGAGGATCTGGCCGAGGCCGTCCACCTGAGCCCGCGCCAGTTCAGCCGCGTGTTTACGCTCGAAACCGGGCAGTCGCCCGCGAAGGCGATCGAGCGGCTGCGGCTCGAATCGGCGCGGCCGATGATCGAACAGAGCCGTCATCCGCTCGACGTGATCGCGAAGGAAAACGGTTTTCGCGACCGCCGACATATGCGCGACGCGTTCGTGCGCGGGTTCGGCGTGCCGCCGCAGGCGTTGCGGCGCGATGCGCGGGCGGACGACGAGCCGGGAGCAGGCTGACGCGCTGTCGGGCCGGCGGGCGCCGTTCAGCACGTGCCGGCAAAATCGCGCAGAATCCTGTGGACATTCGTCGCGAGGAGACACCATGCACGCTGAACCGTTCGACATTGCGATCCCCGAGCACGCGCTTGACGATTTGCGTCGGCGCGTGCGCGACTACCGCCCGCCGACCCTGACGCCCGCCGAGCCGTGGCAGCAGGGCACCGACGGCGCGTGGCTGCACGAATTGGCGGCGTACTGGGCCGACGGCTTCGATTGGCGCGCGGTGGAACGCGAGCTCAACCGGCTGCCGCAGTTCGTCGCGGACGTCGGCGGGCAGCGTGTGCATTTCGTGCATCGGCGCGGTACGGGGCCGAAACCCTATCCGCTCGTCGTCACGCACGGCTGGCCGGGTTCCGCATTCGAATTCCATGCATTGATCGATCGCTTGTGCGACCCGGCCGCGTTCGGCGGCGATCCGGACGATGCGTTCGACATCGTCGCGCCGTCGCTGCCCGGCTTCCTGTTCTCTCCCGCACCGGCGGCACCCGGCACGTCGGCGTTTCAGGTTGCCGACTGCTGGGCGGAATTGATGGCAGGCCTTGGATACCAACGGTTCGGCGCGCAGGGCGGCGATCTGGGCGCGGCCGTGTCGGTCGCGCTCGGCGCGCGGCATGAGGGGGTGGTCGACGGCATTCATCTGAACTACCTGCCGGGCAGCTACGAACCGGCGATCGACGCGGCGCTGCCGCTGACCGACGACGAGCAGACGTTCCTGAAGCAGCGCGCGGATTGGGTGGCGCTGGAAGGGGGATACGCGCACGTCCACATGACGAAGCCGCAGACGCTGGCCGTCGCGCTCAACGATTCGCCGCTCGGGCTGGCCGCATGGATCGCCGAGAAATTCCGCACGTGGAGCGATTGCGACGGCGACGTCGCGCGCCGTTTTTCGCACGACACGCTGCTGACCGGCATCTCGCTCTACTGGTTCACCGGCTGCATCGGCTCGTCGATGCAGATGTATTGGGAGAACCGGCTGCAATCGATGCGCTTCGCGGCCGGGCAGCGCGTGGCGGTGCCCGTGGCGTTCGCGCGCTTTCCGAAGGAGATCAGCCGCCCACCGCGCAGTTGGCTCGAACGCGTATTCGACGTGGTGCAGTGGACCGACATGCCGAGCGGCGGCCATTTCGCGGCGATGGAGGAGCCGGACCTGCTGGCCGACGATATTCGGCGGTTTTTCAGGCGCTTCCGGTAACGGGCCGGCAAGCCGGCGGGCACAAACCCATACCGGAAGTCGCTCGCGCGGGACGGAAGCGGCACGACGTGGATCGCGTCGCCCTTCTTACCGCGTCACGAACGCCGTGGCGGCATCCGGCGCCGTACGCGCATGCTTGCGCTGGCGCAGCAGCGCGACGCGGCAGTTCTCGCGCGCCGTTTCACGGCCGTCGTCGTCGAGCAGCACGAGGTCGCCGCGCATCACGTTCAGCGTGATCACATCCTCGCCCGGCGCGCCGAGCGTTTCCGGCGTGTGTACCGAGCCGGCCGGTTCGAGCACCGTCGAACCGGCGTGGGCGACCCAGTCGTATTCGCGGTAGCGCCACGCACCCTGCAACGTATGGACGAACACCTCGCCGTCGTGACGGTGGCGCGGCAGCGTGCCGCCGGCCGGCATCTTCAGCAGCGCGGTCAGCGTGTCCTCGGCCGCATTGATGTGCAGGTACTTGATCGCGAGCCCCGGGAGGTCGGCGCTCATCGGCAGCCACGGCAGCGCATCGCCGGGCAGGCACGAGATCGGCGGCAGGTCGGTGGAGAGCGGGGCGGACGGCTGCGTCATGGCGGGAGGCGGACCGAAAACGGGAAGCCCGCATTATCGCAGAGCCGGATCGCGCGGCCGACCGGGTGCGGCGCCGGGCCGAAAACGTGCGCGACGGGCCGATCCTTACGGATTTAAATATACAGTCAAACTGTACAGTTTGACTGTCGACGTGCTATCTTGAATTCATGAACCTGCCATCGTCTCCCCCCGACACGCTCCCGCTGACCGGTCTCGCCGGCGAACTCCGCATCTCGGTCGGCAAGCTGATGCGGCGGATGCGAGAGCAGACCCATCCGAACGACCTCACGTCCTCGCAGAAATCGGTGTTGCTGCGGCTCGATCGCGACGGCCCGGCGACCGTGTCGGCGCTCGCGCGTGCCGAAAGCGTGCGCCCGCAGTCGATGCGCGTGACGGTCGCGACGCTCGAGGCGCTCGGCGCGGTCGCCGGTGCGCCCGATCCCACCGACGGCCGGCAGACGCTGATCGCGCTCACGCCCGGTTTCCGCAAGGTGCTGCAAGCCAACCGCGCGGCCAAGGACGACTGGCTGTTTCGCGCGCTGCACGCGCAACTGTCGGCGGCGGAACAGGCCGAGCTGGCGGCGGCCGTGAAGCTGCTGCAGCGGCTCGCCGAATTCCAGGACCCCGCGCGTCCGTGAACCGCACCGGCCCCCTCGCCGAAAGGACAACCCGCACATGAATCTCCTGCATCTCGTGTCGTACTTCTTCGGCGGCGCCTTCCTCGCGAATGTCGTGCCGCATCTCGTCAGCGGACTGCGCGGCGAGCCGTTCCAGACGCCGTTCGCGAATCCGCCCGGCCGCGGGCTGTCGTCGTCCACCGTGAACGTGGCGTGGGGCGTCGCGAATCTCGCGATCGCTTATGTGCTGGTGTGCCGGGTCGGCGATTTCGACCTGAAGCGCACGTCCGACGCGGCGGCGCTCGGTCTCGGCATCCTGGTGCTCGGCCTGTTCCTCGCGCGGCACTTCGGCGAACTGCACGGCGGCAACGAGCCGGACCGGGAGCGGCGATGAGCGTGCCGGCCGCGGGCGTGTTCCGCTCGCTTCGCAGCTTCAACTATCGCGTATGGGCGATCGGCTCGCTGGTGTCGAACATCGGCACGTGGATCCAGCGTACCGCGCAGGACTGGCTCGTCCTCACGCAGCTCACGCATCACGACGCATCGGCGGTCGGCACGGTGATGGCGCTGCAGTTCGGGCCGCAACTGCTGCTGTTGCCGTGGACCGGCTACGCGGCCGACCGCTACGACCAGCGCAAGCTGCTGATGGCGACGCAGGCGCTGATGGGCGCGCTGGCGCTCGTGCTCGGCGTGCTGACGGTCACCGGCGCGGTGCGGCTCGAGCACGTGTACGTGTTCGCGTTCCTGTTCGGCTGCGCGTCGGCGTTCGACGCGCCGGTGCGGCAGACCTTCGTCGCCGAACTGGTCGGCGACCGCGAGCTCGCGAACGCGGTCGCGCTCAATTCGACGTCGTTCAACGCCGCGCGGATGGTCGGCCCGGCGGCGGCGGGTTTCCTGATCGCATCGGTCGGCACCGGCTGGGCGTTTCTCGCGAACGGGCTCAGTTTCTTCGCGGTGCTGGCGTCGCTGTCGCGGCTTCGGGAGGACGAACTGCGTGCGAACGTGCGGGCGGGGCGCTCGCGCGGCAGCCTGCTCGACGGGTTCCGCTATGTATGGCGTCGGCCGGACCTGACGGCGATCCTCGCGATGCTGTTCCTGATCGGCACGTTCGGGCTCAATTTCCAGCTGTTCATTTCGACGATGGCCGCCAGCGTGTTTCACGTCGATGCGCGCGGGTTCGGCTTCCTGTCGTCGATGATGGCGGTCGGCACGATCTCGGGCGCGCTGCTCGCCGCGCGCCGCGAGCAGCCGCGGTTCCGCCATCTGTGGATCGGCGCGACGCTGTTCGGGCTCGGCTGCACGTTCGCCGCGCTGGCGCCCGGCTACTGGTCGTTCGCCGCCGCGCTGGTGCTGACCGGGATCGCCGCGATCACCTTCATGAATTCGACCAACAGCCTGATGCAGTTGTCCACCGAGCCGGCGATGCGCGGCCGCGTGATGGCGCTGCGCCTCGCGGTCGCGCTCGGCGGCACGCCGATCGGCGCGCCGGTGGCCGGCTGGGTCGCGAACCATCTCGGCCCGCGCTGGGCGCTGGGGGTCGGCGCGGCGTCCGGTTTCGCAGCGGCGCTCGTCGCGACCCATTTCGTCGCGCGCAAGCGGGCGCTCCCGCGCACGGGCGACGACGGGGCCTGACCGAACCGGAGGACGCCGCCGCTATGCCGCCGGCCGCGCCGCCGCATGCGCGGCGTCGAGGCAAGCCTGGAACAGCAGCGCGGCCCGCGCCGGCTGCGGCGAGCGCCGCAGCAGGCTCACGAACCCGCACCGGTAATTGAACCGGTGCGGCGCGATCGGCTGCATCAGCCCCTTGTTTTCGAAACTCTCCGCGTAGTGATCGGGCAGGAAGCCGAGATAGCGCCCCGAGAGGATCAGCGTCGCGATCGATTCCTGGTCCGACGCGGTCGCGCTGCGCGTGAGCTTCGCGCGATGGCTCAGCTCCATGTTCGGCGAATGGAACCCGAGCCCGGCGAATGCGTGGTTGCGGATCGTCGTCCACGTGAGCTTGCCGTGCGGCGCATCGAAGAGCGGATGCTGGCGGCCGCAGTAGAGCAGCATCCGTTCGTCGAACAGCGCCGAATACACGAGGCTGCCCGAATTGCGGTGCACGGGGATGATCCCGACCTGGTAGCTGCCGTCGATGACCCCGCGCTCGACCTCGTTGATCGACGCGACGTGCAGGTTCAGCGCGACGTCGGGCGCTTCGTCGGCGAACTGGCGGATCGCGTCGCCGAGCCGGGCATTCGGGTTGGTGGCCGTCTTGTCGAATACGGCGATGTGGAGTTCTCCGCCCATCTTGTCGTGAATGCCGTCGATTCTGCTGCGAAACGCTTCCATCGACGCGAGAAGCCGCAGCGTCTCCTCGTACACCGTCTGTCCCTCGGGCGTCAGCGTGAAGCCCGCACGCCCGCGCCGGCACAGCACGAGGCCGAGCCGCGTTTCCAGATCCTTCACGTGCCGGCTGATCGTCGAGATGCCGATATTCAGTTCCAGTTCGGCGGCCGCCATCCCGCCGCATTGCACGACGCCCTTGAAGACCCGCAGCAGGCGGAGATCCATGTCGCTGAGCTGCCCGAGCAGCGCGCGGCTCTTCGGTTTCTTTGCTTGCATAGTTGAGCAAGTGAACATTGATATTGCGATATTCAAAAGACTAATTGGCGTCCCGACAATGTGCAACATCATCACCAGGAGGAGGGGCGCGCCGCGCCGACCGACATGACCGACATCACCACCGCCCAGCACGACGACACGAACCTGCGCACCGACGCCGCGTGGCTCGATGCGCACTGGATGCCGTTCACGGCCAACCGCCAGTTCAAGGCCGATCCGCGCATGATCGTGTCCGGCAAGGGCGCGTATTACACCGATGGCGAAGGCCGCAAGATCTTCGACGGCCTGTCGGGCCTCTGGTGCACGGGCCTCGGTCACGGCCGCACGGAAATCGTCGAAGCCGTGACCCACCAGGTCGCGCAGCTCGACTACGCGCCGGCCTTCCAGTTCGGCCATCCGAAATCATTCGAGCTCGCCAACAAGATCAAGGAACTGACGCCGGCCGGCCTCGACTACGTGTTCTTCACGGGCTCGGGCTCGGAAGCGGCCGACACGTCGCTGAAGCTGGCCCGCGCATACTGGCGCGCGAAGGGCAAGGGCACGAAAACGCGCCTGATCGGCCGCGAGAAGGGTTACCACGGCGTGAATTTCGGCGGTATCTCCGTCGGCGGGATCGGGCCGAACCGCAAGCTGTTCGGTCAGGGCCTCGACGCCGATTTCCTGCCGCATACGCAACTGGCCGAGAACAAGTTCTCGCGCGGCATGCCGGAGCACGGCGCCGAGCTGGCCGACCGCCTGCTCGAGGTGATCGCGCTGCACGACGCATCGAACATCGCGGCCGTGATCGTCGAGCCGTTCTCCGGTTCGGCGGGCGTGGTCGTGCCGCCGAAGGGCTATCTGAAGCGCCTGCGCGACATTTGTACCGCGCACGACATCCTGCTGATCTTCGACGAGGTCATCACGGGCTTCGGCCGCGCCGGCGCGATGACGGGCGCGGACGCATTCGGCGTGGTGCCGGACATCATGAACTTCGCGAAGCAGGTGACGAACGGCGTGCAGCCGCTCGGCGGCGTGATCGCGACGAAGGAAATCTACGACACGTTCATGGCCGCGGGCGGCCCCGAGTACATGCTCGAGTTCCCGCACGGCTACACGTATTCGGCGCATCCGGTCGCATGCGCGGCCGGCGTCGCGGCGCTCGACCTGCTGGTGAAGGAAGACGCGGTGGCGCGCGTGCGCGATCTCGCGCCGCATTTCGAGGCGGCCGTGCACGGGCTGAAGGGCCAGCGCCACGTCGCGGACATCCGCAACTACGGGCTGGCGGCCGGCCTGACGATCGCCGCGTTGCCGGGCGAGCCGGCACGGCGCCCGTACGAGATCGCGATGCGCTGCTGGGCGAAGGGCTTCTACGTGCGCTACGGCGGCGACACGATCCAGCTCGCGCCGCCGTTCATCGCCGAGAAGCGCGAGATCGACAACCTGGTCAACGCGCTGTCCGACGCACTGAACGAAGTGGACTGAGCCGCGGCTCGCCCGCAGCGACAACCGAATTCACGAAAGAGCCTGAACGATGAAACACGACAGCAATGTGACCTCCACCGTCGGCCACCTGATCGACGGCAAGCGCGTCGACGGCGGCAGCCGCGTCCAGCCGGTGTTCGACCCGGCGACCGGCGAATCGCACAAGAGCGTCGCGCTCGCCGACAAGCCGACCGTCGAAGCCGCGATCGCGTCCGCGCAGGCCGCGTTCCCGGCATGGCGCAACACGCCGCCGCTGAAGCGCGCCCGCGTGATGAGCCGCTTCAAGACGCTGCTCGAGGAGCACGCGGAAGAACTCTGCGCGCTGATCACGGCCGAGCACGGCAAGGTGCTCGCCGATGCGATGGGCGAACTGCAGCGCGGGATCGAGAACGTCGAATACGCGACCTACGTGCCCGAGCTGCTGAAGGGCGAGCACAGCAAGAACGTCGGCCCCGCGATCGATTCGTGGAGCGAGTTCCAGGCGCTCGGCGTCGCGGCCGGCATCACGCCGTTCAACTTCCCGGTGATGGTGCCGCTGTGGATGTGGCCGATGGCCGTCGCGTGCGGCAACACGTTCGTGCTGAAGCCGTCGGAGCGCACGCCGTCGTCGACGCTGCGCATGGCCGAGCTCGCGCTCGAGGCCGGCCTGCCGCCGGGCGTGCTGAACGTCGTGAACGGCGACAAGGAAGCGGTCGACACGATCCTGACCGATCCGCGCGTGAAGGCCGTGAGCTTCGTCGGCTCGACGCCGATCGCCGAATACATCTACTCGACGGGCTGCGCGCACGGCAAGCGCGTGCAGGCGCTCGGCGGCGCGAAGAACTTCGCGGTCGTGATGCCGGATGCCGACATCGGCAACGCGGTGAACGCGCTGATGGGCGCCGCGTACGGCTCGTGCGGCGAGCGCTGCATGGCGATTCCGCTGGTCGTCGCGATCGGCGACGAAACGGGCGACAACGTCGTCGCGGGGCTGAAGGCCGAGATCGGGAAGATGAAGGTCGGGCCGGGCAGCGGCGCGGGCGTCGACATGGGCCCGCTCGTCACGAAGCAGCATTTCGAGAAGGTGACGGGCTTCGTCGAAGCGGGCGTGGCAGCGGGCGCGACGCTCGTCGTCGACGGTCGCGGCGTGAAGGTCGACGGCCATGACGGCGGTTACTACCTCGGCCCGTGCCTGTTCGACAACGTGAAGCCCGGCATGCCGATCTACCAGCACGAGATCTTCGGGCCGGTGCTCGGCGTCATCCGCCTGAAATCGCTCGACGAGGCAATGGCGCTGATCGACGCGCACGAATACGGCAACGGCACGTGCCTGTTCACGCGCGACGGCGAGGCCGCACGGTACTTCGGCGACAACATCCAGATCGGCATGGTCGGCATCAACGTGCCGCTGCCGGTGCCGGTCGCGTACCACTCGTTCGGCGGCTGGAAGCGTTCGCTGTTCGGCGACCTGCATGCATACGGCCCGGATGCCGTGCGCTTCTACACGAAACGCAAGAC
The DNA here is from genome assembly GCF_002959955.1 of Burkholderia sp. BE12. Lineage (NCBI taxonomy): Bacteria > Pseudomonadati > Pseudomonadota > Betaproteobacteria > Burkholderiales > Burkholderiaceae > Burkholderia > Burkholderia sp. BE12. The sequence goes on along the minus strand of NZ_PREY01000016.1, from coordinate 128,229 downwards.
GATCACGCAGCGCTGGCCGTCGGCCGGCGTACGCGAAGGGACGGTGTTCAGCTTCCCGTCGAACCGCTGACACGACGCACGCACCGGCTGCATGCGGCCGGTGCGGCGTGCGAAGCTGCCGCGGCCCGCCCCGATCGACGATGGGGGCGGGCTTTTTTACGTCCGTGCGACAGGCGCGGAACGCGGCGAAAGAAGGCTTACGGCGCGACCACGTGCCACACGTTCTTGAAATTGTCGCCGTTGCGCTCGCCCTGTTTCATGTCCTTCGAGAAGAAGTACAGCGGCTTGCCCTTGTACGCCCATTGCGGGCTGCCGTCGTCGCGCTTGAGGATCGTGTAGGGCCCGACCGGTACGTCGGTCGCGCTGGCCTTGTACGGCGGCCAGAGGGTTTCGCATGGGCCCGTACAGGCGCTGGTGCCGGCGTTGGGCTTGTCTTTGTCGAACGTATAGACGGTCATTCCGTTCGCGGCGACGAGCGCGCCGTTTTCTTCCTTCGTGATGGATCCCTGGGCCGTGGCCGAAGCTGACGCAATGGCGAGCAGGGCGGAGCTGACGAGCAGCGCGGCTTTCATGAGTGCCTCCTGTCATCCGGTGGGCGGCGGTGATCATGCGCACGGGCGAGCGGGCGCGACGATCGCGATGAGTGGTGCCGGAGCGCCGTGCCGTTGCCGCCGGTGCGAGCGACTCGGGGCCGGATGGCAGCGAACGGGGCGCTTCATTCACGATAGGCGGTTTTTGGCAGGGCTGCGAGAAAGTCGGGACGCGTATCGGCGGCGCGTAGGCGTCGCGCAACGGTGCTGCGAGTGCCGTCGCGATTCGGTATTCGGATCCGTCCCCGAGCCTGCGCGGCGTGCGTGTCGGCCCGAACTCGCGGATGCCGGGAGCGCCCAGCGCGATGGTCGCCCCGATCTAGCGGTCATTCGGTTTCGGCAGCTGCCTTCGAATTTCCATGTCAGCGTGACCCAGCAGAGTTCGGCGCCGTGCCGTCAGCGAAATACCGGTGCCGACGCGAGCGCCGTCAGCACGACCGGCATCGCCAGCGCCGCGGCGACGGTCTGGAACGCGGTGATGCCGGCCATCAGCGGCGCGTCGCCGCCGAGCTGACGGGCCATGATGTACGACGCCGACGACGTCGGCAGCGCCTGGAACAGCAGCGCGACCGTCAGCGCCGCATCGCCGAGCCCGCACAGGCGGCCGGCCGCGAGCGTGATCAGCGGCATCGCCATGAACTTGAACGCCGACGCGACGCACACCGGCTGCAGCCATGCACGGGCCGCATCGAATTTCAGCGCCGCGCCCACGCACAGCAGGCCGAGCGGCATCGATGCGGCGCCGAGCGCGCGTACGGCCGGCTCGACGGCAGCCGGGAACGCGACACCGCCGGCCTGCATCGCGATGCCGAGCGCGCATGCGACGACGAGCGGATTCGACAGGATCTGCCGCACGAGCGCGCCCGCACCGAGCCGCGTGTCGCCATACCGCGCGAAGACCAGCACGCACATCAGGTTGACGGTCGGGACGATCGCCGCGACGCATACGGCCGCGAGCGCGATGCCTTTTGCGCCGAACAGCCCGGCGGCGAGTGCGGTGCCGACATAGTTGTTGAAGCGCACCGCGCCCTGGAACACGGACGTGAAGCCGGCGCCGTCGACCCGGACGAACCGACGGACCAGCAGGAGCAGCGCCGCGGCGACGGCGGTCGAGCCGACCAGCGCTGCCGCGAGCGGTAGAACGGGCAGCGATTGCAGTCGAGCGCTCGCGAGGCCGTTCGCGAACAGCGCCGGCAGCAGCACGTAGTAGCAAAGCCGCTCGGCCTGCGGCCAGAACGCGTCGGCGATGAAACCCGTGCGCCGGAGACCGTGGCCGAACGCGACCAGCAGCGCGACCGGCGCCAGCGCGAGCAGGATCGGGCCGATCATCGGCGCGCCTTCATGCCGGCAGCGGGCAGCGGATGGCAGGCGGAGCGGCGGGGAATCCATCCGGCGGGCAACATGGCGACTCGCAATCGAAAGAGTGACGATGCCGCCAAGTTAACACGCGAAAGCAACAGGAATAATTGTGAATTATCGGGTGTTCAATGAGAAATTCTCATCGACGATGCGGCGACTTCGGCGGCCAGCGCACGCGCGAAACGCTCGGCCGGACGCGACTGGTGTTCGAGCAGCACGACCGCGCGCCCCATCTGCGGCTGGCCGAACGGCAAGCGCGTGACGGGCGGCAGGCGCGCGAGCGTCGCATCGGGGAGCGCGACGATCGCGGCGCCGAGCCCGCGCGCCACCATGCGCGCGATCGTTTCCGCGCTGTCCAGCACCATCTCTTCACGCACGCGCACGCCGATGCGGCGCAGCTCGGCGGCGATCATGCGGCCGGCCCAGGCCTGCGCGTCGAAGCGGATGAACGGCAGCGCTTCGAGCAGCGCGCCCGCGTCGCGTTCGGCATGGTCGGGCGGCGCGAGCAGCCAGAAGCGATCTTCGTACAGCGTGGTCCACGTCAGTTCCGCCGGATGCGGGCGCACGGGGCGTGTCGTGATCGCCGCATCGAGTTCGCCGGCCGCGACGCGGTTCGCCAGCTCGGCCGACATGCCGGCCGACACGTGCACGCGCAGCGACGGATGCGAGTTGCGCAGCGCGAGCAGCGCGTCGGGCAGCGGGCCGGACAGCGCGGTCTGGATCGCGCCGAGCCGCAGGCGGCCGACGAGTTTCTTCTCGTCGCTGAGCGCGTCGGGAATCCGGTCGACCATCGCGAGCACCTGCTCGGCCTGCGCGAGCAGGATGTTGCCGGCTTCGGTCAGCACCGGTTGCCGGCGCGAACGGTCGAACAACTGCACGTCGTATTCGCTTTCCAGTGCCTTGATCTGCAGGCTCACCGCCGACTGCGTGAGCCCGATGGCTTCGCCGGCGCGTGCGAAGGTCCGGTATCGGGCGATGGCGACCAGCGTTCTGAATGCGCGTAGTGACATGGACGAAGTGACGTTGGCAACGAGGGCGGCATGCGGATTGCGCGCAAGACGGCGGCAGCGTTCGCGTGACACGCCGCACCGGTGCGGCGGGCTCGGCGAGAACCAGCGGATAAAGCTGCCGGCGAATTCGCGGACATCATGCCCGTGCCCGTCGAATCGGGCAACCGCGGCATGGCAGGCTTACGATGGAAAGCGCGGGCTGCCGGCCGATGCGGGTTCGCGTGGACGGCAACGGACGCGTTCCGCCGAAACATCCGCACCGGGGCGCGCGGGGCTCACACCGATTCTTCGAGGAGGACACGACGATGCTTCAGAACCCGGGCGACGTTGCGCGCGCAAGCTACCGCGCGTATGCCGACAAGGACCGCGACGCGATCGAAGCGCTGATCGCGCCGGATTTCCATTTCACGAGCCCGCTCGACAACCGGCTCGACCGCGACACGTATTTCCGGCGCTGCTGGCCGAACAGCGTGGCGCTGGCGCGCTTCGATTTCGTCGACGTTGCCGTTCACGGCGAGCACGTATTCGTCGTGTACGAGGCGGAAACGGCCGACGGCAGACGGTTCCGGAATGCGGAGCGGGTGCGCGTGCAGGGTGGGCAGATCGTCGAGGCCGAGGTGTATTTCGGCTGGAACGTGCCGCACGATGCGCCCGACGGTGGCTCCGTCGAACCGCGCGGTTGAGCGGCGGCCGGGAGCTGGCGGTTCATCCGGTGCCACGCGTCCCGATCGATGCGCTCATCCAGCCGCATCGTCCCCCAACGCCTGGATGAACCGCGAAAACAGCTCCGGTTGGGACGAAATCCCGAGCTTTGCGTACAAATGCCGCCGATGCACCTTCACCGTTTCGGGTGAAATCGCGAGCCGCTCGGCAATTGCCTTCGACGAATTGCCGCGCAGCACCATGCGTGCGATCGACATCTCGCGATCGGTCAGCACGCCCGCTCCGAAGCGGGCAAGCGCCTGCTCGACGCGCGCGCCGAGATCGGCATCGGGCGTCGCGCGCGCGGCGTCGCCCACCAGCCGCCAATGCTGCCGGATCGTCGCGAGCACCCACGGCATCGCGGCCGTCAGCTTGCCGAGCGGCTCGACGTCGAAGCGCGTCGAGGCACCGAGCGACAGCGACAGCAGCGTGTCGGCATTCGGCCGCACGAGAATCTGGATCTCGTCGTCGCCGACCGCGTCGCGGAAATAGCTCAGGAAATACTCGCTCTGCCGGAACAGGTCGGGGGCGACTTCCTCGAGCCGGTAGCAGCCGTCGGCGAGCCCGTCGTGCGCGGCCTGCAGGAACGGATCGAGCAGATATAACCCGTTCAGGTAAAGCGGCACCGGCGACGCGGTGTCGGTCCCGCCCGTGTCGTATTCGTCGAGCACGAGCGGCACGCCGTCGCGGCCGATCGCGGTCGCGAGCGCGTTGTCGAACGGCGCCATTTCGTTGAGCAGCAGCACGAGGAACCGCCAGAAGCGCGGCTGGTCGAGATGATCGATCGCGCGGCCAAGCGCCTGGTGCATCGCGATTTCGGAAAAGAGACGATCCATACCACCACCGGAAGGGCGTAACACGAAGGGGGAATAGCGGTCCTGAAATTGGCTTCCTAGACTGCCAGGCAATCAATCGGGCCCGAGTATGGGCGTTCAAAAAACGGCAGGATAGGAGCGACAGGAGAACGAAATGGCGATGATGTCGGAATCGACGGGCAGCCTGCAAGCGGCGCCTGCAACGGAAGACGCGCCGCGCGCGCTGTCGCAGACGCTCAGCGTGCGCGATGCAGTGATGATCACCGTATCGGGCGTGACGCCGGCCAGCTCGATCTTCGTGATCGCGCCGTTCGCGATCCAGCAGGCCGGCAGCGGCGCCGTGCTGTCGTTCCTGCTCGGCGGCGTGCTCGCGCTCGCGTTCGCGCTCTGCTACGCGGAACTCAGCGCCGCGCACCGCAGCGCGGGCGGCGAATACGTGATGGCCAAGCGCGTGTTCGGCACGCTGCCCGGCTACCTGACCTTCATCACGGTGCTGTCCGTCAGCGTGTTCATCCCGGCCGTGCTCGCGAGCGGCGCCGCGCCGTACCTGAACAACGCGCTCGGCACGCACTTCAGCAACCAGTCGGTCGCGCTGACGATCGTGCTGCTCAGCTATCTGCTCGGCATGCTGAACATCAAGACGAACGCATGGATCACCGGCGCGTTCCTGGTCGTCGAAATCGGCGTGCTGATGCTGATCGCGGGGCTCGGTTTCGGGTCGCCGCATCGCGGCGCCGACGTGCTGATCGCACCGGTCGTCGCGAGCGGCAATGCGCTCGTGCCGGCGACGCTCGCGGCCATCGTGCCCGCGATCGGCACCGCGATCTTCTGCTACAACGGCTTCGGCTCGGCAGCCTATCTCGCGGAAGACCTGCGCGGCGGCAACCGCAACGTCGCGAAGGCGGTGATCTATTCGTTGCTCGTGATCCTCGTCGTCGAACTGGTTCCGCTCACCGCGATCGTGCTGGGTGCGCCGTCGCTGACCGAACTGACGAAGAGCGCCGATCCGATCGGTTATGTCGTGCGCTCCCTGAGCAACCCGGTCGTGTCGCGCGTGATCAGCGGCGGCATCTTCCTGTCGGTGTTCAACGCGATCATCGCGATCGTGATCACGATGGGCCGCCTGCTGTACAGCAGCGGCCGGCATGCGCTGTGGTCGCGCACCTGCAACCGCGCATTCTCGACGATTCATCCGCGCCTCGAGTCGCCGTGGCTTGCGACGATCGCGCTCGCGATACCGTCGGCCGGGCTCGTGTTCGTGTCGAGCCTCGACGAGTTGACCGCGTTCACGGTCGACCTGCTGCTGCTGATCTATCTCGTCGTCGGGCTGGCCGCGCTCGCGAGCCGGTTCGTGCGCCGCGACGTCGAGCATCACTACCGGATGCCGCTGTGGCCCGTGACGCCGCTCGTCGCGGTGGCGGGCGCCGCGTATACGCTGGTCACGACCCTGGCGACGGCGACGAAGCCGACCGACCTGATCATCATCGCGGGGCTGCTGGTCGCGGCACTCGTGATGTACGTGGCGTGGGCGCGTCACAGCGAAGCGTTCCGCGCGCTCTGAACACCGGATCGACATCTTGTACCACCGACACATCGAACCATTGAAAGACGGGAGGAATCGAATCATGCGCACGAGGGATCTCGGCATCCGCATCGGACTCGGCACGCCGGGCCGCTTCAACGCGATCACGGACGTACCGGGCGTGCGGGTCGGACATTGCACGCTGAACGTCGAGAACGGCGACGCGTCGATCCGCACGGGCGTCACCGTCATCGAGCCGCGCGCGGGCGCCGTGCACGATTCGCCGTGCTTCGCGGGCGTGCACGTGCTGAACGGCAACGGCGACGCGGCCGGGCTCGAATGGATTCGCGAAGCCGGTCTGCTGACGACGCCGATCGCCTATACGAACACGCACAGCGTCGGTGCGGTACGCGACGCGCTCGTCGCGAACGAACGCGAAGCGGCGGCCGGCCGCGTGTACTGGTGCATGCCGGTCGTGATGGAAACCTACGACGGACTGCTGAACGATATCTGGGGGCAGCACGTGAACGCCGCGCACGTCCAGCGCGCGCTGGCTGCCGCCCAGTCGGGGCCGGTTGCCGAAGGCGGCGTGGGCGGCGGCACGGGCATGATTTGTCACGAGTTCAAGGGCGGCATCGGCACCGCGTCGCGCGTGCTGGCGAGCGATGCGGGCGGCTGGACCGTCGGCGCGCTCGTGCAGGCGAATTACGGCGTGCGCGAGATGCTGCGCGTGGCCGGCTACCCGGTCGGCGAAGTGCTGCGGCACGTGCATTCGCCGTTCCGCGAAGCAGAAGCGAAAGGCGAAGCCGGCATGGGCTCGATCGTCGTCACGCTTGCGACCGACGCACCGTTGCTGCCGCATCAATGCACGCGTCTCGCGCAGCGTGCGAGCGTCGGGCTCGCCCGCGTGGGCGGCGGCACCGAGGATTCGAGCGGCGACATCTTCCTTGCGTTCGCAACCGGCAACGACGGCTTGCCTGCCGCGAACTACGGCAGCAAGGGCACGCCGACCACCGACGTACGGATGGTCAACAACGACCATATTTCCGCGCTGTTCGTCGCGGCGGCGGAAGCGGTGGAGGAGGCGATCGTGAATGCGCTGGTCGCGGGCGGCGACGTCGCGTCGCGCGGGACGCGGGTCGAAGGGCTCGGGCAGGCGCGCTTGCTGGATGCGTTGCGCGAAGTGGGCTGGCGGCCGGGGCGCGGCGCCTGAAACGGCAAACGCCGCTTCAAGCGAAGCGGCGTGCAGCAGGACGGCGATGCGGCGACCGGCCGGACCGCCGTCCGCCCGCGCATGTCGTGCATGCGGTGCGGGCGATGTGGACGATGCGGGCCTGAGCGCGACGACGCGGCGCCATGCTCAACTGCCGAAGTAGATGTTGCAGAAGCTGACCGGACCGACGCAGGCGTTCGGGTCTTCCTGCTTCGATTGCGCACGATCGACGCGGCCGGCGGCCTTGATCGCCTCGGCGCGGTTCGCCTGTTGCGGTGCGACGTCTGCCGGCGCCGGCTGTGCGTGGGCGAGCGCAGCGGTGAGCGACAGGGCAACGAGGGCGAGGTGCAGCGGCTTCATTTGGGTTCTCCTGGGTGAGTGCCAGTCTCGCTGGCAGTGAGGAAACTATAGGCTCGCACTGCTTAAAGATTAATCACCGCGGCTGCAGAGCTTATTTCCATCCGGAACAACGATCCCGTTGCGCGCGCACCGGTCTTCAATGGCGATGCCGATTGAACGGCGCGTCCTTGTCGAGCAGCGCGCTGCGCATGAAGTGCAGGCAGCCGACGATTCGCTGCACGTTGCGACGCGCGTCGGGCACCGCGTACCACGCCTGCAGCGCGTGCTGCGCGGCGCGGATCGCGAGATTCACGGCTTTCAGCGTGCGCGCATGGTGGCCGGGCGTCGGATCGTCGAAGAAGCGCGGCAGTTCGAGCAGCACCGCATCGATCGAACCGGTCCAGCGCAGCGTCTGCGGCGGTTTCGATGCGCGGAACGTGTGCAGTTCGTCGCGCAGGTCGATGATCGCGTGGCCGACCTCGAGCGTCGACAGCATCCAGCGCAGTGCATCGCGATGCTGCCGCGTGCGGCGCACCAGCAGCGTACGCAGTTGCGCCATCAGGTCGTGCGTGCTCGACTGGAAGCGCTGCGCGAGGCCGTCCGGCGCGCCTTCGCATGCAAGCGTCACCTGGCGGCGCAAGTCGTGCGCGATCCGGCCGGTGAGCCAGGGTGTGTGCGTCGGGAACACGACGGCGAACACGAGCGCGCAAGCAAGCATCGCGACGACGATCGCGAGCCCGTTGTTGATCAGCACTTCGGGCGTATACGCGATCGCGTTGTCGGGGCCCGCGAGCAGGCAGAAGAACACCGCGAAGCCGATCCCGTAGCCGGACAGGCCTGGCCGCATCGCGAGAAACGCACCGAGGCCGAGCACCGGCGCGAGCGCCGCGCACAGCAGCGGAAAGCCGTCGATGTTCGGATAGACGTAGCACAGGAACAGGTAGCCGACCGCGGTCGCGAATGCCGCACCGACGCCCATCTGCGCGACGAACCTGGGCGCGCGCGGCGAGGTCGAGCTGAGCGCGCATGCGATCGCGGTGGCGATCACCGCGAGCGAGCCGCTCGGCCATTCGGACGCGATCCAGAACGCGCTCATCGCACCGACGGCAACCACCGTGCGCAGGAACGCGAAACCGACGAAGAACGCGTTGGTCTTCACCGCGTAATGGGTGACCGAGCGCTCGAACGCGTGATCGTCCTGATCGAGCGACGCGTAAGTGTCGACGTAGCCCAGATATTCGCCGATGAACCGGTACAGCAGCTCGATCGCGGTATCGAAGTCGAGCAGGCCGCCGGCCGCATGGTCCTCGATGACCCGCCGCGACGCGCGCGCGGCCTTCGGCAACGCACCGTGAAAGCGGCGCAGTTCGAGCAACGCACCGGTGGCCGGTGCGAGGCCGCGCCGGCGTTCGTCGCGCAACGCGGCGAAGCGCGATGCGAGCGCATCGACGTGCGGCGCCAGTGCGTCGAGCACCGCATCCGAGCGATTCGCGCGCAGCCGTTTGACGAGCTGGTGCAGCGCATGCAGCCGCGTGCATGCATTCATGAACTCGCTGTTGAGGCGCGCAAGCCGGCGGCTGCGCGCGCGAATGTGCGGATCCTCGAACGACGCGAACGCGCGGTTGGCTTCGAAGCCGACGATGTCGTCGACGAAATCGGCGAAGCGTCGCTCGAAATCGCCGCGCGCGACGTCGCCCGACAGCGCGCCGGCGGTGAACGCGGCAAACGTCGCGTGGCGCGCGCTCAACGAACGCATCAGCGCCTTCGCGGAGCTCAACGGCAGGATCAGCGCGCTGACCGCGCCCGAGCACGCGATGCCCAGCGCGACTTCCGCGGCGCGCGTGAGCGCGGACTGGAACAGCGTCTGCGGCGTCATCACGGCCGGCAGGCCGATCAGCGCGGCCGTGTAGCCGGCGAGCACGAAGCCGTACCAGCGGAAGTGGCGGTTGCGCACCGCCAGCGCGATGCAGCCGCCGATCCACAGCGTGATGCCGGCCATGTACAACTCGGGCTGCTGCGCGAACAGCCCGCCGAGCGCGAGCGCGCCGACGAGGCCGGCCGCCGTGCCGAGCACGCGGTAGAAACTCTTCGCGAACACCATGCCCGACAGCGGCTGCATCAGCACGAATACGGTCGTCATCGCGGTGCGCGGCTGCGACATCTCCAGACGCATCGCGATGCCCATCGCCAGCAGCGCCGCGAGTACGGTTTTCGCGAGGTGCAGCCAGATCAGCCCGTCGGTCGCGGCCCAGTCGCGCGCCGCGTTGCCGAGCGGATCGAGCCATTTGCTCCATCGTGCCGGTTCGATGGACGGTCGCTCGATCGCAGGTTGTGGCTTCATGAGGGGGGCCCAAGAGGGGCCGGGCGGGGTGCCGCGGCGCGTCCGGACGGGTCCGTTCGACTGGTGAGGCGCCGATTGTAGGAGCGCGGCGCCCGCGCATTAACGCAGTTGCCGGGAAACGATAGTTGCAGCCGGGGTAACAATCTGTCGCATCCGCTGGAGGAAAATGGCGGCTCCGCTACAGGTCGCTCACAGGAATGGATACCCTACAAAACATGCGGGTGTTTTCGCGCGTCGTCGAGACGGGCAGCTTCACCGCCGCCGCGCAATCGCTGAATTCGACGACGGGCGCGATGTCGCGCGCGGTGTCGGAGCTCGAGGCGCGCCTGCGCACCCGTCTGATGAATCGCTCGACGCGCCGTCTCGCGCTCACGTCGGCCGGCGAAAGCTATCTGCGGCGCTGCCGCCAGATCCTCGCCGACGTCGACCGCGCGGAAGAAGAGGCGAGCTGCGCGCACGAGCGCCCGGCCGGCGTGCTGCGCATGCACAGCTTCGCGAGCGTCGGTCACCACTACGTGATGCCCGCGCTGACGCGCTATCACGCGCAGTACCCGGACGTATCGATCGAGCTGTCGCTGTCGCAGCGCATGCCCGATCTGTTCGATGGCACGAGCGACATGGCCGTCGTCACCGCATCGTCGCTGCCCGATTCGGAACTCGTGTCGCACCTGCTCGGCTCGACGTTCAGCATTCTGTGCGCATCACTCGATTACGTGAAACGGCACGGCGTGCCGGTCCGCCCGCAGGATCTCGCCGCGCACGCGTGCCTGACGCTGTGTACGCCGGCGTTCCCGACGCACGAATGGGTGCTCGAAGGGCCCGAAGGCGTCGAGCAGATCCACGTCGCCGGGCCGGTGCAGACCAATACCGCCGAATCGCTCGCACTCGCGATCCGCGACGGCATCGGAATCGGCATGCTGCCGCTGTATTCGGCGATCGACGCACTGCGCGACGGCACGCTCGTCCGTGTGCTGCCCGCGCATATCCTGCAGAAGATGAACGTGTATGCGCTGTACCCGTCGCGCCGCTTCGTCGATGCGAAGGTGCGGACCTGGGTCGAGATGCTGCGTGCCCAGGTGCCGGCGATGATCGCGCGCGACGTCGAGATGCTGAACGCGATCGACCGCGAACCGCGGGCCGCCTGAACGCCGTGCGCGCATCGGCGCGTTCGTTGTTTCATGCAGATGCCGAATACGCGTCGCTCGCAATGCATGCTCGATGCGGGCGACGCACGCCGTCACCGCGCGGGCTTCGCCGCCGTGCCCGATTCGGTTGCCGGCTCGCCGGCCGGGCCGTAGGCGGCCTGCGCCGCTTTCCGCTCGGCGAGACGCTTCGCCTGCAGTCGTTCCTGCGCCGCCAGGATGTCCTCGGGATAGTTGCCCACTTCGCCGCGCGCCGGGTTGTAGCCGACCGATTCGAGATCGATCAGCTCCTGCAGCACCTGCGCACGCGTGACGGGCGACTTCGCCTGCTGGGCGAACGACAGGGCCGGTGCGGCAAGCAGGACGGCAGCGGCGGCGGTAACGACGAGCGATTTCACGAGATTCTCCTGGTACGGGGTAGGCGGCCGGAGCGGCGCGCGTCACGCGGCTGCGACCTTCGACGTTCAGTCTACGTAGCGCTTGCACGCGCAAACACCCCGATTCCAGGAGGGCTGCGTTCCAGAAGGAACAACATTGGCGGCGCCCGTCCGCGGCGACCGAACCCGTGTGCGGACACGGGCGCCGTGCATACGGGCGCCGTGCATACGGACCCGGCGCGGGCGGGCGCCGTCGCGCGATGCCGGTCAGAACCGCGTGCGCATGCCGATCGTGCCGACCACCTGGTTCGCCGTGCTCGATGCGCCACCCGACGTGTTGATGAATGCCTGATAGCCGCGGCCCGACGCATGCTGGAACATCGCTTCCGCGTACAGGTCGGTGCGGCGCGACAGCTTGTACACGGCCTGCAGGTCGACCTGATGCCATTTCGGATCGGTCCCGTGCTTGGTGTCGGGATTCGACACGCTGGCGTCCGTATAGACATAGGCCGCGCCGACGCTGACGGCGGGCGTGACCGCATAGCGCACGTTCACGTCGTAGTTGTTGAACGCGATCTGGCCGCTGGAGCCGAACGAGCCCGTGTTGTCGTACTGCGCGCGCGTGTAGACGAAGCTGGCGGTCGCCGGGCCGAACACGTAGCTGACGCCGCCGCCGTAGGTGCGCATGCGGTCCGAGCCGATCGACCAGCCGCCCTGGTTCAGGCTCTTCGCTTCGGCCGAATCGGTCGCGCCGGGGCTCGCGCTCGTCGAGCCTTTCGTGCCGTTCATCTGCAGGTAGGCGCCGGCCAGCTTCAGCGGGCCGTTCGTGTAGCTCGCGGCCACGCTGTATGCGCGGTTCGCGCTGAAGTTCGCCGAGTTGGAGAACGCGTACAGCGCGCCGACCTTGAAGCCCGCGATCGTGTCGCTCGTGTACTTGACCGCGTTGTTGACGCGCAGCGAGTGGTTCAGGTTGTCGTTGTCGAACGGATGCGCGAAGCCCGTATCGCCGAAATCGCCGGCCGTCGCCGACAACGGCGCGACGAAGTCGACCATCGTGTCGTACTGGCGGCCGAGCGTCAGCGTGCCGTAGCCGGCGCGGCTCAGGCCGACGTACGCGTGCCGGCCGAACAGCTTGCCGTCCTGGCCGAGCCCGCCGTTGTTCGCGTTGAAGCCGTTTTCGAGCACGAACAACGCCTTCAGGCCGCCGCCGAGATCCTCGGTGCCGCGCAGGCCGAAGCGGCTGCCGTTGATCGTGCCGGTCGCCATGCGCCACTGCGACGCGCCGTTTACGTTGTTGGTATAGGCGATGCCGGCGTCGATCAGGCCGTACAGGGTGACCGAACTTTGCGCGTGGGCGAGCGGCGCGAACAGGGCGGCGGCGCACGCGCCGGCGATCAGGGTTTTTTTCATCGTGAAGCTCCTGCGTGTGGGACTGGAAACCAAAGTTCGGCGCAAGTATAGAAATGCGCGGCACGCGCAGGGCCCCGGCGGCCGCGAGCGCACTGTTCCGGATTCGGCAAGAGTCGTTCACAAAACCGACACGACGAGGTGCGCGCGCGCCGGGCAGGCGGTTCTTGCTCGGCGGCCGGCACGCGGCTTCCGTCCGGCGCGGCCCGGCTGTCGTGTCGATGCAACATGCGCGGCCCGTGCGCGTGTCGCTGCTTTTCCTCCATACTGGTCGCCCGGACCGCACGGCCGCCGACGCAGATCGCGCGGCCGTGTTCACGCATACGACAAGGGCTTCCCCATGAACCTGTTCAACGTACGCCTGCGCGGCCGCGACGGCCTGTTCACGATCGGCATCGATGCCGACAGGATCGCGCGGATCGACGCGCAAACCGCACCGATCGCATCGACGAACCCCGACCATATCGATGGCGGCGGCCGTCTCGCGATTCCGCCGCTCGTCGAACCGCATATCCATCTCGATGCCGTGCTGACGGCAGGCGAACCCGCGTGGAACATGAGCGGCACACTGTTCGAGGGCATCGAGCGCTGGGCCGAGCGCAAGGCGACGATCACGCACGAGGACACGAAGGCACGCGCGCATGCGGCGATCGGCATGCTGCGCGACCACGGGATCCAGCACGTGCGCACGCACGTCGACGTGACCGATCCGACGCTCGCCGCGTTGAAGGCGATGCGGGAAGTGAAGGACGAGGCGAGCGGTCTGATCGACCTGCAGATCGTCGCGTTCCCGCAGGAGGGCATCGAATCGTTCGACGGCGGCCGCGCGCTGATGGAGCAGGCGATCGACCTCGGCGCGGACGTCGTCGGCGGGATTCCGCATTTCGAGAACACGCGGGAGCAAGGTGTCAGCTCGATCCGCTTCCTGATGGATCTCGCGGAACGCACGGGCTGCCTCGTCGACGTGCACTGCGACGAGACCGACGATCCGCATTCGCGCTTTCTGGAAGTGCTCGCGGAGGAAGCGCGCGTGCGCGGCATGGGCGCACGCGTCACCGCGAGCCACACCACCGCGATGGGTTCGTACGACAACGCGTACTGTTCGAAGCTGTTCCGGTTGCTGAAGCGGGCGGGACTGAATTTCATCTCGTGCCCGACCGAGAGCATCCATCTGCAGGGGCGCTTCGACACGTTTCCGAAGCGGCGCGGCGTCACGCGCGTCGCGGAGCTCGACCGTGCCGGGCTCAACGTGTGCTTCGGGCAGGACTCGATCAAGGATCCGTGGTATCCGCTCGGCAACGGCAACATCCTGCGCGTGCTCGATGCGGGCCTCCATATCTGCCACATGATGGGGTACCAGGATCTGCAGCGCTGCCTCGACTTCGTGACCGACCACAGCGCGACGACGATGCACCTCGGCGACGGGTACGGCATCGCGGTCGGGCGTCCGGCGAATCTCGTCGTGCTCGACGCGGACAGCGACTACGAAGCCGTGCGCCGGCAGGCGAAGGCCACGCTGTCGGTGCGCCACGGGAAGGTCATCATGCGGCGCGAACCGGAGCGCATCACCTATTCGGATTGACACGAAGGCGGACCCTCACGGCCCGCCGGCCTCGTGCATTCATAAAATGCATGAGTCGATTAGAAAAATACGTTTGTCTCATGATGGGCGCAAGCCTACGATGCGGTCCTGACGGCGGCGTGCGCGGTGCGCGCCGTCTTTTCAATTCCCGCTCGCCGACCCCATGCGCCTCGATCTTCCGTCCGCTCCCGCTTCTTCTTCGTCGACCGCCAGCCCGTTCGCGCGCATGGCCGTCGTCACGATCCTGACCGGCATCGGCGCGGGTCTCGGCGGCATGCTGCTCGCGCTGCTGCTGCATGCGATCCAGCACATCGCGTACGGTTACAGCGTCGCGCACGTGATCGGAGCCGAGAGTTTCCTCGGTGGCGTGACCGGGGCCGAGCCGCTGCGCCGGCTCGCCGTGCTGGTGGTTTGCGGGATCGTCGCCGGCGGCGGCTGGTGGGCGCTTTACCGGTATGGCCGGCCGCTCGTCGGCATCCGACGCGCGGTGCGCGCGGCCGATCCGCGGATGCCGTTCGTCAGCACGACGGTCCACGCGCTGCTGCAGATCGTCACCGTCGCGCTCGGCTCGCCGCTCGGCCGCGAAGTCGCGCCGCGCGAGATCGGTTCGCTGCTCGCGGGGCGCTTTGCTCATGCGGCGGGGCTCACGCCCGACGACTGCCGGCTGATGGTCGCGTGCGGCGCCGGCGCGGGGCTTGCGGCCGTCTACAACGTGCCGCTCGGCGGCGCGATCTTCGTGCTCGAGGTGCTGCTCGGCACGTTCGAATTGCGGGCGCTGATCGTGGCGATCGCGACGTCGGCGATCGCGGCGGTCGTCGCGTGGATCGGCCTCGGCAACGAGCACCAGTACACGGTGCCGGCGTTCGTGCTGAGCACGCCGCTCGTCACATGGTCCGTCGTCTGCGGGCCGCTGTTCGGCTTCGCCGCGTACGGTTTCGTGCGGCTCACGACCCGCGCGCGCGCGGACGCGCCGAAGGACTGGCGGCTACCGGTGTTCGCGCTGCTCAACTTCGCGGTGATTGGCGTGCTGGCGATGTGGTTTCCGCAACTGCTCGGCAATGGCAAAGGGCCGGCGTCGCTGGGGTTCGACGGCACGCTGACGATCGGCC
Organism: Burkholderia sp. BE12; assembly: GCF_002959955.1. Taxonomy (NCBI): domain Bacteria; kingdom Pseudomonadati; phylum Pseudomonadota; class Betaproteobacteria; order Burkholderiales; family Burkholderiaceae; genus Burkholderia; species Burkholderia sp. BE12. The sequence continues at coordinate 112,721 of NZ_PREY01000016.1, read as the reverse complement.
TCGCGGCGGCGCTGCTCGTGCTGAAGGTGCTGATCGAGGCAGGCAGCTTGCGGGCCGGCGCGGAAGGCGGGCTGCTGACGCCGGGTCTCGCGAACGGCGCGCTGCTCGGTGTCGTGCTCGGCGGCCTGTGGGGCGCCGTGTGGCCCGGAGCATCGCTCGGCGGATGCGCGCTGATCGGTGCGACGGCGTTTCTCGCCGCGTCGATGCAGATGCCGATCACGGCGGTCGTGCTGCTGCTCGAATTCACGCGTGCGAATCACGACAGCCTTGTGCCGATGCTGCTGGCCATGGCGGGGTCGCTTGTGGCGTATAGGCTTGCGCAGAAGCTGGCGGAGCGGCGAGCGACAGCGATCGCAGCCGTCGGCACGCCGGAGGCGGTTTGCTCGCTAGCGGGCTCACGCCAGGGCTCGTATACGCATCGATGAGCGCGGCGATCCATCCACGACATGGCGTATCTGGAGGGGCGACTGGTGGGTACGGGAAGAGCATGCATCGCTGACGCATCAATTCCGTTTTGGAGTAGATTATCTGGGAAATTCCCCCAATAAGACACAACATCAGGGAATTATATTTCCGGAGTGCATCCCTCCTGTAACTCTATGATATTGTGGGTTACGAAAGATATCACGCGGGAAGGCCCACTATGTTGGAATTAAGTTTTCGCAAGCCCGATGAAATCGTCACACTGCTTTGCGCGAGGCTTCGCACGGAGCGGCTGGCGTTGCAACTGACGCAGAGCGACGTAGCCGCGCGTGCCGGCGTCGGTTCCAATACCGTGTCCAACCTGGAGGCCGGACGCAATGTGAGCTTCGAGACGGTAGTTCGTGTAGCCATGGTCCTGGGACGAAGCAAGGAACTCGAAGGACTGTTCCTGCCGAAGCTCGATAGTCTGGAAGACGTTCACCGGTATGAAAAAAGTGCCAAACGTCAGCGCGTCAAGAGGGGCAACCAGAAATGATCGAGCGGATCGATGTCTACTATGACGGCTGGGGGGAGCACTGGCTGTGGGGGTCGATGGTTTCTACGACGGCGATCACGGGGCGCCCGTTGATCGTATTCGAATATAGCGATGACGCGCGCAAGAGGGGGCTGGAACTGTCGTCTTATGCGCTCCCATTGCATGGGGCGAGGCTGCGCAAGGACTTTCCGTCCCACCAGCTGGGATTGCCCGGCCCAGTCTATGACGCGCTGCCCGACGGATGGGGCATGTTGCTCATGGACCGCTTGTTCAAACGCCGCGGTCTCAACGCGGCACGCATCGGGCCGCTGGAGCGGTTGGCTTACATTGGCAACCACGCAATGGGCGCCATGTCGTTCGAGCCGGTCGCGCTCGAGATCCAGGCACCGCAGCCGGATATTCCTCTCGACCGGCTCGCGGCCGAGGTACAGGAAGTCCTCAATGGTGAGGGCGGCGAATTCCTTCATCAACTGCTGCAGGTGGGCGGCTCTCCGCAGGGTGCCAGGCCGAAGGCCCTGGTCTATCGTGATCCGCAGTCCGGCGTTTTTACCACGGCCGCGGTGGCGGGTTTTGAAGCATGGTTGGTCAAGTTCCCGGCTCGGCAAGAGCATCCCGAGGTGTGCGCGATCGAAATGGTCTACGCCGAGTGCTTGCGCATGTGCGGCATCGAGACCCCGGACACGCTGCATTTCGATTTGCCTGACGGGATGGCGGCATTTGCGTCCAGGCGTTTCGATCGACGGGACGGTCTGCGCGTGCCCATGCAAAGCGTTGCCGCGTTTACCGGTGCCGATTACAAAACGCCGGGTGCGCTGGACTACGTGAACTTCTTGCGCGCGACTCACATGTGCACCAACGACGTACGCGAGAAGGCGCGGGCGTTGGAACGGGCTGTCTTCAATGTCGCGTTCAACAATCGCGACGATCATCCGAAAAACTTCGCATACGTCATGTCGCGATCCGGCCAGTGGAAACTCGCGCCGGCCTACGACGTGACATTCTGCGAGGGGCCGGGCGGTTACCACCAAATGGACGTCATGGGCGAGGCGCTGCGGGTCGACCGGGCGGCATTGGTCGGACTGGCAAAGGAAGCGGAGCTTTCCGCAGCCGCTGCCGGCGACATGATCGACGCAATGTGCGGAGTGGCCAGCCAGTTCTCGGCCATTGCGAAGCGCCGCTACGAGGGGATCATCACGGAAGACACGTTGACGGACATTCAGCGTCGAATCGACGAGAACGTTGCGCTGCTGCGCTAGGGCGTGAACACGCCCTCGGGGGCAGGGGCTGCCGAAAGAGAATCGGCGAGACGGACGTTCGTCGGCTCACGGTCTCGCACACGCATGATGGGATCGGCTATTGACGGCGGGGCGCCATCGCAGGGCTCGCCGCGCGCGACATCATGGGATATTGCGTGACGACGCTGCTGTTCTCGGGCGTTGTGTTCGTCGCGGGGATGTATCTGTTCTGACGAGGCGAAGCGAGGCGAGACGAGATGCGGGCGGCGGTGAGCCCGCATCCTGCCGGCTGGCGTCTCGCCCGACTTCAGTCGCGCGAGCGCACGTCGGCGTGCTCGTGTCCGTGACGCAACGCGAGGCTCGCGAACGCCGCGACGACGAGTGCGGCCGCCAGCAGCGTCAGCCCGTTCTTCGCATCGCCGGTCGCCTGTTCGATCGCGCCGACGACGGTCGGCCCGACGAGACCGCCGAGCAACCCGCACGTATTCACGAGCCCGAGCCCGCCGGCCAGCGCGCTGCCGGCGAGTCGCGAAGCCGGAAACGTGAACACGATCGACTGTACGACGAAGAACATCGACGCGGCCACGCACACGCAGAGCAGCCCCGCCAACGGCGACGCATGCGCGGCGCCGATCATCCCGGCCGCCATGACCACCAGCCCCGCACACAGCATGCGGCGCGAATGACGCGACTCGCGAGCGAAGCGCGGCAGCGTCCCGGCTCCGAGCGCGGCGGCGAGCCAGGGCAGCGACGTCAGCAATCCGACCGCGAACGGCGAAAGACGCCCCGACGCCCCGATGATGCCGGGCAGGAAGAAGATCACCGTGTAGATGGTCAACTGGTGGCAGAAGTACACGAAGATCGCGAGCCAGATCTGCGGATCGCGCAGTGCGGCGCCGAACGCGTGGCCGCCGTGCGCGGCGACGCCCGCGTCCTGTTCGGCGGCCAGCTTGCGTTCGAGCGCGCGGCCGGTTTCCGGGGCGAGCCACGGCGCGGCGCTCGGCCGGTCCGGCAACCGGGTCCATACGACGAACGCGAGCAGGATCGCCGGAATGCCTTCGACGACGAACAGCCATTGCCAGCCGTGGAAGCCGAGCGTGCCGTCGAGCTCGATCAGCGCGCCGGCCAGCGGGCCGCCGACGATGTTGGCGATGCACACGCCGAGCAGGAAATAGCCGGTGGCGCGCGCACGCTCCTCGCGGCCGAACCAGTACGTCAGATACAACATCACGCCGGGAAACAGGCCGGCTTCGGCCACGCCGAGCAGCAGGCGCATCACGTAGAACGACGTCTCGCCGCTCACGAACGCCATCGCGACCGACAGCGCGCCCCACGTGATCATGATCCGCGTGATCCAGAAGCGCGCACCGACGCGATGCATGATCAGGTTGCTCGGGATTTCGAAGAGCGCGTAGGTGAGAAAGAACAGCCCCGCGCCGAGCCCGTACGCGGCCGATGAAATGCCGAGATCGACGCCCATCGAATGTTTGGCGAACGCGATGTTGGTGCGGTCGAGAAAGCTGATCACATACGCGGCGATCAGCAGCGGCATGAGCTTGCGGAACAGCAGCCGGTTCAGCGACGCGTTCGCGTCGCCGGCGGCGGACGACAGGGCCTGAGCGTGATGAGTGGACATGCGGACGACTCCGGTAAGGGCGAACCGGCGCGCACGGCAAGCACGGCGCGCCGCGTTCGGCGGATGCCGCTGCGGTGCAGGCAGCGGATGGGCAGACGACGGAGCCGCGCCGGCGGCGCTCGAACGGAGCGGGGCGATGAAGGGCGTCCTGGCGCCGGCCGGCTCGGGCCGGCGCCTTGTCACTGCGCTTGCGGATGCAGGTGTTGGGGGCGCGACCCGGCGATCAGAAATTCACCGCGTCGCCGCCCTTGAGTGCGAGCATCGCGCGCGCCTCGGCCGGCGTCGCGATCTCGAGCGACAGGCCTTCGAGCACCTGACGCATTTTCAGGACTTGCGCGGCGCTCGATTCCGCGAGCTTGCCCGGCGCGATCCACAGCGAATCCTCGAGCCCGACGCGTACGTTCGCACCCTGCGCCGCGCCGATCGTCGCGAGCGGAATCTGGTTGCGCCCGGCGCCGAGGATCGACCACACGTAATCGCTGCCGAACAGGCGGTCGGCCGTCCGGCGCATGTGCATCAGATCCTCCGGATGCGCGCCGATCCCGCCGAGCAGGCCGAACACGCTTTGCACGAAGAACGGCGGCTTCGCCAGCCCGCGATCGACGAAGTGCGCGAGGTTGTACAAATGCGAGATGTCGTAGCACTCGAATTCGAAACGCGTGCCGTTCGCGCCGCAGCGCGTGAGGATCGTCTCGATGTCGGCGAACGTGTTCTTGAACACGAGATCGCGGCTTTTCTCGAGATGTTCGCGCTCCCACGGATGCTTCAGCTCGCGGAAGCGCTCGAGCATCGGGTACAGGCCGAAGTTCATCGAACCCATGTTTAACGACGCGACCTCGGGCTGGAAATGCAGCGCGGGCTGCAGCCGTTCGTCGACCGTCATGTGCGGGCTGCCGCCCGACGTGAGGTTGATCACCGCGTCGGTCTGCGCCTTGATGCGCGGCAGGAATTCGGCGAACACGGCAGGATCCTGCGTCGGTTTGCCGTCGGACGGGTTGCGTGCGTGCAAGTGGAGGATCGCCGCGCCGGCCTGCGCGGCCGCGACCGCGGCCGTTTCGATTTCGTGCGGCGTCACGGGCAGGTACGGCGACATCGACGGCGTGTGGATCGCGCCGGTCGGCGCACAGGTGATGATGACTTTGCGAGCGTTTGCCATGGATGAATTCCTTTCGATGAGCGATGCAGGAGGCGTCAGAGCACTTCGACGTTGCCGCAGACGGAGATCGCCTGCCCGGTGATCCCGTGTCCGCCCGGCGAGCACAGGAACAGCGCGGTCGCGGCGATCTCGGCCGGATCGGTCATGCGCCGCAGCGAGATCTTCTCGAGATAGCGCTTCTCCATCTCGTCGTAGCCGATGCCGAGCTGCTGCGCGCGTGCCTCGATCACGCGGCGCATCCGCGGGCCGCGCACGATGCCGGGCTGGATCGCGTTCACGCGGATGCCCTGCGGCCCGAGTTCGATCGCGAGGCTCTTCACGAGGCCGACCACCGCCCATTTGGTGGCCGCATACGGCGTGCGGAACGCGTAGCCGAGCCGGCCGGCGACCGACGACAGCGCAATGATCGCGCCGCCGTGTTTCGACTCGCGCAGCAGCGGCACCGCGCGGCGCGCGAACTGGAATTGCGCGGTCAGATTGATCGCGACCGTTTGTTCCCATTGAACGGGATCGATTTCGTCGATACCGCCGGTCGGCCCGGCGATGCCCGCGTTGTTGACCAGCACGTCGAGGCCGCCGAGCCGGGTCGATACGTCGGCGAACACGCGCTCGACGGCGGCCGGGTCCGATACATCGGCCAGCGTCGCGCCGATCGCGCCGGCCCCGGCACGCGGCGGCCGGTCGGCGAGCGCCGCGATCGCGGCTTGCGACGCGTCGCACACGTGCACGCGCGCGCCGCATCCGGCGAACGCGTCGGCGATTTCGAGACCGATGCCCGACGCGCCGCCCGTCACGAGGACGCGCAGGCCGTCATAGGGTTTCAGCAGGTCGGAAGCTGTCATGCGGGTTGTCTCCATCGTTGATCTAGTGGGATTGCGGCCGCTCATGAAAGGGGCGGCGGTGGCAAGCGGCCGCTACGGTTTCGCGTTCACGGTTCGCGGCGTCTGTTCGGCCCGCAGCGTCTCGGCGAGATCGTGCGCGGCGCCGCCGATGTCGAGCGCGATGCCGGCCCGCACGCCCGTGCCGTCGCGCCGTTCGAGCGCATCGACGATCGCGCGGTGCGCATCCATCGAGCGCCGCATGTGCGGGATGTCGAGCGCGACCATGTTGAGGAACGGGCCGACGCGCATCCACAGGTTCTCGACGATCGCGAGCGTGTTTTCGCTGGCGCCGTGCGCGTAGATCGCGCTGTGGAACGCGAAATTGCTTTGCAGGTAGGCGCGCGAGCGGCCGGCCTCGACGTGCGCCTGCATCGTCTCGCAGGTCTTGCGCACGGCCGCGATCTGCGCATCGGTCATCCGTGCGCACGCGCGCTCGGCGATGCAGCCTTCGAGCGCGATCCGCACGTCGCGCAGTTCGTCGAGCATGTCGAGCGTCATCGGCGGGACGACGAGCGCCCGATTCGGGCCATCGACCAGTGCGCGTTCGGCGCGCAGCCGCGTGAGCGCGGCACGCACGGGCATCGTCGACGAGCCGACGGCCTCGGCGACGCTGCGCAGGCTCAGCGCCTGGCCAGGCGCGAAGCGCCCGCTCATCAGCGCTTCGCGCAGTTGCTGGTAGACCTTGTCGGCCATCGTTTCCTGTTCGATGACTTTCAGTGCGGGCGGGACGATACGAGGCGGCAAGGCGGGGTTCTCCTGGGTTTGATCTGCGATCTGTGATCACACTGACGATGTGCGAAGTTTTGACGATCGGCGCAGCGCAGTCAAGTCGGACGGGGTTGGGGAAAACCAGGGGGCGAAATAGAAGGAGGATCGGCGTCCGGAAGTCTCTATCATTACAAAATACTTTCGGATCGCGCATCATGACGCACTGATTCGATGGATTCGAAGGTAGTCGGAGCACATGAGCCGTTGCCAGTCTTCGATGCGGTTCCTCGAGTCGAATTCATTCCAACAACAAGGAGTCAAGGTGAAACGACCGTCATTTGCCGTTGCGTGGGCGGCATCTCAGCGAATCTACGACCCGGCACGTTCGGGTGAGCGCGTGGCGAAAGTGATAGGTGGATACGTCGAGAAGAACGTCAACAATCCGAGTCCGACGGAGCGATGGAGCAATACCTGCGCGGTGAGGATGAGTTATATCCTCGGCGAAGCCGGCATGGTGATGCCTCGAATTCCCGGGCAAACGGTGTCGGGCAGAGACAATCGGCAATACTTCTTTCGTGTCAGGGACTTGATTCGTTTTCTCGAGCAACGATGGGGAAAGGCAGAGCGTGTCGAATTCCCGCCGTCGAACGGAGGGCCACTTGCAGATCGACAGGGTGTCATCCTGTTCGAGGTGTCGGGGTGGAGCGATGCGCAGGGCCACGCCACGCTGTTCAACGGGCGGACGTGTTACGACCATTGCTACTTCAACGAACCGGGCGCGCGGTATCGTACCGATCGCGCAAATTTCTGGAGCCTGTCATGAGGGGAGCCCGGATCGCTGCCGTGTTGGCGTGCATCGCGCTTCAACCGGCGATGGTTATGGCGAAGGACGCCGCACAAACGTCGCCGCAGGCCGGCTCACGCACGTACCTCCAGAACTTCAAGGACATGGTGCTGGCCGAGTGTCTGGCGACCGCTTACACCCCGGCGTCGGGCGTGAGCAAGGACATCGGCAGCAGTACCAGTGCGTTGCGCGACTGGACCTACTACGACATGGAACATGCGCCGGACGTCATTCGCGCGCTGGTCGCGAAGTATCTCGCTCGCGACTATCGCAATCCGGTTGTCGATGCGGAAGTGAGGGACGTGAAGTTCGACTTCCTGAAGTGCATCGATCTATATCACGGCAAGGAACTGGACGCCGCGGCGAAGCGCCTCGTATTGCACCCGAACAGTACCTATCGGACCGAGCATTCGCCAAAGCCGCGGTAGCGATCAAACGCCGTTGCGCGATGCAGCGGCGCGCCGTGTGCCATTTCATCGACGCTATTCAAGCGTTCTGATCGAATTGCTGATGCCGCGCGCGCAGTCGATCACCGCCGGCGCGAGCTTGCGGCGCGCATCGTCGAACGTCCAGCGGCTCGTCGGCGCGACCACGTGCACGGCCGCGACGGGCTGCCCCTGACTGCCGAGCACGGGCGCCGCAATCGACATGTCGCCGATGAACAGTTCTTCCTGGTTGGTCGCGTAGCCTTCGCGTCGTGCACTGTCGAGCAGCGCGACGAGATCGTCGAGCGCCGTGACCGTGCGCGGCGTATGCGGCGTGCGCACCATGCCGTCGAGCCGCGCGCGCGCGTCGCCGGGCGGCAACGCGCTCAGGAACGCGCGGCCGGAGCCGGTGCAGTACATCGGGATACGGCTACCGATCGGCATGTGGATCGGCACGAACTTCGTCGACACGAAACGCGCGACGTACACCATTTCGTCCTCGTCCGGCTCGGTGAGGTTGGTGGTTTCGCCGGTCAGGTTCGTGAGCTCGGACAGGAACGGATTCGCGACGTCGATCAACGTATCCGCCGCGAGATAGTTGAAGCCGATCCGCATCACGTGCGGCGTGAGCTGGTACCGCCGCGTGACCGGATGCTTGCGGAGGTAGCCGAGCTTCTCGAGCGTATAGACCATCCGCTGCGCGGAGCTTTTCGTCATCCCCGCCGCGTCGGCCACTTCCGCCAGCGTCATCGTGCGCCGCTTCGCGCTGAATGCACGCAGCACGTTGAGCCCTTTTTCCAGCGACTGGTTGAAGAGCAGATCGGTTGATTGATCGGGTGACGTTTCCATGGCGAGGAGCGGGATCGATTCGATATCGCATCATATCGTATCGAATATCGATACGCAAAAATCTATTTGCGATATTTTTGATTCGTTTTAAGATCGAGTCATCGTCGCGGTGTCGATCAGCGACCGGCCGGCGCACCGGGTTATTCGAGAAGGAGACAACATGGTTTCGTTCATCAAGCGGTTCGGCGCACTGGCCGCCGGTTTCGCCGCCTGTATTGCACTCTCCACGGCTTCGGCGAGCGCCGTTGCGGCCGAGCCGACGCTGAAGGTCGGGGCGACGGCCACCGGCGTGCCGTTCACGTTTCTCGACGTCAAGAGCAATTCGATCCAGGGGATGATGGTCGATGCGATCACCGCGGCCGGGAAGTCGGCCGGGTTTCGCGTCGACGTGCAGCAGACCGTGTTCTCGGCGCTGATCCCGTCACTCACCACGCAGAAGATCGACATCATTTCGGCCGCGATGCTGAAGACGGCGGCGCGTCAGCAGGTCGTCGATTTCTCCGACACCGTCTACACGTTCGGCGAAGGCCTGATCGTGAAGGCCGACGACCCGGGCCGCTATACGTCGATGGACGATTTCAAGGGGCAGGTGGTCGGCGCGCAGGTCGGCACGGCGTTCGTCGACGCGCTCAACAAGAAGGGCATCTTCAAGGAAGTCCGGACCTACGATTCGATCGCCGACATCATGCGCGACGTCGCGCTCGGGCGTATCAAGGCCGGCTTCGCCGACCAGCCGATCGTCGCGTACCAGATCGAGCACGGCGTCAATCGCCAGGTGCGGCTCGTGCCCGAATACCAGAGCGTCGTGAAGGGGCAGGTTTGCTTCATCGTGCGCAAGGGCGACACCGTGACGCTCGAACAGCTCAACGGCGCGATCCGCAAAATGAAGGGCGACGGCACGCTGCAGCAGATCCTGCAGAAGTGGCATATGAGCTGAGCGCCGTCGCGCGATTCCCGGCCGACATCGCCCGTGCGTCGCGGGCATCCATCGCGGCGAGCCGTCAGGACGTCGCATAGGAGACCTCATGTTTTTTCAGAACGCGATCGATTTCCTGCCGATCCTGCTGAAGGGCGCGGTGGTCACGATCGAGATCACGGCATGCGCGTTCGTGCTCAGCTCCGTGCTCGGGCTGATCCTCGCGTTGCTGAAGGTGTCGCGCAATCGTGCGATATCGACGGCCGGCAGCACGATCGTCAACGTGATCCGCGGGCTGCCGATCATCGTGCAACTGTTCTACATGTACTTCGTGCTGCCCGATCTCGGCGTGCAACTGTCGGCGTTCCAGGCCGGCGTGCTCGGCCTCGGCATCGCGTATTCGGCGTATCAAGCCGAGAACTTCCGCGCGGGCATCGAGGCGATCGACCGCGGCCAGATCGAGGCCGCGCACGCGATCGGCATGCGCGGTCCGATGATCATGCGGCGCGTGGTGCTGCCGCAGGCGTTCCGCATCGCGCTGCCGCCGTACGGCAACACGCTGGTGATGCTGCTGAAGGATTCGTCGGTCGCGTCGACGATCACCGTCGCGGAAATCACGCGCGCCGGCCAGCTGATTGCGTCGTCGACGTTCCAGAACATGAGCGTCTACACGCTCGTCGCGCTGCTGTATCTCGCGCTCGGCCTGCCGCTGATGTTCGGCGTGAACCGGCTCGGCAAGCGGCTCGCCCTGAGGAGAGGCGCATGATCCTGATCGATTCGATACACAAACGCTTCCAGCAACACGCGGTACTGAAGGGCGTGAGCCTCGACGTGCAGCCGGGTGAGGTCGTATGCCTGATCGGACCGTCCGGCTCCGGCAAGTCGACCGTGCTGCGCTGTATCAACGGCTTCGAGACCTACGACGAAGGGTCGATCACGATCGACGGCGTGAAGGTCGATGCGCATTCGAAGCGGATCCACGAGCTGCGAATGCGGGTCGGCATGGTGTTCCAGCGCTTCAACCTGTTCGCGCACCGCACGGCGCTCGAGAACGTGATGGAAGGGCCCGTGCACGTGCGGCGCATGCCGGCCGCGCAGGCGCGCGAGCAGGCCCGCGCGCTGCTCGACAAGGTCGGACTCGCGCACCGGATGAATGCGTATCCGTCCGAGCTGTCTGGCGGGCAGCAGCAGCGCGTCGCGATCGCACGCGCGCTCGCGATGGAGCCGCAGGCGATCCTGTTCGACGAGCCGACGTCGGCGCTCGACCCCGAGCTCGTCGGCGAAGTGCTCGGCGTGATGCGCGGGCTCGCCCGCGACGGAATGACCATGGTGGTCGTCACGCACGAAATGGCATTCGCGCGCGAGGTGGCCGACCGCGTGTGCTTCCTGCACGACGGCACCATCTGCGAAAGCGGACCGGCGCGCATCGTGCTCACGCAGCCGACCCATCCCCGCACGCAGGAATTTCTGCGCCGCCTGCTGGTGTCGGACGGTGCCGACAACCCGGATCGAACATGAGCGCAACGAACGCGGCACCCGCATGGCCCGACTCGCCGTGGCCGGATTCGCTGTGGGCGGCGACCGCCGCGCCGGCGCCCGATACGCCCGCGCTCGATGCGTCCGTGTCGTGCGACGTGGCGATCGTCGGCGCCGGCTTCACGGGCCTGTCGACCGCGCTTCACCTGGCCGAACGCGGCGTGAACGTTCGCGTGATCGACGGCGCGCAGCCGGGCTGGGGCGCATCGGGCCGCAACGGCGGGCAAGTGATCCCCGGGCTGAAATACGACCCGGACGAACTCGTCCGCCGGTTCGGCGACGAGGCCGGCGAGCAGCTTGCCGGCATCGTCGGCGGCGCGGCCGACACGGTGTTCGACCTGATCGAGCGGCACGCGATCGACTGCGATGCGCGTCGCCAGGGCTGGATCCAGCCGGCGCCGACCGCCGCGATGCTCGACACGGTTGCCCGCCGTGCGCAGCAGTGGGCCGCGCGCGGCGCGCCGGTCGACGTGCTCGACCGCGACGACGTCGCGCGGCGGCTCGGCACGCCAGCGTATGCGGGCGGCTGGATCGATCGCCGCGCGGGCAGCGTGCAGCCGCTCAGCTATACGCGCGGCCTCGTGCGCGCCGCACAGGCGAGCGGGGCGGTCGTGCACGGGTTGACCCGCGCCGTCGGGCTGACGCGCGCCGACGGCCGCTGGCGGATCGCGACGTCCGGCGGCGCGACGCTGTCGGCGGAGCGTGTCGTGATCGCGACCAACGGCTACACGGACGGGCTGTGGCCCGGTTTGCGTCAGTCGGTGATCGCCGCGAACAGTTTCATCGTCGCGACGCAACCGCTCGCGCCGGATCTCGGTCGCGACATCCTCGCCGGCGGCGAGGTCGCATCGGATGCGCGGCGTCTATTGCTGTACTTCCGCCGTGACGCGGCCGGGCGCCTGCTGATGGGTGGCCGCGGCCCGTTCGCCGAACCTCGCGCGCCGGGCGACTGGTGCCATCTCGAACGCGCGACGACGCTGTTGTATCCGCAACTGAAGGGTGTCCGGTTCGAATACCGCTGGGCAGGCCGCGTCGCGATCACCGCGGATTTCCTGCCGCACGTACACGAGCCCTCGCCGGGCGTGACGATCGCACTCGGCTACAACGGTCGCGGCATCGCGATGGCGACGACGCTCGGCAAGCATCTGGCCGCGCATCTGTCGGGCGATGCGCAACTGCCGCTGCCGTTCCGCGTCACGCCGATCCGGCCGATTCCGTTGCACGGGCTGCAACGCTTCTATATCGCCGCCGGGGTCGCCTGGTATCGGTTGCTCGACAGCCTGTCCTGACGCAGCCGCGACGGCAGTCGCCATCCGCATTCCGATCGGGCAGAATCGGCCTGCCCAGTTTCGACCGACGGATGCCGCATGACCGAACCGAACGAACCAAACGAACCAAACGAACCAAACGAACCAAACGAACCAAACGAACCAAACGAACCAAACGAACCAAACGAACCACCCGGCCGCCGCGCTTACGCGAGCTTCGCACAACGCTATGCGGACATCGCGCCGACGAAGGCGCACAACGCGCTCTACGAGCGTCCGGCGACCCTGGCACTGCTCGGCGACGTCGACGGCCTGACGGTGCTCGACGCCGGCTGCGGGCCCGGCATCTGCAGCGCGCATCTCGCCGGCCACGGTGCGATCGTGCATGCGTTCGACGTGACGCCGGAGATGATCGCGCTCGCGCGAACGCGCTGCGCCGGGCTGGCGGTCGACGTCAGGGAAGGCGACCTGGAGGCGCCGCTCGCGTGGCTGCCCGACGCGTCGGTCGACAAGGTCCTGTGCTCGCTCGCGCTCGACTACGTGCGCGATCTCGCGCCGACGCTGCGCGAATTCAGACGCGTCGCGCGGCCGGGGGGAACGCTCGTGTTCTCGATGGCGCATCCGATGCGCGACTGGATGGACGAACGCACGCGCGGGGAGGGCACGTACTTCGACACGTCCCGTTTCGGTTTCCACTGGTCGGGGTTCGGCGAGCCGAGGCCGTACGTCGAAGCGTGGCGGCGGCCGCTTGCCGACATCCTGAATGCGCTCGCCGACGGCGGCTGGCGGCTCGACCGCTTCGTCGAACCGACACCGCTGCCCGAGATGAAAGCCGTGTCGGAACGGCTCCATGCGGAGCTGTCGCTGGCGCCGGCCTTTCTGTGCATTCGCGCGCGCCGCTGACGCGGCGCTGCGCCTGGCAGGCGCTCAGTGTTGCGCCGGCGCGTCCGTCAGCGTGCCGAGAAACGCTTCGATATCCTTGATGTCCTGCGCCGTCATCGCGGGCTTGTCGCCCGGCTTGCGATCGAAAGGCGCATCGGTCACGTCGACGTTCGCGCGATATTTCGGCGGAATGTCGTCGTATTCGTCCACCTTGCCGTCCGCGCCGCGCGAATAAAACTTCTGCGGCGAGATGCTGCGCTCGTTGTAGAACGCCATTACCTGGTCGAGCGTATGGAACACGCCGTTGTGGAAGAACACGTGGCGCGTCGCCGCGTTGCGCAGCGTCGGCGTCAGGAACATTCCGCAGTACTGCGTCTGGTCCTTCAGGTCGTCGCGGAACGGCCCGCACACGCCGAGATCGTAGAACGCGGGGTTGCGGTTCTGCGCGAGCGCGCGGTTGCGCGGCGCGCCGAGCGCCTCGTACTGGTAATCGGTAAACATCGGCGGCAGCCCGTCCTTGCCGGGTTTCGACAAGTGGCAGCCCGCGCAATTCGCCTTGTCCGGATCGTTGAACAGGCGCAGCCCGCGCAGTTCGGCCTGCGTGAGACGCGCACGGCCTTCGAGCCAGCGGTCGTACTTGCTGTCGTACGGATGGAACGACGGATCCTCGACCTGATAGCGCGCGATGGCGAACATCGCTTCCGACACCGCGAGTTGCGAGCTGTCGAACACGCGCGCGCCGAACAATTGTTCCAGTTGCGCGCGATGCGACGATTGCGCGAGCTTGTGCGCGACGTCGTCGACACTCGCGTTGGCCATTTCGACCGGATTCAGCAGCGGGCCGAACGCCTGTTGCTGCAGCGTATCGGCGCGACCGTCCCAGAACATCCCGCCCTGCGGCACGAGCTGCGGCGCGGCCGACGTGCCGGCCACCTTCTGCGCCTTGACGACGCCGGCCGCCGCCGTGGCCTGTTGGGCGACGCTCGGCGCGGCGTCGTTTTCACCGGCATCGGGGCCGATGCTGAAATTCGGCTGGCGGTACAGATACATCAGCGACGGCGGCGGACGATAGCCCTGCTGCGCCATCGCGAGGCCGCCCGGCTGCACGTCGAGCGCATTCGGCGGGCCGTACGCATGATCGGGGCTGTGGCACGACGCGCACGACTGCTTGCCCGACGCCGACAGCGACGGATCGTGGAACAGCGCGCGCCCGAGCTGCGCGACCGCCGACAGCGGCTGCGCGGCGGGCCGTTGCAGCACGACCGGATGCGGGTTCGCGCCGGTCCAGTCGGCGACCACGGTGCCGATCGCCGCCGGTACCTGCGCGGGAAACGCGATAGCGAACGCGCCATAGCCGATCACGGCCGCGCTGAGCACGAATGCCGCGCGGCGCAGCAGGCGGGAAGGGGCGCGCGGCGCGGGCGTGCCGGAGGCATCGGGAGACGGAAACGCGGGGCGAGCTGTCATGCTGTCGATCGAAAAACGGGCGTCGCACGAAGCGGCGCGCAGAAATGGAAACGGCCGGCGCATCATGCGCCGGCCATGCGGTCAGGCCGTGACGGTCAGATCGACGGTGCGGCGCTCAACGCGGTGCCGAGCGTCGGGTCGAGATACAGCGGCGTCGTGTTCGGCTTCGACGAGAAGTCGAACAGGTTGCGCAGGTCGCCCGCCGTCGCATCGAACGAGCCGCCGCCGATACGCTGGCCGCCGAGCCAGTTGTCCTCGATGAAGCGCACGACGGACGACTGGTCGAGCATCGTGTGATCGACGTAGTTCTGCTTCGCATACGGCGAGATCACGACCAGCGGAATGCGCACGCCCGGGCCGCAGCGGCCGTTCACGGTCGCGCCGTTCACGCCGGTGGAACCGCCCGTGCCGCACTTGCCGGCGCCGTTGAGCTGGTCGACCGGGTCCGACGATGCGTGCGTCGGCGGCGTGTACACGTGGTCGTACCAGCCGTCCGAGTCGTCATAGGTGACGATCACGGCCGTGTTCTGCCAGTCCGGCTGCTGCTGCAGGAAGTTGACGACCTTCGTCACGAACGCCTGCTCGTCGAGCGGATCCGAATAGCCCGCATGCCCGTCCTGCGCGGCCGGCGCCTTCAGGTAGCTGACCGACGGGAAGTTGCCGGCCTTCACGGCGGCGAAGAAGTCGTCCGTGTCGTACTGGTGGTTCGCCGGTTCGGCCGTCTTGCCGTCGGTCTCCACGCTCGAACCGATCGCCGCGAGCGAGCTCGGGCGCGTGTGTTGCGGGTTCGCGGTCGACGCGTAGTACTGGAACCAGTTGTGGTGCGGGATGTAGTCGGACGTCGCGGCGTTCACGGCGGTGGCGACCGTGCTGCGCGCGCAGCCCGTCGTGCCGTTGCCGTTCGTCGTCGCCAGGTTGAAGCCGCCCATGAAGCCGCCCCACGTGATCTTCGCGGCGTTCAGCAGGTCGCCGATGTTCTTGCCGGTCATCATCGCCTGGTCGGTCGTGCTCGAACACACGTCGAAGCCCGGGTCGACGTCGTTGATCATCGTGAAGCCGCCCTGGCCGTCGTTGATGTAGTACGAGGTGGCGGCGAGCGTCGACGGCTGCTTCGACGTCTTGACGATCTGCATCCCGTTGGTCTGCCCCGCCACGACGTTCAGCGCGCCCGGCGTCGACGGACCGTAGACCGTCGTGAACGTGTTGTCGCTCATGGCAAAGCGCTGCGCGTAGTTCCACAGCGCGGTCACCGTGTTGCCGTCGAAGTAGCCCATCACCTGGCCCTTCGTGCCGAACGCACCGGCGCCGCCGGACGAGCCCTTGCCCGTGTACTTCGGGAACAGGTCCGCAAGGCCGTTGTCCTCGGCCTGCTGTTCGGCGGTGTACGCGTGGTTCTGGTCGGCGGTCGCGGCCTGCGTGCGGTCGAGGCGGAACGGGTTCGCCGCGTCGGTGCCGTTGGCGGTGTTCGTGAAGTTCGGATTCGCGGTGAGCAGCGTGCCCGTCAGGCCGTTCGGCGTCGGCGTGCCGGATTTCGCGGTGAAGGCCGGTTCGCCCGACGGATTCGTCGCGTTCGGGTAGGTGCCGAAGTAGTGGTCGAACGAGATGTTTTCGCCGTAGATCACGACGACGTGCTTGATCGGCGTGGCGGTCTGCAGCGCATCCTGCGACGACACGGCGGGCGTCGGCGTGGAATCGTCGCTGCCGCCGCAGGCGAACAGCGCCAGCGCTGCGGCTGCGCAGGCAGTGACGAGCAAGGCTTGACGGAACATCGGGAAACTCCAGGTAAGGCCTTCGATGGTGGAGAACGGCCCCGTCGCCGTGTCGGTTCGGCGCAGAGCTCGTGAGGGGGCACGCGCATTGGAACAGCCGCGTATGAAGATATGGGGACGGAGTGTTTTCGCGATGGTTGCGCTGCGGTATCGATTTCATTACGACGCGGTGCGATACGAAAGAGAACGGTAAGGGGCGGACCGCCGGCAACCTCCGCGTCACATGTCGCGGGGTGCGGGCCGCTTGCGGCGAACGCAGCGCAGGGCGGGCGACTGGGAACAGGCGGCCGACTCCTGTACGGCGGACCGCAAGTCGCTTTTTTGACAATCCGGTGACGCATTCATACGATGAACGCCTGCCGCGCATCGCGCAGCTTGACCGTCAGGGAGGTTTCAGCGTGCCGATTCCCGTTCTGTTCGCCGTGCTGTGCGCGGCGTTCCTGCACGCGTCATGGAATGCGCTGGTGCGCAGCAGCGGCGACCGGCTGCGCTCGGCCACGGTGCTGCAGATCGCGATCGGGCTGTTCGCGCTGCTGTTCCTGCCGGCTGCCGCGCCGATCGCGGCGGCGAGCTGGCTCTGCGTCGTCGCGTCGGCCGTGACCCACGTCGTCTATACGCTGCTGCTCGTGCGTGCGTACGAGCACGGCGACCTGAGCGTCGCGTATCCGGTCGCACGCGGCACGGCGCCGCTGCTCGTCACGCTCGGCGCGGCGGCGTTCGCGGGCGAGCGTCTGAACATCGGTGCGCAATGCGGGCTCGTGCTGATCTGCGCGGGCATCATGGCGATCGGGCTGGAGCGCGGACGCGGCGCGAAACACCGGATGATGCAGGTGCTGCCGACCGCGGTCGCGACCGGCGTGTCGATCGCGGCGTACAGCGTGGTCGACGGGATCGGTGTGCGCGAAAGCGGCAGCACGGTCGGCTATACCGCGTGGATGTTCGTGCTGACGGGTGCGATGATGGCCGCGTACTACCGGCTGCGGGCGGGGCCGCTGCGGTTGACGCAGGATGTCGGCGAGACGGCGAAGGCCGCGTGCGGCGGCGTGTTCGCGGCGCTCGCATACGGCATCGTGATCTGGGCGATGGATCGCGCGCCGATGGGGCCGGTGTCGGCGCTGCGGGAGACGAGCGTGGTGTTCGCGGCGCTGATTGCGCGCGTCTATCTCGGCGAGCGGCTGACGCCGCGCCGGGCGGCCGGTTGCGCGGTGATCGCGACGGGGGCGTTGTTGATCGGTGCGTTCGAGGCGGTGAGCTGAACGCACTGGCCCAGCGCGCCGAGCGGAGCGTGTCAGCCTTCCAGCGGCATCGCACTCGTACACTTGATTTCGTCGAGGCACACGCTCGAATGCACGCCGCTCACGCCGGGAATGCGCATCAGCGTCTCGAGCAGGAATCGCGACAACCCTTTCAGATCGTGCGCGACGACTTTCAGCACATAGTCGATGTCGCCCGTCACCGAGAAACACTCCTGAATCTGCGCGAGATCCGACACGAGTTTCTGGAATTTCGACAAATCGCGGATATGCCCGCGCTCCATCGTCACGTGCACGAACGCGGTGACACCGAACCCGAGCGTATCGGGGCACAGCCGCGTTTCGTAACGGCGGATCGCGCCGATCTCCTCCAGCCGCCGGTGGCGTCGCAACGTCTGCGCGGGCGACAGGCCGACCGCTTTCGCCAGGTCGAGATTCGACGCGCGGCCGTTCTCCTGCAACACCGACAGCAAGTGGCGATCGATGCGATCGAGAACCGGTTCAGGCATTTTTGTTTCCTCATTTGTCTCCTGGATGCAATCTTATCTCATAATGTAGGGTTTGCATGAGCGGGTTACGCAACCCGATTTCGCCGTCGCGACGCTAAACTGACGCCGGATTTTCGTGTGCGGCCGCGGCAATGCGGCGTGGGCGGACGAGTCGGCGGTCGATCTGGCCGCACGCCGACGCGAATCGGATGCCGCCACGCGAGGATTGCAGTCCCCAACCCGGCGGCTCCACGAACGGCCGCCGGCACAGCAAAACAGCGCCCGGCACACCGAGGCGCGCCGCACCGCTTCCGGCGGAGGCGGACAGAGTGGAGAAGACATGGTTTCTGGAAACGAGAGCGACGGCCTGAAGCGCGGGCTGAAGAACCGGCACATCCAGCTGATCGCGCTCGGCGGCGCGCTCGGCACGGGGCTGTTCCTCGGCATCGCGCAGACGATCAAGATGGCCGGCCCGTCCGTGCTGCTCGGCTATGCGGTGGCCGGCATCGTTGCGTTCTTCATCATGCGCCAGCTCGGCGAGATGGTGGTCGACGAACCCGTCGCGGGGTCGTTCAGCTATTTCGCGAACAAGTACTTCGGCCACTTCACCGGCTTCCTGTCCGGCTGGAACTACTGGGTGCTGTACATCCTCGTCAGCATGGCCGAACTGTCGGCCGTCGGGATCTACGTGCAGTACTGGTGGCCGGGCGTGCCGACCTGGGTGTCGGCGCTCGTGTTCTTCGTCGTCATCAACCTGATCAACCTCACCAGCGTGAAGTCGTACGGCGAGACGGAATTCTGGTTCTCGATCATCAAGGTTGCCGCGATCGTCGGGATGATCGGCTTCGGCGGCTGGCTGCTCGCGAGCGGTCACGCAGGGCCGGAAGCGACCGTCCGGAACCTGTGGCAGCACGGCGGCTTCTTCCCGAACGGCGTGTCGGGCCTCGTGATGTCGATGGCCGCGATCATGTTCTCGTTCGGCGGGCTCGAACTCGTCGGCATCACCGCGGCCGAGGCCGACGATCCGAAGCGCAGCATCCCGCGCGCGACCAACCAGGTCATCTACCGTATCCTGATTTTCTACATCGGCGCACTGGCCGTGCTGCTGTCGCTGTACCCGTGGGAGAAGGTCGTCAGCGGCGGCAGCCCGTTCGTGCTGATTTTCCACGCGCTGAGCAGCAATCTGGTCGCGAACGTGCTGAACGTCGTCGTGCTGACGGCCGCGCTGTCGGTCTACAACAGCGGCGTGTACTGCAACAGCCGGATGCTGTTCGGCCTCGCGCGGCAGGGCAACGCGCCGAAGGTGCTGTGCTCGGTGAACAAGCGCGGCATCCCGCTCGCGGCGCTCGGCGCGTCGGCGCTCGCGACCGGCGTGTGCGTGCTGGTCAACTACTTCATGCCGGGCAAGGCGTTCGAGGTGCTGATGGGCCTCGTCGTGTCGGCGCTGATCATCAACTGGGCGATGATCAGCCTGATCCACCTGAAGTTCCGCCAGGCCAAGCGTGCTGCCGGGGAGGAGACTTCCTTCCGCAGTCTGGGCTATCCTTTCACGAATTACCTGTGCCTGGCATTCATGGCCGGCATTCTCGTCGTGATGTACCTGACGCCGGATCTCCGCCTGTCGGTGTACCTGATCCCGGTATGGCTCGCGGTGCTCGCGATCGGGTATCGCTTCCGTCAGAAGAATGCGGGCTTTGCGGTGCACGACGGCGCCTCCGCACGCTGACGCAGGCCACGACGACCCTTCTTCCAAACGAGACCGACTCAAGCCATGTTCGAACACATCGACGCGTACCCGGGCGATCCGATCCTGACGCTCAACGAGAACTTCCAGAAAGATCCGCGCGATCAGAAGGTCAACCTGAGCATCGGGATCTATTTCGACGCCGAAGGCCGGATTCCGGTGATGGGCGCCGTGCGCGAAGCCGAAACCGCGCTGCAGCGCGACAGCGGCCCGAAGCCGTACCTGCCGATGGTCGGTCTGGCCGCGTACCGCGAGGCCGTGCAATCGCTGGTGTTCGGCGCCGATCACCCGGCCCGCGCGGCCGGCCGCATCGCGACGCTGCAGACGCTCGGCGGCTCGGGCGCGCTGAAGGTCGGCGCCGATTTCCTGAAGCGCTATTTCCCGGATTCGCAGGTGTGGCTCAGCGATCCGAGCTGGGAAAACCACCGCTTCATCTTCGAGCGCGCCGGCTTCACGGTAAACACGTACCCGTACTACGACGAGGCGACGGGCGGCCTGAAGTTCGACGCGATGCTCGCGGCGATCGACGCGCTGCCGGCGCGCAGCATCGTGCTGCTGCACGCGTGCTGCCATAACCCGACCGGCGTCGATCTCGACGAAGGCCAGTGGGAGAAGCTGATCGACGCGATCGAGGCGCGCGGGCTGCTGCCGTTCGTCGACATGGCGTACCAGGGCTTCGGCGCGGGCCTCGACGCGGACGCGTTCGCGGTGCGCGAACTGGCCCGCCGCGGCGTGCCGACGCTCGTCGCGAACTCGTTCTCGAAGAACTTCTCGCTGTACGGCGAGCGCGTGGGCGGCCTGAGCGTCGTCTGCGAAGACGCGGCCGCGGCCGAGCGCGTGCTCGGCCAGCTGGCGGGCGCCGTGCGCTCGAACTACAGCAACCCGCAGACCTACGGCGCGAAGGTCGTCGCGGCCGTGCTCGGCACGCCGGCGCTGCGCAAGCAGTGGGAAGAGGAGCTGTCGGCGATGTGCCGCCGCATCGCGCGGATGCGCCAGTCGATCCACGACGGCCTGCGCGACCACGTGAGCGGCGAAGCCCTCACGCGTTACGTGAAGCAGCGCGGGATGTTCACGTACACGGGCCTGACCGAATCGCAGGTCGACGCGCTGCGCGAGGTGCACGGCGTGTACATCCTGCGCTCGGGCCGCATGTGCGTCGCGGGCCTGAACGATTCGAACGTCGGCATCGTCGCGGATGCGATCGGCAAGGTGCTGAAGAGCGGCGTCTGAACGCGGCGCGGCGACGCGCCACGATGCGGAACCGGCTGCGTCCCGTCGCGGGAACAGCCGGTTTTTTGTTGCGCGGCCGTCATGTGCGATGCCCGGCTGACGCACGGGCAGGCGCGGCGGTACGATCACGGGATCGTACGCAATACAGAGGAGCAGAGGAGCGACATGGGCATCCGGATCATCCAGCTCGGCACGCCGCGCGCGGCCGGCGAAGGCCTGCGGATCGGCACGGTGCGGCGGCCGCCGCGCGGCGTGCCGAAGGCGGAATTCGCGACGCGCAACTACTATGATGTATGGTTGCCGACGCTGTCGCCGAGCCCCGAACTCGTCGCGCAGGCGCAGGCCGCCGAAACCGACGCCGAATGGAAAGCGTTCAAGCGCCACTTCCGCGCGGAGATGGCGCACGGCGATCCGGCGAAGGTGCTGGATTTGCTGGCCGCGCTGTCGGCGACCACCGCGTTCTCGATCGGCTGCTACTGCGACGACGAGCGCCATTGCCACCGCAGCGTGCTGCGCGAGCTGCTCGCGGAGCGCGGCGCGGCGATCGAGACTGAAGCGGGCTGAAGCGACGGCGCCGTGATCGTGCAGTGCAGCGAACCCGTTGACGTGGGTCAAGCGCGCGGTCGCGCGCGCCACTATGCTCTCGTCATGGAGCCATCACGACGATGACAGACCGACAGATGCACATTACTTTCCCGCCCGAACCGCCGGAATACTGCGCGCGCGACCTGGTCGTCGCGTTTTCCGCGCTGGTCGACGGGCGTTGCGTCCAGTGCGCGGTCACCGCCGAGGCGCTGGAAGACCATTTCGGCGCGCGGTCGCTGCTCGAACGCGATCTGCTGAGCGCATTCGATGCGCACCGGCCGGCCATCGAGGCGATGGCGCGACGCATGCTGGAGGAAATCGGCGGCCGGCCGGTGCTGCTGCACAGCGGGCACTTCCGGCTCGAAGGCTGATACCGCAGGAGGGCGCATGACACTGCAGGGCAACATTCACGAACGCGACTGGTCGGTCGAAGTGGAGACGCGCCCGTGCGAATCGGGCGAGTTCCGCTGCCGCGTGTCGGTCGAGCACGGCGCCGGCGCCGCGCGGTTTCATCATACGTTCGAGCACAGCCACGCGTATCCGACCGAGCGCGAGGCGATGATCGAAGGGTTGCGGGCCGGCATGACGTGGATCGAGATGAAGGCGTCGCAGGTCTTCAAGGTATGAACGGTCCCGCGCCGGCCAGGCGCGGGCAGATTATCGGCCGGCCGCGATCGAAAAATGCGCGCCGCGCCACGGGAAACACGTGCCGCCCGATCGTGAGGCGGCCGGCACATGCAAGGCGGTCGACGAGCGGGCGGCCTCGTCAGGAGAGACGACATGGGCGTGGGCATGCAGATCGCCTGCCTCGGATTCACGGGTTCGGCAGCGGTCGAGGCCGAAGCCGGCGCGCAACTGGTGCGGCTGGAACGGTTTCGCGCGTTGATCGACGGCTGCCATCTCGCGATCGAATCGCGCATGGCGGCCGATGGCGCCCGCCTGTACGACGTGCGGCTCGACCTGGTGATGCACGACGCGGCGCTCACGTCGCTGCCGCCGTGCGTCGGCGCCGACGTGGACGATGCGCTGCGCCGCGCGTTCGCCCAGGCGGAACAGGCGCTGATCGCGTGGCAGGCGGGCGCAGCAACGGCGACGCTGCGCGACGCGGCGATCGGCGACGCGATGCGGTGAGGCCGCGCGCCGGCGATCCGGCGCCGTGTGTCAGACCCGCGCGAGCGCTTGCGTGTCGATGATGCGCACGCGCTTGCCGCGCGTTTCGACGAGCGCTTCGCGATGGAACCGCGAGAACATTCGGCTGACGGTTTCGAGCTTCATCCCGAGATAGCAGCCGATTTCCTCGCGCGTCATCCGCAGGTTGAATTCGGTTGCCGAATAGCCGCGCGCCTCGAACCGCGACGACAGGTTCAGCAGGAAATGCGCGACGCGCTGCTCGGCCGACATCGTGCCGAGCAGCAGCATCTGGCTCGATTCGCGGACGATCTCGCTGCTCAGCATCTGGTATAGGAAGTGCTGCATCGGCTTCATCTCGCGGCACGCGGCTTCGAGCGCGCCGAACGGGATGATGCACACCACGCTGTCTTCCAGCGCGATCGCATCGCAGCAGTGCTGCCCGCCGCCGATGCCGTCCATCCCGAGCGTTTCGCCGGCGATCTGGAAGCCCGTCACGTGCTCGCGGCCGTCGCGGTGCATCATCACCGTCTTGAACGACCCCGCGCGCACCGCATAGATGCTCTGGAACGGATCGTCGGTGCGAAACAGTGCGTCGCCCTGGCGAACCTGTCGCGTCGTGCAGATGATCGCGTCGAGGCGGCCGTATTCGGCGGCCGTCAGGTGCGGCGGCAGGCACATCGAGCGCATCGCGCAGGCCGAGCAGCGGGCGGCCGGATGCTTGGCGGCGTCGGCACGCGCGGTCGGGCGCAGGGCAATCGTGGGCCGGGATACGACGGACACGTCGGCGGCGCAGGCGGTGGCGGTGGACATGAGTCGCTCCGGCTCGTCAGGGGCGGTGCACGCGAGCGTGCACCAGGGATTCGATGACACGGCACGCGGCGTCGAATTCGACGGTCTTGTCGAAGAAGTAGTCGGCTCCCGCCGTCGCGCATGCCTCTCTGAATGCCGGCGCCGAGTGGTTCGTCAGCACGATCGTGACGATGCGCGGCGCGGCCTTCGACAGCATCCCGATCAGGTCGAGACCGCTGCCGTCCGCGAGCCGCACGTCGACGATCACCACGTCCGCGCGACTGCTGCGGATCTGCGGCCACGCGTCCTGGCCGTCTTCCGCTTCGCCCACGACGACCACGCCGCGGATCGCGCCGACGAGCAGCGCGATCCGCTGGCGGACGGCCACAGCGTGATCGACGAGGAACACCCTGAGCGCGGCGGGTGACAGGCTGGCATTCATGCCGGCAGTATCGTGTTGCGCCGCCGAAATTGAAATCGGCCGAATTGGAACTTCGTGTAGGCCGCTTCGACGCGGTGTAGGGCGTTTCCTACACCGCGTACGGGAAATCGCCGGCGTGGCCGCGGGCGATGCGATGCCGCGCGAGCGGCGCCAGTGGTTGCGCGGCCGGGTCAGCCGGCGCCGCGCGCGGCCAGCGCGTCGCGCGCGGTGCGGCACGCGGCCAGGTCCCACGCGGCGCAGCCGACGCTCTTGAACAGCAGCGGGCCGCCGCGGGCGAATGTGCCGTTCAGCACGTCGGCGAGCGACGCGACGTGCTGCCAGTCGACCTGCGCGACGATCAGGTCGCCGGCTTCGTGGCGCGCGCCGGCCGGATCGTCGACGACGAGCCGGCTGCCATGCACCGTGCTCGCGTCGATCTCGGCGGCATCCGCGGTGAACGCGCCGACGCCGACCACGAGCCGGCCTTCGCGCGCGGCGTCGCGGTAGACGGGCGTGCGGCTCGTCGTCAGCGTGACGACCACGTCGATCGCATCGGGAACCGCGTCGCCGTCGAGCGGCGCGAGTCGCGGCGCATGCGTGCGATGGGCGGCGCAGAAGGCGGCCGCGCCGACCGCGCTCGTGCCGCGCACGTGAAGGCGCGCCTCCGGAAAGATCGCCGCGAGCGCTTCCGCGTGATTGGCCGCCTGCTTGCCGGTGCCGATCAGCAGGATGTCGCGGGGCGCGGCGCCATGCAGCGCCTGGATGCCGAGCGCGGTGATCGCCGCCGTGCGGCGGCCGGTGACGGTCGGCCCATCGAGCGCGAAGCGCATGGCTCCGGTGGTGGCGTCGTACGCGGTGACCTGGCCGAGGATCGTCGGCAGCCCGCGCGCGCCGTTGCCGGGGCACACGTTCACGAGCTTGTGGCTCGCCAGGTCGTGCGCGCTCGACGGCATCGACAGCATCACGCCGCCGCCTTGCAGCGGCACGACCAGGCGTTCGGGGCTGACGATGTCGCCCGCCGCATACTCGGCGACCGCTTGCCTGAGCGTGGCGAGCAGCGCCGGGTAGTCGAGCAGCGCGGCCGTATCGGCCGCGTCGAAAACGGGAATGGGGGAAATGGCGGTCATCGTGTCCGTCGTGGGCGTCGGTGAGCGTGAACGGCGGACGCATGCCGCGCCCGCCGCAGGTCTGCCGGATACCGTGGCACAGGGCAGTGTGGATCGAATCTATACCACTTGCTGGCGCGCCTGCAACCCAGAAAATAAAGCACTTCGTGGATTTTGGTTCTAATATCTGGCCAGAAGGCTCGCCGCTGCCGCGCTGCCCGCGCCGCTCCGGTATAGTGCGAACCCATTCCAGATCCACGCCCGCGAACGGGCAGGAGCCACACGATGATGTCCGCGCGTCCCGATTCACTCGAAGGCGGTTTCAGGCCGCTGCAGATCTACGAGCAGGTAGCCGAAAAGATCCGCGACGAGATCCGTGCGGGACGCTACGCGGCCGAATCGCGGCTGCCGTCCGAACGCGAGCTCGCGGCGCTGTTCCAGGTCGGCCGGCCGGCTGTGCGCGAAGCGCTCGGCGCGTTGCAGAACGAAGGGCTTGTGTTCACGAAGCGCAATTCGGGCACCTACGTCGTCGCGGCTCCGCTCGACGTGCTCGCGCAGCGCGGCGATGCGCACACGGCGTCCGAGGCCGACTTCAGCCCGACTTCGACGCTCGACGTGCGGCTGATCCTGGAGCCTGCGATCGCGCGCCTCGCGGCCGCCCATGGCCGCGCCGACCCCGGCGCCGAGCTCTATCTCGCGCAGATGGAAACCATCACCGACGTCGACGATCCGCATCAGCGCGCGCTGTGGAACGAGAGCGACCGGCTGTTTCACCGACAGCTCGCGCTGATGACCGGCGATGCGCTGATCGTGAAGATCGCGGACGAAGTCGCGAAGACGATGGACCAGCCGCTGTGGAAGCGGCTGAAGGACGACGGCATCTACGACGCGGGCCGGATCCGGCTCTACGTGTCCGAGCACCGGCTGATCTACGAGGCGATCGTGTCCGGCGATGCCGATGCGGCTGCGTTCTATGTCGAACAGCACATTCGCCGCGTGCGGCGCGATATCGCGCCGAAGTAGTACGCCTGCACGCGCGTTCGTTCTGGTCTTTAACGTGACCAAAACATCCGGAATTATTTTGAAATTGCTTGCGCCGTGACCATACGTGTCCTACATTGGTTTCACAAAAAACCAATCAGGAGACATCATGCGACACCTCATGACCGCGCTTTCGGTGGCTATTGCCGCCGGTGCGCTGACTTCCGCGCACGCGCAGGAAGTCGTGACGATCGGCCATTCGGCGCCGCTGACGGGCCCGCAGGCCGCCAACGGCAAGGACAACGAAAACGGTGCGCGGCTCGCGGTCGACGAGCTCAACAAGGCCGGCGTGAAGGTCGGCGGCAAGACCGTGACCTTCAAACTGGTTTCCGATGACGACCAGGCCGATCCGAAGGCCGGCGTGCAGATCGCGCAGAACCTCGTCGACAAGGGCGTCGTCGCGGTGCTCGGACCGTACAACTCGGGCGTCGCGATTCCGGCCTCGCGCGTGTATGCGAACGCCGGCGTGCCGATCCTGCCGGTCGCGTCGAACCCGGCGCTGACGAAGCAGGGCTTCAAGAACATCTTCCGGATCGGCGCGAGCGACGAGCAGCTCGGCGGCACGATGGCCACGTTCGCCGCGAAGACGCTGAACGCGAAAACCGCCGCCGTGATCGACGATCGCACCGCATACGGGCAGGGCGTCGCCGAGCAGTTCATGAACGTCGCGAAGGCGAACGGCATCCGGATCGTCGACCAGGAATACACGAATTCGTCGGCCACCGATTTCCTTGGCATTCTCACCAAGATCAAGGCGAGCAACCCCGACGTGATCTTCCTCGGCGGCTATGCGGCGCAGGGCGCACCGATGGCCAAGCAGATGAAGCAGCGGGGCTTGCGCGCGAAGCTGCTCGGCGGCGACGGCATCTGCTCGGCCGACATGGGCAAGGTCGCGGGCGAGGCGGCGTCGATCGTCTATTGCGCGCAGGGCGGTGTCGCGCTCGAGAAGACGCCGGCCGGCCGCGAATTCCTGAAGAAGTACCACGACGCGTATCACACCGATACGCAGGTCTACGGCGTCAATTACTACGACGGCGTGAAGCTGCTCGCCGACGCGATGGTCAAGGCCGGCACGACCACCGACAAGCCGAAGCTGATCGCGCAGCTCGCGAAGTCGAACTACGCGGGCGTCGCGGGCACCTATTCGTTCGACGCGAACGGCGACCTGAAAGGCGCGCCGACGACCGTCTACGTGATCCGCAACGGGCTGCCGCAACCGTACGCCAAGTAACTGCCGCACCGCCCGTCACCGGACGGCGGCCAGCCGCCGTCCTTCGTTTCAACGCATTCCCATCGACCATGAAAATTTCCCGCTCCCTTTCCACCGTCGAGGTGCACACCGGCGGCGAGGCGTTCCGCATCGTCACGAGCGGGCTGCCGCGGCTGCCCGGCGACACGATCGTCCAGCGCCGCGCGTGGCTCAAGGAGCACGCCGACGAGATCCGCCGCGCGCTGATGTTCGAACCGCGCGGCCACGCCGACATGTACGGCGGCTACCTGACCGAGCCCGTGTCGCCGAACGCCGATTTCGGCGTGATCTTCGTCCACAACGAAGGCTACAGCGACCATTGCGGACACGGCGTGATCGCGCTGTCGACGGCGGCCGTCGAACTCGGCTGGGTGCAGCGCACGGTGCCGGAGACGCGAGTCGGCATCGACGCGCCGTGCGGCTTCATCGAGGCCTTCGTCAAGTGGGACGGCGAACATGCGGGGCCCGTGCGCTTCGTCAACGTGCCGTCGTTCATCTGGCGGCGCGACGTGTCGGTCGAGACGCCGTCGTTTGGCACCGTGACCGGCGACATCGCGTATGGCGGCGCGTTTTATTTCTATGTCGACGGCGCGCCGTTCGACCTGCCGGTGCGCGAATCGGCGGTCGAAAAACTGATCCGCTTCGGCGCGGAAGTGAAGGCGGCCGCGAACGCGAAGTATCCGGTCGTGCATCCGGAGATCCCGGAAATCAACCACATTTACGGCACGATCATCGCGAACGCGCCGCGCCATGCGGGTTCGACGCAGGCGAACTGCTGCGTGTTCGCGGATCGCGAGGTCGACCGCTCGCCGACCGGTTCCGGCACCGGCGGGCGCGTCGCGCAGCTCTACCAGCGCGGGCTGCTCGCGGCGGGCGACACGCTCGTCAACGAGTCGATCGTCGGCACGGTCTTCAAGGGGCGTGTGCTGCGCGAAACGACGGTCGGCGACATCCCGGCCGTGATCCCGGAAGTGGAAGGCAGCGCGCATATCTGCGGGTTCGCGAACTGGATCGTCGACGAGCGCGATCCGCTCACGTACGGATTTCTCGTGCGCTGAGCCGCGGCGCCGGTCGCGCTGCCGTCGCGCGGCGTTCAGGTTGTCGTACCAGGTTTGGCGCGTCGTTCCGGTTGCGGAGCACGCGCCTTTTTTGCGTCGGCGCCGCCGCGAAACCGCACCACGCGCGCCGGCCCAACGCCGCCGCGGGTCGGCCGGCCGCGCGAGTTTGGTACGATGCAGCCTTTTCAGCCGAGCTCCACCCGCGTGAATCGCCGAAACATGTCGTCAGTGCGTGCCTTGTGTGCCAGATGGATCGCGCGCGCCCAACCTGTCGCGGCGGCCGCCGTCGCGCGGGTCAAGCCTCTCGCCGCCACCGCGTGGCACCATGTCCGCCACCCGACGCGCCGGGGCGTGCTGCTCACGGCCGCCGCCGTGCCGGCGCTGTTCGCGGTGTACGTGGTCGTGCTCATCCCGTTCACGCCGGGCATCGGCGACATCCGCAAGGCGCGCGTCGACCAGCCCGCGCAGGTACTGTCCGCCGACGGCAAGCTGCTGACCGAATTCAAGCCGTCGAACCGAGAATGGGTGTCGCTCAAGCAGATTTCGCCGCACATGGTCGACGCGCTGATCGCGACCGAGGATCACCGCTTCTACGCGCACCACGGCCTCGACTGGAAGCGCACGGCGTCGGCCGCGCTGCATACGTTCTCGGGCAGCCGCCAGGGCGGCTCGACGATCACGCAGCAACTCGCGCGCAACCTGTATCCGGACGAGATCGGCCGCGCGCCGACGCTCACGCGCAAGGTGAAGGAGGCGATCACCGCGCTGAAGATCGAGGCCGTCTACAGCAAGGACCAGATCCTCGAGACCTACCTGAACACGGTGCCTTTCCTGTACAACGCGTACGGGGTCGAGATGGCCGCGCGCACCTATTTCGACAAGTCGGCCGACGAACTCGACGTGCTCGACAGCACGACGCTCGTCGGGATGCTGAAGGGCAACAGCTACTACAACCCGGTGCTGAACCCCGAGCGCGCGCTGCAGCGGCGCAACACGGTGCTCGGCCAGATGGTCAAGTACGGCAAGCTGTCGCCGGCGCAGTTCGCGCAGTTGCAGCGCCGGCCGCTGCGCATCGACTTCGAGCGCCAGAAGGAGCCGCCCGGGCCGGCGCCGCATTTCGCGCAGCAGTTGCGCAAATGGCTGATCGCATGGGCCGACCGCAACGACTACAACATCTACTCGGACGGGCTGATCGTGCGCACGACGATCGACTCGCGCCTCCAGCAGATGGCGACGCAGGCGCTCACGCTGCAGGGCAATCAGCTGCAGGGCATCGCGAACAACGCATGGAGCGGCCGCGACGGCTGCGGCACCGACAACGAGGTGTTCCGCACCTTCATGCGCGAATCGCCCGAGTACAAGGCCGCGCAGGACGCCGGCAAGGACGACGCGGCGGCGATGAAGCTGCTCGCGGCCGACCGCGGCTTCCTGCACGCGCTATGCAAGGCGAAGACCGACGTGCAGGCCGGTTTCCTCGCGATCGATCCGCGTGACGGGCAGATCCGCGCGTGGGTCGGCAGCCGCGACTTCACCCGCGAGCCGTTCGACCACGTCGCGCAGGCGCGGCGCCAGCCGGGCTCGACGTTCAAGCCGTTCGTCTATGGCGCCGCGTTCGCGAGCGGGATGAAGCCGGACGACACGTTCATCGACCAGCCGGTCGAGATCCCTTTGAAAGGCGGCGAGATCTGGCGGCCGAACGACGACGTGCCGCCTACGGGCAAGCCGATGACGCTGCGCGATGCCGTCGCGCTGTCGCGCAACCGAATCACCGCGCAGGTGATGGAGAAGGTCGGACCCGCGGCCGTCGCGCGGCTCGCGCACGACATGGGCGTGCGCGAAAGCCCGCTCGAACGCGTGCCGTCGCTCGCGCTCGGCACGAGCCCGGTCACGCTGAAGGAAATGGTCGCGTCGTACGCGACGATCGCGAACGGCGGCCTGTACGTCGAGCCGCAGATGGTGACGCGCATCGAGAATCGCCAGGGCGACGTGCTCGCGGAATACGCACCGGCGCCGCCCGAACGCGCGCTCGATGCCGAAACCGACAAGACGCTGCTCGACGTGATGCGCGATGTCGTGACGCGCGGCACGGGCGGCAGCATCCGCACGCGTTTCGGCATCCGCGGCGACGTGGCCGGCAAGACCGGCACGACGCAGGACAACGCGGACGGCTGGTTCATCCTGATGCAGCCGGGCCTCGTCGCCGGCGCGTGGGTCGGATTCGACGACGGCCGCGTGACGCTGCGCAGCGATTACTGGGGGCAGGGCGCGCACAGCGCGCTGCCGATCGTCGGCGATTTCTTCCAGCGCGCGCAGCGCGCCCGGATCGTCGATACCAAGGCGAAATTCGATACCGAGCCGTCGCCGGGCTGGTTCGCGTCGCTGCGCGAGCGCGCGACCGACCTGTTCGACACGTGGTTCCCGCCCGAGCCGAAGAAGGCGCCCGCGCCGGTCAGGACGCAGCGTATCGAGCGTCCGGCCGAGGTCGACGAGGGCGGGGCGTCGGCGGCTTCGGCTGCCTCGGCGCCGGATGCCGCCTCCGGCGGCATCGTCGAGGAATGGGTGCCGGCGTCCGAAGTGGCCGCATCGGCCGCGGCGCTGTCGTCGGGCGCATCGCAGCCGCAGCCCGCGCAGCCGCCGGCGGGCGCCAGTGCGACGAGCGGAAGCAGCGCCGGTATCGGCGTCGCTCCTTCGGCCGTGCCGGCTGCGCCGTCGCCGGTGCCGGCCGCGCCCGATGCGACCGGCGCTTCGCAGTAACGAAGCCGTTCAGATTCCGCGCGATGCTGCCGTAATCAAGTTGTCACGACAGCTCGCGCGGCCGCTCCGCGCTTCTCCGATGAGGCTTTCCACCGACTACGTCGCGCTCGTGCGCGACGATCTTGCAGCCGACGTCCCGCTCGGCTTCGATCTCTATGACGCCGACGGCGCCGCACTGCTGCCGGCCGGCACGACGCTGCGCGACCCGACGCAGCACGCTTTCC
Organism: Burkholderia sp. BE12; assembly: GCF_002959955.1. Classification (NCBI taxonomy): domain Bacteria; kingdom Pseudomonadati; phylum Pseudomonadota; class Betaproteobacteria; order Burkholderiales; family Burkholderiaceae; genus Burkholderia; species Burkholderia sp. BE12. The sequence continues at coordinate 81,118 of NZ_PREY01000016.1, read as the reverse complement.
TGTTCGACCATTTCCGCCCCGTGCGCCGACGCGATGACGCCGACGCCGATCCGCGCATGCCCGCGGCGGCGGCCGCGCCCGCCACACGCATGGGTTTGTCAGAGGGGACCGCGATCGGCATTCGCCGTCGGGTCGGTACGACGCGCGCGCTGCAGCGCTGTCGGCTGATCGGCGTCGGTACGTCCGGTGCGCTGTTCGTCGAGCCGCAGCATGCCGCCGTGCTCGACTTCGCACGCGGCGACGACATCGAAGCGGTGGCGATCGGTCGTGCCGCGGTGTCCCGTTTCGGCGCAACGGTCGACTCGGTGCAGGCGTCGGGCGCCGCGCCGTTCATGATTCTGTCGCCGCCCGGTTTCGTCGACCGGCTGCGCACGCGCGCGGAGCCGCGCGTGCCGGTGCGCATCGCGGCCTGCTGCAGCGGCGCAGCGGAGGGGGCGGAAGGCCTCGGGGTCGTGCACGACATCAGCCTGAGCGGGCTGTCGATCGCCGTGGACCGGCCGATCGCGGCGACCGGCGAGCCATTACGCGTGCTGCTTCCGTATGAAACCGGCGGCCGCATCGAGCGGCTGGCGCTCGAGGGCACCGTGCGGGCCGTGCATACCGACCCGGCGATGCCCGCGTTGACGCTGCATCACGCGGCGTTCGGCGACATCGATGCCGACGATTTCATTCGCCTCAAGGCACTGCTGTTCGACAGGCAGATGGCGTCGGCGGAGAGCGACCGCGCGCGTTGAACGTGCGGCCGGAGCGTGCCGGCGGCCGTCGTGGCATTCAGTGTACGAACGCCGGCAATCGTCCGATGAAACGACTTATTCCTGCCCGATTGTATGGTTTCGAACAACAGTGAATTTGCGATTTAAGTATTTACCCTGATAGCCACCCCTCCTAGACTTCTACTTATGCGCAACGACCTCGAGTCCGAAGCGCCTGACAAAACAATCCTGGAGGTAACGCATCATGAAATCGCTGATCAAGGCAGTTGCACTGGCCGCCCTGGTGGCCGCACCGGTCGTCTCGTTTGCCCAATCGAACCAGCAGCCGTTGACCCGCGCGCAAGTGCGCGCCGAGTTGGTCCAGCTCGAAAAGGCCGGCTACAACCCGAACGACTGGATCAACTATCCGGAAAACATCCAGGCCGCCCAGGCCAAGATCGCCGCCGCGCAGAATACCGGCGCGCAAGCCGACGCAACCGGCTACGGTTCGAACCCGGTCGCGACGTCGCAGTCGGGCCAGCGCGCGGTTGTGCCGGCCGTGAGCGACCGCTCGTCGGTGTACTTCGGCCACTAAGCCAGCCGTTGTCTCGCGGCCGTGAAGGCCGCGGCCGAAGCGTATCGAGAAAGCCCGCACGCGTATCGCGTGCGGGCTTTTTCAATGGTGCGTAACGATGCGAGGCTTTCGCCATCGGGAAACACGGCAACCGGCGAAATCGCGCGTCGCGGGCGTCGGCCCGTCCCCCGCTGACAATCCGCCGCGCGTGCGCTAGCATCGCGATCGATGTCGCCGCGGGTAGCGCGGCCAATCCACACGGGGCGCAGCAAGGCACCGGGTTCCACACTTCAACGAACAACAAGGAGCATCCATGCGTGTCATGACCGGTCTGCTGGGCTTGCTGGCGCTGGTGACGAGCGTCGCCCATGCGCAGGCGAATTGTGCGGACGCGACGGATCAGGCGACGATGACGGCGTGTGCCGATCGCGCGTACAAGAAATCCGACGGGGAGCTGAACCGGACCTACCAGGCTGTCACCGCGCGCCTGCGCGACGTGCAGCCCCTTGCCGACAAGCTCGTGAACGCGCAGCGCGCGTGGCTCGCGTATCGCGATGCCGAATGCCACTTCTCGAGCGCGAATGCCGAGGGCGGCAGTGCGTACCCGATGGTCGTATCGACCTGCCTCGACGATCTGACGAAAGTGCGCACCGAAACGCTGAAGGGCTATCTGTCCTGCGAGGAGGGCGACCTCGCGTGCCCGGTGCCCGCGAAGTAACGATCAGGCGCGGGCCCGGCCGGGCCCGCACGACGCCGGCTAGACGTCGTCCGTTACACGGCGTCCGTTACACGTCCTCTGTTACACGTCCTCTGTTACACGTCGTCCGTTACACGTCGTCCGTTACACGTCGTCCGTTTCGTCGAGCAGCTTGTGCCGCATCGCGTAACGCACGAGCGCCGCTTCATGCGGCATCTGCATCTTTTCCAGGATCCGGGTCTTGTAGGTACTGACCGTCTTCGCGCTCACGCACAGCGCATTCGCGATCTCGGTCAGCGTCTGGCCGGCGGCGATCCGTCGGAACACGTCGAATTCGCGGTCGGACAGCCGCTGGTGCGGCAGCGTTTCGGCCGGCTCGTTCAGGCTCTGCGCGAACTGCTCGGCCATCGAGAGGCTCACGTAGACGCCGCCCGACGCCACTTTCGTGACCGCGCCGACCAGCTCCGCGCTCGCGCTTTCCTTCGTCAGATAGCCGGATGCGCCCGCGCGGAACGCACGTACCGCGTATTGCTGCTCCGCGTGCATCGTCAGCACCAGCACGCGCAGCGCGGGTTTCTCGTCCTTGATCTGCTTGATCAGCTCGACGCCGTTGCGGCCCGGCATCGACAGATCGAGCACGAGTACCTGCGCGGGCGTCGCACGCACCAGCGCGATCGTCGACGGGCCGTCGCAGGCTTCGCCGGCCACCTCGAATCCGGTGGCGTTCTGGAGGATGTGCCGCAGACCGTCGCGTACGAGCGTATGGTCGTCGGCAATGAGCACCTTGATCATGTGATGAGCGTGTCCTGTTGAACGGTGGCGAGCGGAAACGCGACGGTAATCGAAAAGCCGCGCGCGAGTGCGGTATCGATCGTCACGGTGCCGCCCAGCATGTGTGCGCGTTCGCGAATGCCGATCAGGCCGAACGACTTGTCCTCGTGGGCCGGACCGCCGGGCGCCGCGCCGCGGCCGTTGTCCGCGACGCGCAGCACGCAAGAGCCTTCCTCGATGTCGAGCCGCAACGCCACGCGCGTCGCATCCGCATGGCGCGCGACGTTCGTCAGCGCCTCCTGGACGATGCGGAACAGCGTGGTCGCGCCCGCGCTGGTGAACGTGAGGCCGCCCGTTTCGATGTGGCGCTCGACATCGATCCCGTAGCGGTTCGTGAAATCGTTCGCGAGCCATTCGATCGCGGGCACCAGGCCGAGATCGTCGAGCATCACCGGCCGCAGGTCGGCCGCGATGCGCCGCACCGACGCGACCGTCGCGTCGATCAGCCGCCGCATGCCTTGTAGATGCGACTGCACGCCTTCGTCGGGTGGCGCGAGGCCGGGCATGCGCAGTTGCTGCTCGACCACCGACAGGTCCATCTTCAACGCGGTGAGCTGTTGCCCGAGGTCGTCGTGCAGCTCGCGCGCGATGCGGGTTTTTTCCTCTTCGCGCACGTTCTGCAGGTTCGCGGACAATTCGCGCAATTCCTCGCGCGATTGCTTCAGCGCGTTCTCGGCCCGCTGCCGCTCGGTGATGTCGCGCAGCATCACCGTATAAAGCTTGCCCGACGCGTCGCGGATCTGCGAGATCGACGCCTCGATCGGGAATTCCTCGCCGTTGGCCCGCAGCCCGAACAGCACGCGCTGGCGGCCCATCTGCCGCTCCGACACGCCCGTCACGCCGAACTGGTCGACGTGCTTCCCGTGCGCGGCGCGGAACCGCTCGGGAATGAAGCGCGACAGCGGCGCGCCGATCGCCTCCATCGCGGACACGCCGAACACCTGCTCGGCCATCGGATTGAAGATCACGACCGTCTGCTTCTCGTCGATCGTGATGATCGCTTCCATCGACGAGCGGATGATGCCCATCATCCGCGCCTCGTTGAGGATGCCGCGGCTGCTCGCGCCGGCATCGGCGCGCCCGCGCAGCAATGCATGGACGAGCGCCGCGAACGCGAACGACGCGATCAGCCCCGCTGCGAGCACGATGCCGGCCGCACGCTGCGCGCCGGTCGCGCTCGGCCGGCCGTCCGCGGAATAGGCGAGCGTCAGCGCGGTGCCGCCGAAATTCAGCACATCGGTGCGCCGCATCAGGTCGGGCGACGCCGACGCTTCGTCGGTCGTCGTCTCGATGCTGACGATCGCGCGCGAATCGCCGCCGGCGGTCATCCACAAGTCGATCCCGCGTTCCGCGTCGAGCGCGCGCTCGACCAGGCGCCGCGGGCTCAGCGCCGCGAACAGCATCCCGTCGGCGCCGGCTTCGCGCGTGCCGGACGGCTTGATGGCGGCGCCCGGGGAGGTCGTCACGGGCAGGAACAGCGTCAGGGTACGGGCGTCGCGGGAGGTGTCGTCGTCGGCAGGGTGGACGCCGAGCGCGATATCGCCGGTCCGCAGTGCGCGCGCGAGCGGCGCCGCATCGGACGCGCCGAAGCGCACCACCGGTGAGCTCGAGGCGGGGGCGCTGAGCGTCGCTGCCGCGAGCGGATCGGCCGGCAGCGGCTTCGTGCCGGCCAGCGCGCCGCGCGCCGCGGGCGTCAGCGGCGCATAGCCGATCTGCCGGACCGGCGAGCGGCCGCTGTCGAGATCGAGCGTCTCCGCATACCGGCGCCATTGGGCAGGCGTCATGTCGAGGACGAGGCCGAACGCGCCGCGCGCGCTTTCGAGCACGGCGCCGCTGGCCTGCAGCTCGTGGCGCAGCATCGCGGTCACGTGCGTCGTGCGGCGTTCGAAACGCGTATGAACGGCGCCTTGCCACTGCTCGCGCACCAGCAGCGCGACGCCGAGCGACAGCACCGCGCCCGCGCACAGCGCAACGACGCCGGCCGCGAACGGCTGGCGTAACATGGTCTGGAGGTGCGTGGGCCCTCGGGCGTCACGCGTCGGGGTTCCACTGGCGGTCATTCGATGGCCATTCTGTTATTCGGGCTACCCGGGGCACTCGGGCAGCGCGGCAAAAACCAGGAAAACTCGCACCGGCTGCGTGCAACGACTATTTTCAAGATGAAATTGTGCGCGTTTTACACATTTTTTGTAATGGGGTCGGTTGAAATTGCGGCAAACAGGGGAAGAAGATGGACGCGCCGGCCGCGCTTGACGCGCGTCAACGCGCGCGTCGGCCCGTGGGGCAGACTGTTCGGCAGGCAAGCCGGCATCGGGCCGGCTTGCGGTAACGGGTCGTGGTGGCGCAGTGCGCGACGCCCGCCCGGTCGGAGGGACGGACCATGTACAAGCGGATTTTCGTCGGGCTCGACGGCGGCCCGAGCGCGCGTCTCGCGCTGAACGAGGCGATCCGGATCGCGACGGCATCCGGCGGTGAAGTGACCTGTGCGTACGTCGTCGAGCATCGTCCGCAGCTCGTCGACGTCGATGCCGGCTTCGCGGCCGAGCGCGACGGCGATGTTGCCGCGACCGATGCCGCGACGCCGGTGCTCGACGCTGCGAAAGCGGTGCTCGCGCAGCAGCATGTGCGGGGCACGGTGCGCGCGCTCGATGCGTACGGCGAGGACATCGCGACGGTGCTGATGCGCACGGCGGCCGAAGCCGACGCCGATCTGATCGTGATGGGCACGAGCGGGCGGCACGGCCTGCGCAGGCTGCTGCTCGGCAGCGTGGCGGAATCGCTGCTGCGCGCGGCGGACCGGCCCGTGCTGCTGGTGAGGCACGACGAGGCGGGGGCGTCGGCGGCCGCGTAATCGACGCGGTACGGCGCGCCGATACCGCACGAGCGCTCGCAGTCGGCAGGCTGCCGCGCGGCATTCCGGATGTCTTGCGTGCGCGGGCATGCTGCGTCGTCGCGTCGCCCAACACCGCGCGGCGGGCGCCGCCGATACGCTCGCCGGTGCGTGAATGCGCGTCGACGGTTGCATCCCGGCACGCAGTTCTGGCAGCATCGGCCGGTGTCCGCTCGTTCGCCGCGCGCATGGCCGCGGTGACCGACGCAGGGACATCCGGCGGCGCCCGATCGCGTGAATCGAGATCGGGCAGTTCGCCGGATGCCGGTTTCCTACCTTACCGACGTCATCTGCCATGCCGATTTCCGCGACCGACCTGATTCGCCAGTTCGACCTGCAGCCGCATCCCGAAGGCGGCTATTTCCGTGAAACCTACCGCGCGACCGATTCGGTCGTGCGTCCGGCCGACGGCGCGCCCCGTGCCGCGTCGACCGCGATCTACTACCTGCTGTGCGACGGTGCGTATTCGTCGTGGCACCGCATCCGTTCCGACGAGGTCTGGCATTTCTACGCGGGCGATCCGATCGAAGTGTGGGTGCTCGATGCGCGCGACGGACTGACGATCCACCGGCTCGGCAACCCGCTCACGCATCCCGGCACCGTGTTCCAGACGGTCGTGCCGGCCGGAAGCTGGTTCGGTGCGCGCTGCGCGTCGCCGGAGCACGTCGCGCTCGTCGGCTGCACGGTCGCGCCCGGATTCGAGTTCGCGGAATTCGAGCTGGCGGATGCGGCCGCGCTGGCGGCCGAGTTTCCCGACTACGCGGAACACGTCGCGCAACTCGCGCAGCGCTCCGACGTGTGACGGTCACGGTCGCGTCACGCCGGCCGGAAAGCCCGTGCCGATGGCCGGTGTTCAGCGCGATCGCGGCCAAACCCGTTTAGAATGCCCGTGATGCACCGATCGGTCGCGGACGTTCCGCGGCGGCCGTTGCACCGCCGTACCGACGGCCTCGTCGCGCGGCCCGCATGTCTTCCAGGAGCGCCGCCGTGTGGCACTTTCCCATTGCAATTCCATCGTCGCTCGGCCCGTGGGCCGTGTTCGCGAGCGTGTTGATCACGCAGCTCGGCGTGCCGGTGCCGGCCGTGCCGATGCTGATTCTCGGCGGCACGATGGCGGCGATGGGGCAGGCGTCCTGGGTCAGCATGTTCGCGGCGGCGATCGGCGCGACGATGCTGGCCGATTCGCTGTGGTTCTTCATGGGCCGCACGCGCGGCCGGCGCCTGCTGAACGGCCTCGTGCGCTTCTCGCTGTCGCTCGACACGACGCTGCGCTTCGCGCGTAACGTATTCGAAAGATACGGCGCGCCGCTGCTCGTGCTGTCGAAGTTCCTGCCGGGCCTCGGCCTCGTATCGGCGCCGCTGCTCGGCACGACCGCGATCGGCATCGGTGTGTTCCTGTTCTGGGATCTGGCCGGCGCGTCGCTGTGGGCGGCGTTCTGGCTGATCGGCGGCGCGGCCATTCACGACCAGATCGTCCAGTTCGTGCTGTGGGTGCGCGCGAGCGGCGGTACGATTCTCGACGCGTTCCTCGCGATCTTCATCACGTTCCTGTTGTACCGCTGGGTGCGCCGCGTGCAGTTCCGCCGCTATCTCGCGCAGGTGCGCATCTCGCCGCCGCAGCTCGTCGAGATGATGACGTCCGACGAACCGCCCCTGATCTTCGACGCGCGGCCCAAAGCGATTCGCGAACGCGAGCCGTACCGGATCGCCGGCGCGGTGCCGGTCGATCTCGATTCGCCGGACCTGCTCGACCCGGAAGTGCTGAAGCGGCCGATCGTCGTCTATTGCGTGTGCCCGAACGAGGCGACCGCGAAGCGGCTGATCGCGAAGATGCAGCGCAAGAAGATGATCCACAACATCCGGGCGCTGAAGGGCGGGCTCGATGCGTGGGAAAAGCACGGTTATCCGGTCGAGCCGCTGCCGGCGGATCTCGATGCGTCGCGTTATTTCGTGCGGCCCGAGCAGGGTGGGCTAGAAGGCGAATATACGGTGCGGGCGACGTTGTCGAAGTGACTACACCACGAAATCACTAAGTCACTACGCCTGAAGCTGGTGAAAGCGCACTCGCTTCGACTGCGTCTACGCGATGTTCGCGGGCTGGAGAGATAGGGCGGCCTTCCTCATGGCAGCAGCTGAGCTCGTGGTCGAGAAGTTCGCCGAACTCGAGCGTCGGCGTGTCGAGGACAATCTCGTTTGACTCGCGGTCGCATCCGGGCTGGCCACCGACGACCCAATCCTGATGTTCTTGCTTGCCTGCATGAGCAGACACATAGCGACCTGATACGACACGCCCCCAGTCACGCCACGTGCCGGAGACCAAAACTACATCTCGCCGATCGTTGTCGGGCAAGGATGCGAAATCCTCGGGAATTCGCGAGCTTGCAGGCAGCGAATCAGCTCAATGGACGTGTCCGCCGAACAACCCGAGCAGTCCGATGACGATCAGATAGATAGCAACGATGTAATTCAGCAGGCGGGGTACTGCGAGGATGAGAATGCCGGCGATCAGCGAAACCAGCGGGCCGGCGCTAGTGAGAATGTGCATGCTCCCTCCGCAAGATTGACAATGAGTGGACACCTGCCCGTGCCTCGGCACCCGTTACAGCGACCTGAGCCTGACAAGCTTCAAGCGTTCGGCCACGCTGGCCGTCGGTCCGCTGTCCTCGAGCGCGAATGCTTCAACCGGCGCAAGCGCCGTGCCTGCACCATCGCGATTCGGCGCAGCGTGTCGGACAGCATCCCCAGTTCGGGCGTCCGTCAATTTGAAGGAGGAATGTCATGAACAAAGATCAGGTAAAAGGCCGCATCAAGGAAACAAAGGGCAAGCTGAAGGAAGTGGTCGGCAAGATCATGGGAAACCGAACGAGCAGATTGAAGGGCAAGACCGAACAGGTCGTCGGCAAGGCACAAGCGTCATTCGGCGATGTGAAGGAGCGATTCAAGAAGCGGCCGTAGAGCCTGACGCAGACATCGAACTGGCCACCGACTCGGGCAACTCACTTCGGTGTCGACGTTCGGCGCAATCTGGACGTGGCGCGTGATCCCGATCGCGCAGATGCGTTTTCGCCGCACGCTGTCGGCCGACAAGATCGCGCGCCTGCCGATCCGCGTGCCGTTCTATCCGCTCGGTTCGTTCGTTGCACTCGGCTTTCTCGTGCTGGTCGTCGTGCTGATGGCGTTCACGCCCGATACGCGCATCGCACTCGTGATCGGGCCGATATGGATCGTGCTGCTCGGCATCGCGTACGCGCTGTTCCATGCGAACCGTCCGGCCGCATCGATGCCGACGAAGTCGTAAGCCGCGCGGGCAGAGTGCCGCGCGATCGTTGATCGCGATCATGCACGCGCGGGCCGAACGGCCTATGCTGAACGAACGCATTGCTTGTCCGCGCTTCGCATGACATCCCGCCGATGCTGCCTGCAGCCACGGCGGCTGACCGGCCACCGCAGCGCCGCTGCCGCGCGAAGCCCCGTCGTCGTTCAGCGACGACGTGCACGCCCGGAGACCTTCGCCATGCAAACTGCCCAGCCCATCCCGACGCTCGCGCGGATCGCGCTGGCCGTCGATGCGACGCCCGAATCGCCGACCGCCGCACGTTACGTGCGCACGCTGCTGCGTCCCGGCATGCGCTTGCGCATCGTGTGCGCAATCGACAATCCGCGCCTCGTGTTGCCCGACATTCCGCGCATCGACGCGCTGCTGACGTCCGCGCGCGAGGACATGATGCGCGAAGCGCAGGCCATCTGCGCGCGGATCGCGGCGCTGTTCGCCGACAGCGGCATCGACGTCGAACAAACGGTCGTCGATACGTCGATCACGGGCGGCTCGGTGGCGGACGCACTGGTGAACGACACGTCGACGTGGCACGCGGACGTGCTGGTGATCGGCGCGAATCCGCATCACGGCTTGTTGCGACTCGTCGAAGGCGCGATGTCGGACACGTTGACGAAACGCGCGCGCTGCGCGCTGCTGATCGTGCCCGGTGCCTATGCACGGCCGTCGGACGGTGCGCTGCAGCGGCTGATGTTCGCGGTCGACGGCAGCGAGCCGTCGCTGCACGCGCTGCGCGTCGGCCTCGGCTTCGCGGCGCCGACGACGTTGCTGTATGCAGCGTACGTGATCGATCGCGCGGTGCGTCTGACCGATGTCGTGCCGGTGCGCGCGCTCGAGGACGCGTACCGCGCGGAGGGCGAGGATGCGCTCGCGAAGATCGGCCCGCTGTTCCACGCGACGGGCAATCCGACCAAGCGCGGCATCGTCGAAACGCGTCCGACCAGCGACGACGTGGCTCATGCGCTGATGCGCGAGGCCGTGCACTGGCGGGCGGAACTGCTGGTGGTCGGCACGCATGGCCGTCGCGGCATCGCCGCCTGGCTGATCGGCAGCGTCGCGCGGCGGGTCGCGCATCTCGCGCAGGTGCCCGTGCTGCTGGTGCGTGGTGCGGAATGAATCCCGCGTTATCGCGGTCGAAGCGGGTTTGGATTGACCTGCATCAGAAACGCTGCGCACGTCGCGTGAGACAGTGAAGGAACGTCGGGCGACGCGGCAGGCCTGTCGTGCATGCGCGATCCCGGCCGCGCCTGCATGCAACAAGCGATCACTGCCGCACTCGCCGCCGTCACATCATTTTAAGGAGCTGCGCCGCGCGTTTGTCCGGCGCGTCATCCGACCGGGAACTCTCTGGCACGAGGGTAGGCAACCGACGGTTGCCTTGGAGGACGGGCGGGGTGCAAGTCACCCCGTCCGCTTTCCGCGTGGCCCCGTCGAATTCACTTCCCCGCAGGAATGATGTCGAATGCGGCTGCGTCGAGCAGCGCATCAACGCGCGCGCAACCATTGCACGGCCGCATGCCGTGCGTTGGTTACGTACACCCGTTACGCCGGTTACGTGCGCCGATCAGAGTGCACGAAGAATCGATCGCAGGTCGTGTCGGCGGCCCGCGCCGCGTCGTACCCGCGAATGCGGACGCACGGCATGGAGCGGCGCGCAGGCACTGTATGTGCGGCTGCGCAAACGATTCGCATGCGGCCAGCCCGGCCGCGCCTTGCGACGCAGCTCCGGCCCGGCCGGTACGTCGGCCGCGTTTCGCGCGTCGAGTGCCGCGGCGAACCGCTGCAAAGCGAGGACCGACCCCACGACGCTCTGATACTTTTCGCGGCCGATCTGCCCGTCGAGCGTGACGAGCAACCCGGCCTCGCGTGCGAGCGCGAGCAAGGTGTCGAGGTCGTCGGACGGACGGTTGTCGGCCGACGCGGCCCGGGCGGGCAGGGCGCGCGCGTTGCCCGACGCGCGCCGCTGGCCGTCCCGGCCCGGTAAGTTGCGATGTGCCATGGTTGGTCTCCTGCGCCGAACCCCGCGTGCCGGCTCGATGGCCGGCTGAGCGATGTTCGGGTATGAACGCCTGGTTCATGTGATCAGTATCGTGTGGCGATGGCGTACTGCCAAGCGGCGCGCGCTGAAGTCGCTGTCAGGAAATTGCGCGACGCGTATCGGAATCCGCTGACACGCGCGGCGGCCGACCGGCCGATCCGACGCGTTCGTCGGACGAATGGCAGGGCGCTTGACGCATGATTTCGGCCGGTCTAAGTTTCCCCACTGCATCGGCATCGCGCGGCCTTCCACCCGTCGCCGTCGCCGGTGCCGCGCCCGGGGTGGCGTGGCAGGATCTCCAGTTTCGTTCGCGGGCCATGTGCACCGCGAACCTTGCGCGGCCGGGTCGGAAACGGATCGGCGCGGCGGCACGCAACGTGCCGTTGATCGCGCGCAAACACGCGTCGGCGCATCGTACGCCGCGCGTCCGTCCAGTCCTAAACTTCCAGTAACGTCATCTTTTTCGTTCCTCGACCGTCAGGAGTCCGTCGATGTCCAAGGACAATATGCTCGATTCACTCAAGGAAGCCGCCGAACAGCGCGCGATCGGCGCGGATCAGTTGCGTGCGATGCTCGACGACGAAGTGCGCGCGCTGTCGTCCGATGCGCGCGTGCACGACTACATCCACGTATTCGCGATCCGGCACCTGCGCGAACGGATGCGCCAGAAGGACGATTTCGATCGCGACACTCAGGACGATGCGGCGCCGGCGGACACCGATCCGCGCCCGGGTCGTCGGCTGTAGCGGGTGGTGGCCGGGCACCGCGCAGGCGCGCGGCACACCGGTCGAACCCGGCCATCCTGACGATTCGCCGACAGTCGCCGGCGCCTTTCGTCATACGTTTCATTGAATTGTCACGACGAGCTCAAGTAAGCGGTGCGATTTGCCGTTTACCCGGTGAATTCTTCCACCGGGCGTTCCCGCTCCCTTACAGAGTCGTTGCCATGTTCTCGTCCATTCGCGCCCGCATTCTCGCTGCGTGCGTCGCCATCGTCGTATTCGCGCTCGTCGCCACGACGCTGATCAACTATTTCATCGCACACTCATACAACGACGACGCGATCGACCGCAATCTGACCTCCGTCGCCAGCGGTCACGTGGTCGGGATCGCCGACTGGGTCGCGACCCGCAGCCGGATGATCGCGTCGCTGCAGGACGCCGCGCTGACGCCCGATCCGCTGCCGGTGTTCAAGCAGATGGCCGCGGCCGGCGGCTTCACGAACGTCTATGCCGGCTACGCCGACAAGGCGTTCCACTTCTCCGACCCGACCGGCATCCCGCCCGACTACGACCCGACCGGCCGCCCGTGGTACAAGCAGGCCGCACAGGCCGGCAAGCCGGTCGTCACGCCTCCGTATGTCGATGCCGGCACGGGCAACCTCGTCGTCACGTTCGCGGTGCCGATCCTGCGCGACGGCGCGCTGAAGGGCGTCGTCGCCGCGGACGTGTCGATGGACAGCGTGATCGCCAACGTCAAGTCGATCCGCCCGACGCCGGCGAGCTTCGGGATGTTGATCGACAGCAACGGCCATGTCGTCGCGCACCCGGACGCGAAGCTCACGCTGAAGCCGGTCGCCGACGTATCGCCCGAACTCGGCTCGCTGGGCGTGGCATCGATCGCGGCGGCGAACACGCCGGTCGAGGTCGCCGTCGGCGGCGACGCGAAGCTGGTGCGCGCGAAACCGGTGCCGGGCACCGACTGGTACGCGCTGGTGCTGCTCGACAAGACCGAAGCGACGGCCGGGATGCGTTCGCTGCTGACCGCGTCGCTGATCACGCTGATCGTGATCGTCGGCGTGGCGTCGCTGATCATCGGCGCGATCACCGCGACCGCGTTTCGCCGCCTGTCGCAGGTGCGCCAGGCGATGGCCGCGATCGGCTCGGGCGCCGGCGACCTGACGCAGCGCCTGCCGGCCGAAGGCCGCGACGAAGTCGCCGACATCGCGCGCTCGTTCAACAGCTTCGTCGACAAGCTGAACGACGTGATGCGCCAGATCCGCGATGCCAGTGAATCGGTTCGCACGGCCGCGAACGAGATCGCGGCGGGCAACCAGGACCTGTCGTCGCGGACCGAATCGGCGGCGGCGAGCCTCGAGGAAACCGCCGCGTCGATGGAAGAGATCACCGCGACCGTCGGCCAGTCGGCGGCAGCCGCCGGCCAGGCCGATGAACGCGCGGCAGCCGCGTCGCGGATCGCGTCGCATGGCGGCGTGGTCGTGTCGGATGTGGTCGCGACGATGGGGAAGATCGAGGAAGCGTCGGGCCGGATCGGCGACATCATCGGCGTGATCGACGGGATCGCGTTCCAGACCAACATCCTCGCGCTGAACGCGGCCGTCGAAGCGGCCCGCGCGGGCGAACAGGGCCGCGGCTTCGCGGTCGTCGCGCAGGAGGTGCGCAGCCTCGCGCAACGCAGCGCGCAGGCCGCGCGCGAAGTGAAGGTACTGGTCGAGTCGACGGTCGCGAGCGTGTCGGCCGGGTCCGGGCAGGTGCGCCAGGCCGGCGACACGATGCGCGAGATCGTGTCCAACGTGTCGAACGTGACGACCATCATCTCCGAGATCACGCACGCGGCGAACGAGCAGACGCGCGGCATCCAGGAAGTGAACCGCGCGGTCACGCAGCTCGACGAAATGGTGCAGCAGAATGCGGCGCTCGTCGAACAGTCGACCGCGGCGGCCACCGCGCTGCAGTCGCAGGCGAACGCGCTGGCGACGACGGTCGGTCAGTTCAAGGTCGCCTGACGCAGCCGCGGCTGGCGGGCCGCGCCGTTCATGAACCGCCCTGGTCGCGTATCAGCGCGAGCCGGTTGTAGAGCGTCTTCAGGCTGATGCCGAGGGCCTTGGCCGCGCGCGGCTTGTTGCCGTCGAAGTGACGCAGCGTCGCCACGATGAAGCGCTGCTGCGCATGGTGCAGCGTCGCGCCGAGCGGCAGCGCCATCGCGCCGTCCGACGTGCTGTCGACCGGCGGCATCGGCTGCTTCGGCAACGCGACGTCGATGCCTTCGTCCGACAGGATGTACGCGCGCTCGATGGTGTTATGCAGCTCGCGCACGTTGCCGGGCCACGAATACGCACGCAACGCGGCGATCGCCGCGTCGGTCAGCCGCTTGTGCGAGCGATGCCGCGCGTTCAGCGTGTCGACGAATTCCTGCGCGATCGTCTCGACGTCGCCGTCGCGCTGGCGCAGCGGCGGCACGTAGATCGCGAACGCGGCGAGCCGGTAGAACAGATCCTCGCGCAACCGGCCGTCGCGCACGGCGTCGGCCGGATTGTGGCGGGTGGCCGACACGAACCGCACGTCGAGCGGAATCGATTCGGTGCCGCCCACGCGCACGATCGTGTTCGACTCGATCGCCCGCAGCAGCTTCACCTGTAGCGCCGCGGGCATTTCCGCGATCTCGTCGAGCAGCAGCGTGCCGCCGCGCGCGGCTTCGAAGAAACCTTCGCGCTGCGTGGTCGCCCCGGTAAAGCTCCCTTTCTCGTGCCCGAACAATTGCGCCTCGGCAAGCTCGGCCGGAATCGCGCCGCAGTTCACGGGCACGAACGGGCCATCATGCCGCGCGCTCAGATCGTGCAGCCGGCGTGCGACGATATCCTTGCCGACCCCGCTTTCGCCGGCAATCATCACGCTCGCGCGGGTCGGCGCGATTTTCTCGATACGGCCGAGCAGCGTACGCATCGCGGCGGACCTGCCGGATAGCCGGCGACCGTCTGCGCGATGCTTCGTCCGGTTTGCAGATTCACCCATAGGCGTTCACGGGCCGTTTTGAAAAACGGCATCGCGCGCTCCGTTGATTGCAATATTTATCATCGACAGCGAAACGACCACGAAGGTGCCGCTATATAGAAAATTCCAATGTGTGCGGCATGAGCGAGAGGAACAGGCGATGAGCCTTCCGCACGCCCTTGGTGCGCTGCCGCGATCCGGGCACAACCGGCGTTTTTTACAGAAACCTGATGAAAAAAAGCGGCTACCGATCCACTGCGGCGGTGCGTGCGGCGAGGCCGATAGTCATCCGCCCGGCTCGCGGCCGACGCGGACTAAGCCGCGGCCATTCGTGACCGCGCACGCGCTCGCAGCCGGCGCCGGGTACGTTGTTTGCTGATGCCTTCACGCTCGCCCGGCGGGATGCAGGATGCCGCGAAACGGCATCTCCCCGCCCATGACGGGAGCCGGCGCGATGCAAGGATGCAATGAGGACTCTGACCCGTGAGCTGTTTCGGCAGGGTGCATGGGTCGTGCTGGCCGTCGGGCTGGCGTCCGCGCTGCAGGCGTGGGCGATTCAGGCCGTCGGCGAGCACGCGCCGTTTGCGCCGCTGCCTTTTTATGCCGGCGTGGCGGCTGCCGCATGGCTGACGTCGTTCGGCGGCGGCCTCGTCGCGACCGCGGCGAGCGTCGGCGTGATCGCCGCACTGTGGTGGCGTGACGCGCCGCTGGCGACGCTGCTGGCGCAAGCCGGTGCATTCGTCGCGATCGGTTTCGTCGAATGCGTGCTGGTGACGACGGTGAAGCCGCTGCTCGCGAACGATCGTTTGCGCGAGATCGATGACGACGACGGCGACCCGTACCCGCCGCACCGTGAGCCGTCGTCCGTCGCGGGCGGGTCCGACGACGGGCTGCTGCGCCGCGTGGTCGACGCGTCGTCCGATGCGATCGTCGGGACCGACGCCGAGCGCAGGATCACCAGCTGGAATCCGGCCGCGGCAAGAATCTTCGGCCTCGATGCGGCCCAGGCGAAAGGACGCGACGTCGTCACGATGATCGCACCGCGCTGGTTGCGCCGGCATGCGGTGCCCGCGTCGTTCGCGGACCTGCGCGCGCCGGTCGGGCCGCTCGACGTACTGGGCGTGCGCCGCGACGGCGCTCGTTTTCGCGCCACCTTCGTCGCCTCGCCGATCCTCGACGCGCAGGGCAACTGCGCGGGCCTGTCGCTGACACTGCGCGAAGCGGGCGAACGCCGCCGCAACGAACGCTACCACCTTCGCTCGCTGCGCGGTGCGCGCGACGCGCGCGTGCAGGCCGACGCATCGAACCGGTTGAAGGACGAGCTGCTCGCGACGGTGTCGCATGAACTGCGCACGCCGCTGAACGTGATCTACGGCTGGGTCGAGGTACTGCGCAACGCCGACGGGCAGGGCTTCGCGCAGCAGGCCGTCGACGCGATCGATCGCAGCGCGCGGTCGCTGTCGCACATGGTCGCCGACCTGCTCGACGCATCGTCGCTCGCGACCGGCCGGCTGCGCCTCGAACGCGTGCCGGTCGATCTCGTGCGGATCGTGCGCGACGCCACGCGCGAACTCGACGCGACGGCGCAGGCGAACGGGCTCGTGCTGTCGACGGCGTATGCGATGCCGGCCTGCGTGATCCCGGCGGACGGCGAGCGCCTGCGCCAGGTCCTGTCGAACCTGCTGTCGAATGCGATCAAGTTCACGCCGCCGGGCGGGCGGGTCAACGTGTCGCTGACCCGCGCGGGCGAGCGCGTGCGGCTGTCCGTCTCCGACACCGGGCAAGGGATCGCGCCGGAATACCTGCCGCACCTGTTCGACACGTTCAGCCGGCCGGAAGGCGCGTTCACGTCCCCGAAGCGCGGCCTCGGGCTCGGCCTGTCGATCGTGCGCAACATCGCGCAACTGCACGGCGGCGAAGTCGTCGCGACGAGCGCGGGCGCCGGGCGCGGAACGACCATCACGGTGACGCTGCCGGCCGGCTGGGACGACGATCCGGTGGCGCAGCCGTCGAGCGCGAAGGACAAGCCCGCTACGGCCGCGCTCGACGGCCAGCGCGTACTGGTGGTCGACGACGACGCGACGTCGCGGACCAGCCTCGCGGCGGCGCTCGAGACGATGGGCGCGCGGGTATCGACCGCGCGGTCGGGGCACGATGCGCTCGACGCGGTGGAGCGGCAGCAGCCGAGCGTCGTGCTGTCGGATCTCGCGATGCCGGACGGCGACGGCTACTGGCTGCTCGACCGAATCCGGCATTTGCCGAACGGCGGCGGACATCTGCCGGTCGTCGCGGTGACCGCGCATGCCGGCAAGACCGACCGGCACCGCGTGATGGCCGCAGGGTTCGATGCGTATCTGTGCAAGCCGGTCGACATGCCGACGCTCGCGAGCGTGATCGTCGACGTCGTACCGAACGACGTGGGCGACGGAAAACCGCGCGAGCGGTAGCGGCGCACGTACGGCGCGGCAGTCCGGCCGCCTGGCCGCGTACGGGAAAGGAGACACGATGGAGCAACGGAAAGCACGCGGCGCGACGGTACCGGCGGCAAGCGGGCACGCACCAGACGCAGGACGCCGGTCGTGCCGATCGCGAGCATACTGATGCTGTCGTGTGCATGGATCGCGACACCCGCTACGCATCGGCCGAGGAGGGCACGCGTGCGAAGCTGGCGAGCCAGGCGTCGGCCGTCGGGGGCCCAGATCTGCGATGCGACGCTCGCGTGCCGAGTCAGGGCCGCGCTCGTCGCCGAACGCGGGCTGGCCTCCGGCGACATCGACGTGCAGGTTCGCGATCGCGTGGTCGAACTGACGGGCAACGTGCCCGACGAGCGACAACGCGCGACCGCGATCCGCATCGCGCACGACGTCAGCGGCGTGAGCGGCGTGCGCGACAAGCTGCAGATCCGCCGGAAGTAACGTGATGCGCGGGCCAGCGCCGGGCCGATCGGGCGTCGCGCGCCCGCGGCCCTGCGTGTCACCGGGCAGGAGGTTCGACATGGACACCATCATCGCGGGCCGTTTCTCGCGGCTCGAGCAGGCGGAACGCTGCGCCGAGCAATTGCGCGGCCACGCCATCCACCGGGACGACGTGAAAGTCTTCTTTCTCAATCCGCCCGGACAGCACGCACTGTTCTGGCTCGGCGGCGACGTCTATGCGGACTCCGCCGCGCGGCCGGGCGGCCTCGGCGCGCTGGAAGGCGTGGCCATCGGCGCGATCGTCGGGCTCGCCGGGGCCGCGCTGCTCTACCTGGGCGGTCTTCATTCCCCGCTCGCGTGGATCGGCGTGCCGCTCGTCGGCGGCTACGTCGGCGCGTTGTGCGGCGCGCTCGGCCGGATGCGCGGCGATGCGCCGGAGGGGCATGGCGCGCTGAAGCAATGCGAAAACGGCGTCGTGCTCGCCGCGCATGTGACGCGGCGCACGATCACGTTCGCGGAGCGGACGATGCTCGCCGCCGGCGCGCTGTCGGTGGAGCGCACCGAGGGCGCATGGCACAACGGCGCATGGACCGATTTCTTCACGTCGGCCCATCGTCCCGCGTGACGGCCCGCTCCGTCGCCCGACACGGAGGCCCCGATGACGAAAACGAACTGGATGAAGCAATGTGGGCGCCGAACGGTGGCAATCGTACTGACCGCCACCGCCGGCGCGCTGGCGTTCGCGCTCTCGCACGCGCAGGCGCCGCCCGCTTCGTCCGCGCAGGTCGCGCCGGGCGTCGTGCGCCCCGGCCCGACCGCCGACGAGGCCGGCATGACGCAACGGCCGATCGGTATCGATGCCGAATTCGTCGACAAGGCCGGCATGATCGGCAAGGTGGAGCGGCAGGCCGGCCAGCTCGCGCTCGACCGCTCGTCG
The DNA here is from genome assembly GCF_002959955.1 of Burkholderia sp. BE12. Classification (NCBI taxonomy): domain Bacteria; kingdom Pseudomonadati; phylum Pseudomonadota; class Betaproteobacteria; order Burkholderiales; family Burkholderiaceae; genus Burkholderia; species Burkholderia sp. BE12. Next base: position 62,479 of record NZ_PREY01000016.1, on the reverse strand, counting down.
AACGCGGACGTGAAGGCCTTCGCTCGCCGGATGGTCGACGATCACGCGCATATCGCGGAAGAATTGCGGCACATCGGTGCGCAAAAGGGCGTGCCGGTCCAGACGCGGATGCTCGTCGATCCGGCGGTGACGGCATTGCGTTCGAAGGACGGGCGCGCGTTCGATACGGCGTATGTGGCGCTGGCGGGGCCGCGCGCGCACGAAGCGGCGGTCCGGCTTTACGAAACGGAGGCGAAAGAAGGCCGCGACCCGCAGCTTCGCGCATTCGCCGCTCGCACGCTGCCGACGTTGAATGCGCACCTGAGCGCCGCGCGGCAACTCGCGAAGACGGTGGCCGCCGCGCAGTGACCCGCCTTTCGGCCGGCAGGCTTCAGTGTTGTCGCGTGCCGTCTTCGGGGCCGCCCGGCGACGCCTCGTATGGCGGCGAATCGAGCGCCGTCTCGCCTTCCTCGATCAGCCAGTACGGCGAACGGCCGTAGTACGCGTGCAGGGCTTCAGCCCATTCCGGGTCCGCCATCGCCGGCCACCGACCCTTGTCGAAGCCGGGCGCCTCGCGCACCCGCGCGGTGTCGACGGGCAGCACGAAGCATTCGCGCCCGGCATCGAGGACGAGCGCGTTCCACGGCACCGCGAGCAGCTTGTCGCCGATTCCGAGCAGGCCGCCCGACGACACGACCGCGTACGCCACGCGTCCGGCGCGCACGTCGAGCATGATGTGGGTGATCTTGCCGATGTCGTCGCCGTCCATCGTCAGCACGCGATCGCCTTCGAACGTGCGGGCGGCCATCACGTCGGGGCCCGGGCCGCCGACGGCCGTACGCGGATTCGTGCCGACGATGCGCGCGGCGTCGCGCGACGGTTTGTCCGTTGTCATCGAAAACCTCCTGATCGAAGCGGCAACCCGGTCCGCACGCGAATGCATGGCGCCGGTATTGCGCCGGGGGAAGCAGGCCGCGAAGGGATGAGCCCGCCGGTCAGCGGCGGCGCGGCAGCGATACGTCCTCGAGTGTATTGGCCAGTTCGTCGCGCGCCGGGCCGCCGGCACGGGTCGCGATGTCGCCGAGCGACACCATGCCGACCAGCTTCAGGTGGCGGTCGAGCACCGGCAGCCGGTGCAACTGCACGTCGGCCATCCGTTGCTGGACGTCGCCGACGCCGTCGTCCTCGACGCACCATTGCACGGGTCGGGACGCGACCGCCTGCACGGGCGTATCGGGAGAATGGCCGTGCGACAGCGCTCGCACCGCGAGGTCGCGGTCGGTCACGATCGCGACGAGTTCGGTGCCCTCGCAAACGGGCAGCACGCCGATGTCGAAGCGCTGCATCAATTCGGCCGCATGGCGAATCGTGTCGGTCGGCGCGACGCACACTACGTCGCGCGACATGATCTCGTTGACGCGATACATGAACGCCTCCTTCGTGAGCGGAACGATACGGGAGCAGGCCGCGTGCCGCGCACGACGCGCGCACGCCGGGCCTGGGCGGCCGGGCGACGGACAAATTTGCCACCCTGCTTGTACATCTTCCACGGCGGCAGCCGCGGCCGGTCGGTGCGGGACGTCAGTGACCGATACCCGTCATCGTGACGATTGCCAATACCACCGCGCTTTCGATCGCGGCCAGCGCCGCGACGCCGGCCGCGCCGCTGATTTCATGCCATCTGCGTTCGAGGACTTTCATCGGATCGCTCCTGATTTCGCCGGCGCGCCGGTGCACTGCCACGCACCGCGCGCCGGGTGCCGCCGTCAGCCGTGATCGCGGGGCGGGGAAGGGGCGTGCGGCGCGCGACGTTCGCGCTCGCCGGACGGCTTGGCGGGTTCGATACGGCTCGCACCGCCGACGGCGGGCGGGTCGCTGGCCGGGAACGTCTCCTCGAGCCCTTCGTCGATGCGCTCCTCCGTCTTGTCTTCGGACGGCGGACGCGACGTGGCGAGCCGGAGCAGTCCGGCAGCCGGTGACACGGCGTCGCGGCGGCCGGGGGCGTGAACGGTCATGGTCGAACCTCCTTGTCGATGAAGGCGCAAGCGACATACCCGCGGCAGCCGCGGCATGGCGCTTGCAAGCCGGCGAGAACCGGCCGGGCATGCGGGTACGACGCGCGTGCGTCCGGTATGGACGAGAGGACATCGTGATGAATGCAGCCAGGGAAAGAATACGTTACGACGCGAACGTATGCGGCGGCGATTTCGGCCAGGTGCGCGAGCGTTTCGACACGTGGAAGCGCGAATCGCGGGTCTATCGGCCGGAACGGCGCATGTTCGACGGCAAGGACGAGGTACGCGCACTGAACGACACCGTGTACGACGGCCCGGAGCGCGCGCAGCAGGTGCTCGTTGCGCGATGCGAACCGTCCGACCCGTTCGCGCTGGCCGTGCAGCTGAGCGCCGAGGGGCGCAGGATATGGCTCGTCATGGCGGCTTACGACGACTGAACCCGGCGGCCGCGGGGCATGGCGTGATAGCGGGTACGGCGCTTGCGGGCGGTCGCTTCGCCATCGAGATGCGCGCGCCGTCGCGCAGGAGTGACATGAAGACGCCATCCATGCTGCACCGCCCCGAACCGACGACACCCGACGTCGATCCGGATCCGCCGCCGCCCGGGCACGACGACCCGGTCGATCCGCCCGTGCCCGACGGGCTGCCGCAGGGCGATCCGCCGTCGAACCCGCCGCCGATGCGGATGCCGGGCGAGGGCAGTGCGCCGCAACCGGCCGCGCGAAACTAGAAAAGGAGGACCGTCATGGACATTCACGTGCAATCGCCAGACAAGCGCGCGATCGCTCAGGTACTGGGCCGCTATTTCGAATCGCGTTCGCTGCACTATCACATCGAGGAATTACCGGGCGGCGTGCTGCAGATCGGCTTTCGCGCCAGCGGCCGCCCGGTCGCCGTCACCGTTTCGTTCGACGATGCCGCGTACGACACCTATACGCACTGGGACGCGAGCCAGAAACAGCTCGCGCTCGGCCGGCTCGCCGACGGCTTCTCGCGAATGATGTCGACGCGCAGTCCGGCCGCGCTCGCCGGCGATTACCACGTCGAGCGTTTCTGATTCCGCAATCATCCCCCGGCTCGTGCCGGATTCCGGCAAAGTGCCCGTGCACAACGGGCGCTTTGCGTCTGCGCGCGTGTCGCGTAGGATGTCCGTTAATTCAGCGCACACTACGTTCGCGCAGCAGGCTGCGGGCTGTTGCAGCCGATGAAGCGCGACGCGCTTTCCTTCAGGTTCGTTTCGTGCAGCCGACGGAGACCGCCTTGACCACAGTTGCTCGCCTGTTGCTGTCACCCGGCGCCCGCCGGTTCGTATCCGGCCTGTCCGCAGTCGCGGCGCTCGCCGCCGGCGCTCGCGAGGCGTCGGCCCAGACACCTTCGCCGCTCGGCGAATGGCAATACACGGCGGGCATCCCGCTCCAGAAACTCTTCGATCCGAATGTTCCCACCTGGCAGGTGAGCGTCGGCGCCGCGATGACGCTGCAGCCGCGCTACGCGGGCTCCGACCGCTATCGCGTGATGGGCGGGCCGAATTTCGACATCCGCTATCGCGACCTGTTCTTCCTGTCGACGGGCGAGGGTCTCGGCGCGAACGTGCTGCGCGGGCCGAACTGGCGCGTGAGCCTGTCGGTCGGCTATGACCTCGGGCGCCGTTCGGCCGACGATCTCGGCCACTTGAACGGCCTCGACAACATCAACGCGGCGCCCGTGATGAAGCTCGCGGCCGACTATGTGGTCTCGAAGGATTTCCCGCTCGTGCTGCGGGCGGACGTCCGGCGCAGCATCGGCGGGTCGAACGGCTGGACCGGCGATTTTTCCGCGTACATGCCGATGCCGGGCAGCAACGAACACTTCTTCTGGTTCGCGGGGCCGACCGTGTCGTTCGCAGACTCCCGCTACATGAACAGCTGGTTCGGCGTGAACCCGGGCGCATCCGCGCGCTCGGGGCTGCCGGCCTATTCGTCAGGCGCCGGGATCAAATCGGCCGGCCTCGGTGTGACGATGGTGTGGTTCGTAAACAAGCACTGGTTCGTCACGATGGACGGCGCGATCGAGCAGCTCGTCGGCCGCGCGGCGCGCAGCCCGATCACGCAGCAGTCGACCAACGGCGTGTTCGACATGTCGGTGAATTACCAGTTCTGACCGGGGCCGGGCAGCGGAAGGGCGATGCCGCGTGCGGCATTGCCCGTCATATTTGATATGATTTCGACCTGTACAAATGTACAGTGATCGATCCCCGTGACGCCTGCCTCGCCGACGCCTCCGGCGTTTTACTACCTGACCAATTTCGAACGCGCGCTGGCCTGGCTCGGCGAGCGTTACGACGACCTGTTCGACGCGCACGAGCACGCGTTCGTGCGGCAGTTCGCGACGCTGCCGCAGGCGTCGCGCGCGCTGCTCGTGCGGATGCTGATGCGCAACGGGTCCGATTTCCGTGCGAGCAAGCTCGTGTACGACGAGATCGGCTGCACGCTCGACGCCGTCGCGCCGCTCGTCGCCGTCGGGTGGGTCGATCCGGCCCCGGCGCTCACGCTCGACGCGCTGTTCGCGTTGTCCACCAAGGCCGAGCTGCTGCGCATCTTTCCGTCGCTCGCCGCGCATGCGGGCGAACGCAAGGCCGACTGGCTCGACCGGCTGCGGCCCGCGCACGACGTCGCGCAACCGCTCGACGCGTGGTGCGCGCAGTCCGGCGACCGGGTGCTGCGCGTGACGGTCGGCGCGCTGTGCGACCGGCTGCGGCTGATGTTCTTCGGCAATCTGCATCAGGACTGGAGCGAATTCGTGCTCGCCGATCTCGGCGTGTTCCAGTACGAAAGCGTGCCGATCGCGCCGTCGTCGCGCGCATTCCAGCAGCGGGGCGACGTCGACGCGTATCTCGCGCTGCAGATGTGCCGCGACGCGCTCGAGGCATGGCCCGACGATCTGCCGTTCGACGACCTGATCCGTGCGCTGGACGCAGTCGGCTGTGCGCAGCCGTGGCTCGCGACGCGCCGCGCGAAGCTGCTGTTCGCGCTCGGCCAGGCGTGCGAGCGCCGTGCCGACTGGAGCACCGCCCTCGACGCGTACACGCGCAGTGCATGGCCCGGCAGCCGCCACCGGCGCATCCGCGTGCTCGAACGCTGCGGACGCGACGACGACGCGCTCGCGCTGGCGCTCGACGCACGCGACGGCTTCGAGAGCGACGAGGAGCGTCAGCGCGTCGAGCGCATGCTGCCGCGCCTGCAGCGCCGCGCCGGCCAGCGGGTCGAACGCGCGGCCGCCGCCGCGCACGTACCGCGCGAGACGCTCGTGCTTGCGCGTCCCGACGTGTCCGTCAGCGTCGAATTCGCGGTGCGCGACCATCTCGCGCAGCCGGCTTCGCCGGTCCACTACGTCGAAAACACGCTGATCAATTCGCTGTTCGGGCTGCTGTGCTGGGAGCCCGTGTTCGCGGCGGTGCCCGGTGCGTTCTTTCATCCGTTCCAGCGCGGCCCGGCCGACCTGCACGCACCCGATTTCGCCCTGCGCCGCGCGGCGGCCTTCGACGCATGCTTCGCGCAGCTCGATTCGGGCGCGTACCGCGACACGATCCGCCGGCATTTCGCGACGAAGGCCGGGCTGCAATCGCCGTTCGTGTTCTGGGGCGTGCTGACCGACGCGCTGCTCGACGAAGCGCTCGCCTGCCTGCCGCCCGAGCACCTGCGGCTGTGGTTCACGCGTCTGCTCGCGGATATCCGCAGCAACCGGTCCGGCCTGCCCGATCTCGTCCGCTTCTGGCCCGACGAACGCCGCTACGAGCTGATCGAGGTGAAGGGCCCCGGCGATCGGCTGCAGGACAACCAGACGCGCTGGCTCGCCTACTGCCTCGCGCACCGCATGCCGGTGCGCGTCGTCGACGTGGAGTGGGCCGGCGAGGGCGTCGCGCACGCCGAAGCGGCGGGGTTGTCCGCATGAGCTACGTCGTCGCGGTGCGGGCCATGTGCGAGTTCACCGCGCGGCGCGGCGATCTCGACCTGCGCTTCACGCCCGCGCCGACCGCGCTCGAAGGCATCGCCGGCCACGGCGCGGTCACGTCGAAGCGCGGCGCGCGCTACGAAACCGAGATCGCGCTGACGGGCACGTGGGGCACGCTCACCGTGCGCGGCCGCGCGGACGGCTACGATCCCGTGGCGAACCGGCTCGAGGAAATCAAGACCTATCGCGGCAGCCTCGACGCGATGCCGGCCAACCACCGCGCGCTGCACTGGGCGCAGGCGAAGATCTATGCACACCTGATGTGCGACGCGCGCGATCTCGAGGAAATCGACGTCGCGCTCGTGTATTTCGACATCGTGTCCGAGCGCGAGACCATGCTGACGGAAACGCTGGATGCCGCCACGCTCGCGACGTTCTTCGTCGAGCAGTGCGCGTGCTTCGTCGGGTGGGCCGAACGCGAGACGGCCCATCGCGCCGCGCGCGACGCGGCGCTGCGCGCGCTCGCGTTTCCGCACGGGCAGTTCCGCAGCGGCCAGCGCGAGCTGGCGGTGGCCGTCTATCGCGCGGCGCGCGACGAACGCTGCCTGATGGCGCAGGCGCCGACCGGCATCGGCAAGACGGTCGGCACCGTGTTCCCGCTGCTGAAGGCATGCGGCGAGGGCGAGCTCGACCACGTGTTTTTCCTGACCGCGAAAACGCCCGGCCGCGCGCTCGCGCTCGAAGCGGCGACGACGCTCGGCGCCGGCACGCCCGCGCTGCCGCTGCGCGTGCTGGAACTCGTCGCGCGCGACAAGGCGTGCGAGCATCCGGACAACGCGTGTCACGGCGAATCGTGCCCACTCGCGAAAGGCTTCTACGACCGGTTGCCGGCCGCGCGCGATGCGGCGATCGAGGCCGGGCTGCTCGATCGCGATACCGTGCGCACCGCCGCGCTCGCGCACGACGTCTGTCCGTACTACCTCGCGCAGGAGCTCGCGCGCTGGTCGGACATGGTGATCGGCGACTACAACTACTACTACGACGGCAGCGCGATGCTGCACACGCTCGCGCAGCAGAACCAGTGGCGCGTCGGCGTGCTCGTCGACGAAGCGCACAACCTGCTCGACCGCGCCCGCAAGATGTACAGCGCGTCGCTCGATCCGTTCGCGTTCGCAGCCGCGCGCGAAGCCGCGCCCGCGGCGCTGCGCAAGGCATTCGACCGGCTCGCGCGCGCATGGGGCACGCTCAACCGTGCGCAGGCCGAGCGCTATGTGGCCTATCCCGACGTGCCGGGCCCGATCGTGTCGGCCGTGCAAAACCTCGTCGCTGCGATCGGCGAACACCTGACCGACGCGCCGCGCGCGAACGGCGACGCACTGCTGCGCTTTCACTTCGAGGCGATCCAGTTCGGCGTGCTGGCCGAAGCGTTCGATAGTGCATCGATCTTCGACGCGACGCTGCATGGCGAGCCCATGCCGCGGCAGCCCGCGCTCGACGGCGTCGCGACGGCCGGCCGCCGGCGCCGCGTCCAGTCGACGCTGTGCGTGCGCAACGTGATCCCGGCCGGTTTCCTGGCGCCGCGTTACGACGCCGCGCGCGCGACCGTGCTGTTCTCGGGCACGCTGAGCCCGTTCCATTTCTATCGCGACACGCTGGGGCTGCCCGGCGATACGGGCTGGCTCGACGTCGACGGGCCGTTCCGCGCCGAGCAACTGACGGTGCGCGTGGCGAGTCACGTGTCGACACGCTGGCGCGACCGCGACCGGTCGCTCGAACCGATCGCCGACCTGATCGCCGCGCAATACGCGGCGCGGCCCGGCAACTATCTCGGCTTCCTGAGCAGCTTCGACTACCTCGGGCGCGTGGTCGCGCTGATGCAGACCCGCCATCCGGACGTCCCCGTGTGGGCGCAGGCGCCCGGCATGGCCGAAAGCGAGCGCGACGCGTTTCTCGCGCGCTTCGACGCGGGCGGGCGCGGCGTGGGCTTCGCGGTGCTGGGCGGGGCGTTCTCGGAAGGCGTCGACCTGGTCGGCGAGCGGTTGATCGGCGCGTTCATCGCGACGCTCGGACTGCCGCAGGTCAACGACATCAACGAGCAGATGCGACGCGCGATGGACGCGCGCTTCGGCAACGGTTACGACTACATGTACCTGTACCCGGGGCTGCAGAAGGTCGTGCAGGCGGCCGGGCGCGTAATCCGGACCGAGCACGACGAGGGCGTCGTGCATCTGATCGACGACCGCTATCGGCGGCGCGAAGTGCGCAATCTGCTGCCGCGGTGGTGGCGGATCGGGTGAAGGGCAAAAACCGGCCGACGGACTGCCGGTTGCGGCGCAGGGCGTTATTCGTCCAGTAGCGGGGTCGCAGGCGTCGCGTCGGGCCGATCGGCGAGCAGCGTGCGCTACAGCACGTTGAGCATCGCGAGCGCCGCTTCCTGCAGATGCGGCAGCACGCGCCGCACGGCCGCGTCGGTCGTCTCCGCGCCGATCGGCATGTTCGTGCTTAGCGCGGCGACGACTTCGCCGTGACGGTTCTTCAGCGGCACCGCGATCCCGCGCACGCCGACCTGCAACTGCTGCTCGATCGCCGCGAAGCCGGCGTCGCGCGCCTGGTCGACCTGTTCGAGCAGCCGCGCCTTGTTGGTGATCGTGTTCGGCGTGAACGGCGGCAGTTCGGTCTCGTCGAGCCACGCACGCACGGCTTCGCGATCGGGATGATGGGCGAGCAGCACGACACCGGGCGACGTCAGCGGCGCCGGCACGCGCGCGCCGAGCACGAAGCCCGTCGTCATCACGCGCGACACGCCGTTGCGCGCGATGAACACGAGCTCCCAGCCGTCGAGCACGCTGACGTACGCCGATTCGTTCAGCGACGCGCTCAGTTGCTGCAGATAAGGCTGGACCGTGCGCGGCAGCCGCGCCGAATCGAAGTACGACCACCCGACGCGCAGCACGCGCGGCGTGAGGCCGTACAGCTTGCCGTCGGTGTACACGTAGCCGAGCGACTCGAGCGTCAGCAGGTAGCGCCGCGCGGCCGTGCGCGTGAGGCCGGTGCGCGCGGCGGCCTGCGTGGGCGTCATGCGCGCGTGCTGGCTATCGAATGCCTCCAGAATCATCAGGCCTTTTTCGAGGCCGGCAATCCAGTCGCGTCGGTCGAGATCGGGCTTTTTCATCGTCACAGGTGGGCGGTGGATGCGCGGTGTTCGCGCGGGAGTGAGCGATTATCGCGCGAGTCATGAGGTAACGGGACGCGGCTGAAGGCCATTGTCCATTCAGTCGAATTGCGGATTCGCGCCGAAGATATACAGTCTGTGGCGTATATCTATGGAGACGCATATGCAGGTCGCAAAATGGGGCAATAGCCTCGCAGTTCGTCTTCCGGCCAGTGTGGTCGACGCACTGGAACTTCGCGAAGGCGACGATATAGAGATCGTGGTCGTCAGTCCCCGCGTTTTCGCGGTAAGCCGCAAGCCGAGGCCCGACGAGCTTCTGGAGCGGCTGCGGCGTTTCAGGGGCAAGTTGCCCGCGGATTTCAAGTTCAGCCGGGACGATGCGAATGAGCAGGATTGAGACGGAGAAATCGTTCGTCGACAGCAATGTCGTGCTCTATCTGCTGTCCGAGGACGAAACCAAGGCAAATCGTGCGGAGGCGCTGTTTCTTCGGCGGCCAACCATCAGCGTCCAGGTGTTGAATGAGGTCGCCAGTATCTGCAACCGCAAATTGAGGATGCCGTGGCGCGAGGTAGGGAAGTTTCTGGAGCCGATCAGGAGTTTGTGCCATGTCGTGCCGCTCACCGTCGATGCGCACGACCTCGCGCGGCGGCTGGCGGAGCGGTATCGCCTGTCCTTCGACGACGCATGCATCGTGGCAACTGCGTCGATCGAGGGGTGCGAATATCTGTACACAGAAGACATGCGCGACGGCTTGCAAGTGGACGGCGGTCCGGTATTGCGCAACCCGTTTGCTTGAGGACGGGCGAACCGGAAAAGCGGAGGAACCGGATGCGACGCGACCGTTACGCGCGCCGCATCCGTCATGACCTTACTCGCTGCTCGTCCACTCGACGTTCGCGCCGACCGAACGCAGGTTCTCGACGAAATGCGGATGCGCGCGGCGGATCGGCAGCGCGTTCATGATTTCCGAGCGGCCTTCGATGCTCGCGGCCACCATCAGCAGCGCGATCGCGACGCGAATGATGTACGGGCTCTCGACGCGCGCCGGCGTCAGCTGCAGTCCGCCGAACGTGATCAACCGGTGCGGGTCGGACAACAGCACGTGCGCGCCGAACTTCGACAGTTCGCCGGACCAGCCGAGCGCGCCGTCGTAGACCTTGTTCCAGAACATCGCGCTGCCTTCCGCGCGCACGCCGAGCGCGATGAAGATCGGCAGCAGGTCGACCGGCAGGTACGGCCATGGCGCGGCCTCGACCTTGGTCAGGATGTTCTGCGTGAACGGCCGGCGCACGCGCAGCGGGCCGTCGCGTTCCGCGCGCGACCAGCCGTCGCGGTGCGTGACGGTGACGCCGAATTTCGCGAACGTGCGGTCGATCAGCGGGAAATGCTCGGGCGACGAATTGCGCACCGTGATGTCGCCGCCCGTGATCGCGCCGAGCGCAAGGAACGTCGCGATTTCATGGAAATCCTCGGCGAAGCGGAACTCGCCGCCGCCGAGCTTGCGGCCGCCCGTCACGCAAAGCCGCGACGTGCCGATGCCCTCGATCGCGACGCCGATCATCGCGAGGAACTGGCAGAACTCCTGCACGTGCGGCTCGGAGGCCGCATTCATCAGCGTCGATGTGCCGTTCGCGGTCGTCGCGCACAGCGCGAAGTTCTCGGTGGTCGTGACCGACGCGTAGTCGAGCCAGTGATCGTTGGCCGTCAGCGGCCCGTCGGTACGGACGATCAGCGAATCGGGCGTGCGTTCGATGTGCGCGCCGAAACGTTCGAACACCTCGACGTGCGGATCGATTTCGCGCACGCCGAGCGTGCAGCCTTTCACGTCGTTCTCGAGGCGCGCGACGCCGAAGCGCGCGAGCAGCGGCGGAATCAGCATGATCGACGAACGCATCGCCTCGGGCAGCCGATGGACGGCCGGATCGAACTTCGTGTCGCGATGGTGCAGCTCGAGCAGACCCGTCGTGAAATCGACCGACACGTCGCTGCCGAGCGTGCGGAAGATGTCGAGGATCTTGCGCACGTCGGTGATGTCCGGCACGCCGACGAGGCGCAGCGGCTGATCGGTCAATAGGGTGGCGCACAGAATCGGCAGGACGGCGTTCTTGTTCGCGGACGGCTTGATGTCCCCGCGCAGCGGAGTGCCGCCGTGGACGATGAGATTCGACATGATATGGGGGCGTATCGGTGACTGACGTAGGCCCATATGATGCCATTGGTCGGCACGCGGCGTGGAATGTTCGGAGGGAGAAAAGGGGAATCGGCGCGCGAGATTGACGGTGTTTGACGTTGGGCGTGAGCGGTACCGGCATGCCAACCGAGAAATCGTCCCGCAAAAATGAAAACGACCTGCCGCGGCCAACTGGATCGGAATGGTTCCTTATCTCGTAAAATCGAGATCGGATTCCCGAATGCGGCCGTTCATGTCAACACCATCTCCCCAATCTCCTTTAAATGAAGACGTTTCTGCGAACGCTGACGGGCGGCCGTGGACGCATGATGAACTCCGTTCTTCCGTCGATGAATATCTCAAAATGCTCGAAAACGAGCGCACGGGGCAGCCATACGTCAAGAAAGCGGTGTACGACAGGCTGGCCGGAGAGTTCAATCGCACGGCGAAAGCGTTCGAGTACCGGATGCAGAACATTTCCTATGTGCTGGCGCTGATGGGCCGCCAATGGCTTTCCGGACTCAAGCCGGCAAAGAACGTCGGCGCGAACGGCGTGCTGATCGAGCAGTTCATTAACGAACTGGAGCAGCGGTCGGCTGCTCCGACCGTCAAATTCGAACTCGACGTGCGCGACGCGTTGAAAAAGACGCAGATTGCGCCACCACCGGGCAACGCGAATCCTGCTGCCACCAGTGCGACCGTGACCCAAATTCGTCGTGATCCGTCGGTCAAGGCTTGGGTGCTGACACAAGCAAACGGGACTTGCGAATGTTGTAGCGAACCCGCCCCGTTCAAGGGGGCCGACGGGCTGCCGTACTTGGAAGTCCACCACGTCCGCAAGTTGGCGGAGCGGGGCCCCGATCTCGTATCGAATACGGTGGCCGTTTGCCCGAACTGCCACCGCGAGCTGCATTACGGCGAGAGCGCCCGACAACTCGTCGAACGCCTCTACGCGCGCTTGCCGCGCCTCGTTCGCGCGTAATCGGCGACGCTCGTCGGCCACGCGCTCACTGCGTCACCGCGCCGCTCGCATCCGCGCGGCGACCACCAGCGAGATCAGGCAGCCGACCGCCAGATAGCCGGCGACGAGGTGCCACGAACCGCCTGCCACGCTGACGAGGCCGACCGCGATGAACGGCGTGAACCCGCCGCCGACGACGCTCGCGAACTGGTAGCCGACGCCCGCGCCGCTGTAGCGGTATTCGGCGCCGAACAACTCGGTGAACAGCGGCTGCTGGACGCTCACGACCATGTCGTGCGCGGCGTTCGCCAGCAGGATCGAGAAGATCACGATCCACGCGATCGATCGTGCTTCCAGCGCGACGAAGAACGGCACCGCGGACGCGAGGCCGATCAGCGCGCCGATCAGGTAGATGCGGCGCAGGCCGTAGCGGTCGGCCAGCCACGCGAAGCACGGGATCGTCACGCAGCTCACCGCCCCCACCAGCAGGCCGATGTTCAGGAACAGGTCGCGCGACATGCCGAGGTTCGTCGTCGAATAGCTGAGCGCGAACGCGGTGACGATATACATCGTGAACAGTTCGGCGAGCCGCAGCGCGACGATCAGCAGGAATGCCTTCGGGTGGCGCGTCAGCGCTTCCAGCACCGGCAGGCGCAGCTTGCGGTTGCCGTGCTCGACCTTCTCGACGAACTCCTGCGATTCGTCCATGTTCTTGCGCACCCACAGCCCGATCAGCACCAGCACGATGCTGAACACGAACGGCAGGCGCCAGCCCCACGACTTGAACGCGGCCTCGCCGAGCGTATGGCTCAGGATCGATACGATGCCGGTGGCCAGCACGAGTCCGACGCCGTAGCCGACTTGCACGCCGCTGCTGTAGAACGCTTTCTTCTGTTTCGGCGCGCTCTCGACGGCCATCAGCGCCGCGCCGCCCCATTCGCCGCCGACCGCGAAACCCTGGATCGCGCGCATCAGCACCAGCAGCACGGGCGCCCACCAGCCGATCGTCGAGAATGCCGGCAACAGGCCGATCGCGACCGTCGACAGCCCCATCAGCATCACGGTCAGCACGAGCATCCGCTTGCGGCCGAGCCGGTCGCCGTAGTGGCCGAACACGATGCCGCCCAGCGGCCGGAACAGGAAGCCGACGCCAAAGGTGGCGAACGCCGCCAGCGTGCCCATCGTCGGGCTGACTTTCGGGAAAAACTCGGAATTGAACACCAGCGCGGCGACGATCCCGTACAGCAGGAAGTCGTACCAGTCGACGACGGCGCCGACGAAGCTGCCGACCGCGGCCTTGCGGGCCTGGCTGCGTGCTCGGGCGCTGGCGGCAGCGTCGAGGGTGTCGAAGGTGGGGGTCATGGCGATGTCTCCTGGCACGGCGCATCGTGGAATCGTGGCGGCGCCGCGTCCGATGCTGCATTGAAGTCGATGGGTGAACGGAGAATAGGGCGCGGGCCGCACGGCGGCAATTGGCCAATCGGATAATGTGCGCGATTATCGTTCAATTCCGTGCGATTACCGAACGCTTTTCGGGTTTGCACTAGGCGGCGCGGCGATATCCCGTTCGGCCGGGGTGTGCCGCCGTGAACGATCTGGTTAAAATCTGCAGCATCGACAACGCGCCCGTTCGGGGCGGAGGCGAGGCCGCCGCATCGGCCGCGCATGCCGCACGCGACAGGCGCAATCGCCCCATCGACCGCATGCCCCCGGAGACTGGAATGCCCGGCAATTCCCACCCCTTGTCCAGCGATACGCCGCCCGTCGCCGATCCGGCCGCCAATCCGCTCGGGATGGCCGGCCTCGAATTCGTCGAATTCGCGGCGCCCGTGCCGGAAGCGCTCGCGCAGCGCTTCGAGCAGTTCGGGTTCAAGGCGATCGCGCGGCACGTCAGCAAGAACGTCACGCTGTACCGGCAGGGGCAGATGCATTTCCTGATCAACGCCGAGCCCGATTCGTTCGCCGCGCGCTATGCGGAGGAATACGGGATGGGCGTCTGCGCGATCGGGTTGCGGGTGGCGAACGCCCGGCGCGCGTTCGAGCGCGCGATCCAGCTCGGGGCGTGGGCCTTCGAAGGCGAAAAAGTCGGCGTCGGCGAGCTGAAAATCCCGGCGATCCAGGGCATCGGCGATTCGCACCTGTATTTCGTCGACCGCTGGCGCGGGCGGGACGGCCAGCGCGGCGGCGTCGGCGACATCTCGATCTTCGACATCGATTTCCGGCCGATCGACATCGCGACCGCACATACCGATCTCGACTGCGCGGGCGTCGGCCTGCAGCAGGTCGACCACTTCACGCAAACCGTCGGCGCGGGCCGCATGCGGGAGTGGCTGGATTTCTACCACGACCTGCTGCATTTTCGCGAGATCCATCAGATCGACGCGCACTGGCATGTGTCGGAGGAGTCGCGCGTGATGGTGTCGCCGTGCGGCGCGGTGCGGATTCCGGTCTACGAGGAAGGCACGCGGCGCACCGAGCTGATGCATGCGTACCTGCCCGACCATCCGGGCGAGGGCGTGCAGCACGTCGCGCTGGCCACCGACGACATCCTGTCGTGCGTCGATGCGCTGCGTGCGAACGGCGTCGAATTCATCGAGCCGCCCGCACGCTATTACGACGACGTCGACGCGCGGCTGCCCGCGCATGGTGTCGATCTCGACGCGCTGCGCCGCCGCGCGGTGCTGGTCGACGGCGAGATCGGCAGCGACGGTGTGCCGAGACTGTTCTTTCAGACCTTCGTCAAACGTCGCCCCGGCGAGATCTTTTTCGAGATCGTGCAGCGCAAGGGGCACCACGGGTTCGGCGAGGGCAACCTCGCGGCCCTCGCCCGCGCGCGCGACGCCGGCTGAACGATCCGGCGGCGGCGGTCGGCACGCGGTTCGGCGCGGGGCGTTCGAAGTCCGTATCTGCGGCGGCGTAACTGCTTCGGTCCCGTCAGGACCGCCGGTCGACCGAGGGTCGAAGTATTGCGGCGAAGACCGACAGCCCGTCGCGGCCGGTCGGTTTGTCACGCCGGATCGCCCGCCGCGAGTTTGCGGCTTTGCCGACGCATGCCCGCGAATATCGCGTCTGCCACGTCCGCCGGAAAATCCGCCGGGATCTGCGCGGCGGCTTCGGCAATCGCGGGCTCCGTTCGTGCTGCGACGGCCGTCATCGCGGCCCGCACGTCGTCTTCGCTCAGGCCCACGCGCCGGCCCTGTGCGATCCAGTGGCGCGGCTGGATTTCCCCGATCACGTAGTGCCGGTTCTTCCCGCAGACGGCCATCGCCAGGCGCGCGCGGCTCGGCGGGATTTGATTGCGGCGCGTACCGATGATCGGATGCGCGGACAGCACGTCGTACAGCGGCGTGCTGCGATACGCATTACCGGGCAGGTGCGCGATGCTGAAATTCTTCGCGTGGCCGTCGATCGCCGCCAACACCCAGAACACGAGTTGTGCGACAAAGAAATTCATCCGGTCACGGGAAGCGTCGGCCGAATTCGCGAGGATGCCCATGATCGTCTCGATGCCGGGGCCGCCGTCCGTTTCGTATTTCGCCCCCGACGGCGTGCCGGTCGCCTGACACATGTCCTCCTGCGGCAGCCGCACGATCCACGAGCCGTCGCGCGACGGGCGCCGGTCGAAGCGCTCGACGATCAGCGCCTTCTGATCGTCGAACCGGCCGATATCGCACGGTGCGACCGGCAAGCCGTACGCGGCGACGATCTTCGAGCACAACCATTCGTTTTCGACGGACGTGCGCATGTCGGCCTGCATGTTGCCGACGCGCCCGAGCGGCAGCTTGAAGATGTGGGTCGTCGGCGTGCTGCCCGACGGCCGCAGCCAGCGGTTGCGCTGACGCAGCAGCGCGGTCTTTTCCTGCGCGCCGGCAATCGACAGGCGCAGGTCGCCGTCCGGTTCCCCGCGGCCGGGCAGCGGCGTCGCGGTCGCGTGGCGCAGCACATCGGCAACGGCTGCGTCGTCGAGCGGCGCGCCTTCGATTCCCTCGAGATTGACCGGTATCTCGTCGGGCGGCAGCATTTGGATCGCGCCGACGCAATCGCGGCCGATCGACGCGAGCAATTCGAACGGCGCTGTCGATCGGAGCCGGTAACGCTGCGCGATGCGGCGGCGGATCGGCTCGCTGTCCGGCAGCAGATTGTCGAAGTAGTCGGCCACGATCGCGCCCTGGTGCGGCTGGTTGCCGGGCGTGAAGGGCAGCGACAATGACAGTGGCCGGCCCTGGGGATCGTCAAGCCAGTCCGGCAGGTAGACGAGACGCTCGACCCCGCGCCGGATTTCCCAGTAGCCGACAGGAATGCCGTTCATCCACAGGTCGAGCCGGTTGCTGCGGGCGCGTGCGACCATCGTCACCAGTCCTCCCGCTCCGAGACGCGTGGCGTGGCCCGAGTCGTCGCTGTCGGGCGCATCCGCGCAGTTCCGACGGCGGCCCCGGTCGGGGTTGTCGCGGCCGGGGTGCCGCGCTTGCTCGCGCCCGGCTGGCGGCGCGCCACCGGTTCGGCAGCGGAAGCCGAATCGGCCGCTTCCGCCGGTGCATCCCGCTCGTCGAGGCTGAGCATCATGCGAACGCCGAGCGCGTTCATCACCTTGAAAAGCCGTTCGATGCTGACCGCGGACGGGTTGGCTTCGAGCTGAGCATAAGATTGCTGGGTGATGCCGAGGCGGGCGGCCAGTTGTGCCTGCGTGAGCCCCGCGGATTTGCGGAAGCCGACGAGGATCGGGCGCAACTGGGTCAAGGTCTGGACAGGAAAGGCCATCGGGCGCTCCGCGAGATGACAGGCGATCGTTTGTAATCGGAAAATACAGTCTATGGCATGTATCGTCAAAATACAAACTGCAGACTGTATTAACAAAAAACAAGCAATAGCCTGTTACACGCAGCCTAATCGGTCAATTCGCCTGTGGTCGTCGCGCACGACACCCGCGCATCGCCCCGTCACGCCGCCGGCGGAGCATACGTGTGCGTCGCGGGATGCCGTGCAAGACGTCCCGATACTCCATTGGGCGAAACCGTCCCATGCTGTATGCCGCGGCTGTTGTTCGGCGGCGCTCGTGCGGATTTTGCCCGGGAGTGTCGTGCCGCCCGGGTGGGCGGTAGCATCGGTACGCCAAGAACTCCATGCCGATGGCGACATCACGCAAAGGAGGCTCGCGGGGGCGAGCCTCTTCTTCATCCCGTGCAGTCGATCACGCGTATCGAAGCACCAACGCGCGGCGCGACTATCCGCGTTCACGACCCGCGCGTCGAGCGATTCGCCCAATCGGCCAATGCCGGCCACTGCGCACAGCCGCGCCGGATGAACCCCGCGCCCGTGCGGATCACGAGCGCGCCGATCGCGAGCGCGGCCAGATCGTCGAGATGGCCGAGGCCGAGTAGCGCCGCGCTCATCGCGAGCGCCGCGAGCAACGACGACAGCGCATCGGTGCGCACGTGCCAGCCGCTCGCCTCGAGCAGCGCGGAGCCGGTCTCGCGCGCCTTGCGCAGCATCCAGTACGACAGCACGGCCTTGCCGGCGAGCGTGACGGCAACCAGCACGAGCGCGGTCGGGCCCGGCTGCACGACGGGGGGCGTATCGAACCGGGTCAGCGCATGCCAGATCATCTGCGCGCCGGTCGCGGCCAGTAACGCGCCGAGGCCCGCGAGTGCGAGCGGCTCGTAGGTCGGGCGTCGCTCCGGCGGCAGGCGCGCGTCGAACCGGCAGGCGACGAGGATCAGTGCATCGGCCGCGAGATCGATCGCGGCGTGCGCGACGTCCGCGAGCAGCCCGGACGAATGCGCGGACCATGCCGCCGCCGTCTCGACGGCGAGCAGCAGCAGATTGACCGCGAGGCTGACGGCGAGGGCGCGGGACGTGGCTGCGTAAACGTGGGGCGAGTGGGGCGTGGCGCGCGACGGGCGCTGCATGGCGGATCGCTTGTCGGAATCGGGGCGGGTTCGAACGTTACCGGCCTACGGTGGCACGCGAATGACAGACGCAACGAAGGCGCTGGGCGAGGATTTGGCGCACGGCAATCCACTTCCCGATAACCCCGTCGCGCTCCACGCTTTCTATCCTGCTGAAAAAATTACAGCGCGCGTTCATTTGGTAGCGAATTCGACGGCATCGCTTGATGCTGCCGCGCCATCGGCGCAGGCCGTTCGAGCGAGCGTCGAAGCGCGACAAGCGACACTGCCCGCTTGCGGCAGGACCGTGATTTGCTTGCGCGACGGCCCGGCATGTTCGCCCAAACGGCGTATGGGGCGGGTTCTCGCACGCCATCGGGCACCGCCGAGCACCGAAATGGACTGCCCACTCGCTCCAGCAACCAGATGCACGACAGCCAACGCCTTTCCCCGCCCGACACGATGCGCGAATCAAGCACGATCGTCGTCAGCCGCGTCGTTCATCCGGGGCGGGAGCGGCAATTCGATCGATGGGCGCGCGAGATCGACGCGACAGCGCGGCGTTACCCGGGGCACCTCGGCAACGTCCGCCTGAGCGATTCAAGCGGCATCAACTACCTGATTTATCGTTTCGACTCGCCGGAGCATCTGCATGCGTGGGAGGCCTCCGGGGAACGCCGAAAGCTGGTTGCGAAGGGCGACCAGATATCGGACGAACATCGCGACGCCGCGATCGGCATGGATGCGTGGTTCGCGATCGCCGGCAAGCCCGCCACACCGAAGTGGAAGACGTTTCTCGTGACGTGGCTGGCCGTTTATCCGGTCCTGCTGTCGATCACCTACCTTCTGAATGCGCTCCTTCCCGCCCTGGAGCGTCCTGTCCAACTCGCGCTCAGCTCCGCACTCCTGACTTCGTCGCTGACCTGGATCATCATGCCGTTCCTCACGAGGCAACTTCGGCCATGGCTGCTCCGGGGCGTGAAGCAGGTCGACAGGTTGAGCGACCGACAAAGTAACGGATGACGACCCATGCAGAATGAACAATCGATGTCAGGGATGCCGGCGGCCGGCCTGCCGCCCGGTTTCGATCGACGATTCAGCCGGCACTACGCGCAGGTCGACGACGTGCGCCTCCATTACGTGACCGGCGGCCCGGACGAAGGCGAGATGGTGCTCCTGCTGCATGGCTGGCCGCAAACCTGGTACACGTGGCGTCACGTGATGCCGGTGCTGGCGGAAGAGGGGTATCGCGTCGTCGCGGTCGATTACCGCGGCGCGGGCGAATCCGACAAGCCGCTCGGCGGCTACGACAAAGCCTCGATGGCAGGCGACATCCGGGCACTCGTCCGCCAGTTGGGCGCGACGCGCATTCACCTCGTCGGCCGCGACATCGGCGTGATGGTGGCCTACGCGTACGCCGCGCAATGGCCCGCCGAGATCGTGAAGCTTGCGATGCTCGACGTTCCGGTGCCGGGCACGCGCGTCTGGGACGAAGCGAAGGCCCGTGCCGATCCGCAGCTCTGGCACTTCGGATTGCATCAGCAGCGCGATATCGCGGAAATGCTGATTGCGGGCAAGGAGCGCGCGTACATTCTCGATTTCTACAAGAAGAGAACCCACGTCCCGCTGTCGGACGACGATATCGGCGTCTACGCCGCCGCTTATGCAGCCCCCGGCGCGCTGCGCGCCGGCTTCGAACTCTATCGCGCGTTTGCGCAGGACGAGACGCAGTTCAAGGCGTTCATGAAGCACAAGCTCCCGATGCCGGTGCTGGCGCTCGCCGGCGACAAGAGCAATGGCACCAAAGAGATCGACATGGCTAGGGAACTGGCGCTGGACGTGCGCGGAGCCGTTGCGCCGAACACCGGGCATTGGCTGCCGGACGAGAATCCGGCCTTCCTGACGCGACAGTTGATCGACTTCTTCAGGGAAGCGGCGCCCGGCCGCTGAAAGCCGGCGCGCTTCGTGCCGCCGTCGCACGCACGCTCGTGTTTCGTTGCCGCGCGTGTGGCGCGTGGCGCGATCGTATTTGTCCGGCTGCTGCCGTGCAAAGGGCGGCTGTCCCGATCCCGTGATTTACCCGTGCCGGCCGGCTGCGAATTCGGTTGGATGCCGGCCGCCTGCAGGCGGCTCACTCGGCGACTCAGTGGGCCATGACCCGGTAGGGGATTCCAGCATTTCGACGCCGCACCGCGCCACGCCGTAATCAGCGGGGCCGGGCGTGCACGTCTTCCGCCAGCCAATTCTCGACATTATAGAAATAATGTCAAATCGTCGCCGGCCGATGATTGGATATTTAACGGTTTACGTTATATTATTTACGAAATTCCAGACAACAATCGACCATGTCCGACCTCGCTGCCGCCGAACCCCGCCTGACCGCCGAAATCGAGCGCCTCAAGGCCGACTTCCCCAAAACGCGCGAGCTGTACCGCGAAGCCTGCGCGCTGCTGTTCTTCCGTTTCGGCATCACGCCGACGGCGAACCGCCTGTACCAGCTCGTTCGCAAGGGCAGCATGAGTACGCCGACGGCCGTTCTCGGCGAGTTCTGGGCCGAGCTGCGGGAAAAAAGCCGTGTGCGCATCGAGCATCCGGACCTGCCGGCCGATCTGCAGGCAGCGGCGGGCGAACTCGTCGCGGCGCTGTGGAACCGGTCGAGCACCGACGCGGCAGCGGCGCTCGACGCGTTGCGCACGGAAGTCGAAGCCCAGCGGGCCGCGGCGCAAACGGAAGTCGCGACGTTGCAGGCCGAACTGGCCCGAACCGAAACCGCGCTGGAGCAACGCACGGCCGCGCTGCTGGCTGCGCAGGTCCGCATTCAGGAACTGGAGCAGGCGAGGGCGGCGGACGATGCATCGCGGCAAGCGCTGCAAGCGGATATCGAACGCCTGAAGGCCGACAACGCGGAGGGCGATCGTGCACTCGCCGAGGCGCGTGCGGATTTCACCGCCCAACTCGACCGGTTGCGCGACGACGCCGGCCGCGCCGAGGAGCGGCTGCGCGCATCGGAGAAGCGGGCGCTTCAGGAAATCGATCGCGAGCGGCTCGCCGCCGCGCGATTGCAAAAGGAACTCGACGCGGCGACATCGCGCGCGGAACAACGCGATGCGCAGCAGCGGAAAGACACAGCCGCACTACAGGCTCAACTTGGCGACGCGCTGCATCGCTGCGGCGTGCTTCAGGGGCAGCTCGACGGCGCACTGGCGGCGGAGGCAGCGCGCGGCAACGAACTCGATGCATTGAGGCGCGAGATGGCGGCGCTGGTGCGCCGGCCGCCGTTGCGCGGCGTCAAGATCGCGCCGGCCGCCGAACGTAGCGAGCGACGGGCGCGCACGAGAAAGCGCGCCGGCGAGGCGCCGCGCTGACAGCGCAACCGAGTCGCCGCCATGACGCAACACGCGCATACGACTCAGACAGACGAGAAGCGCGCCAGCCAGACATTGGGCCTGCGACGGGGATCGGGTAAAGTGCCGCTCAACATGCCGGCTCGACGTTACTAGACGACCGGTCTAATCGTTGCTACCATACGCCATCATGAATGCATCGTCAGGCGCCGAAGTCCGCCAGCACATCCTGAATATCGCGAAGCCGATCATGCTCCACAAGGGGTTTTCGGCGGTCGGTCTGAACGAGATTCTCGCCGCGGCGGGCATCCCGAAGGGCTCGTTCTACCATTACTTCGGCTCGAAAGAGGCATTCGGCGAAGCGCTGCTCGAATCGTATTTCGAAGGCTATCTCGCGCATCTCGACAATCTGCTCGAGCAGCAGGCCGGCACCGGCGCCGAGCGGCTGATGACGTACTGGGGCAACTGGCTGCACACGCAATGCGCGGACGATCCGGAAGGCAAGTGCCTCGCGGTGAAGCTCGGCGCGGAAGTGTCGGATCTGTCGGAAGCGATGCGCACGGTACTGCGGCGCGGCACCAGCCAGATCATCGAGCGGCTCGCGGGCGGCATCGAGGCCGGCCTCGCCGACGGTTCGCTGAGCGGCGTCGACGATCCGTCGTACACGGCCGCGATCCTGTACGAGCTGTGGCTGGGCGCGACGCTGCTGGAAAAGATTCACCGCAACCGCAAACCGCTCGAAAGGGCGATGGTCGAAACGCGGCGCATGCTGAACCTGCCGCCGGCCGCGCACGACGGAGCGCAGTCGTAATCCGGGCGCGCATCGGCGCGCCTTGTTTTTGCCCTGATTCTAGACGACTGGTCTACTCAATCGTTCATGACGAATGCCTCACGCCGCGTTACGCTGTCCCCATCGCTCCACCCGCCTGCCTGCGACCGCACCGGCTCGATCGCCGATGGCGCCGCGGGCGCGCACTTCCCGCTGGTCCATCCCTGATCCGAGCGTGCCCACGCAGCACGTTCATTCCTGTTGACGGAGGCTCACATGCCGCAAAGCAAGACTGCAAACCGCCAGATCGTCCTGAATTCGCGCCCGGTCGGCGCACCGACGCCGGACAACTTCCGCGCCGAAACCGGTGACGTGCCGGTGCCTGGCGCAGGCCAGGTGCTGCTGCGCACCGTCTGGCTATCGCTCGACCCGTACATGCGCGGCCGGATGAGCGATGCGCCGTCCTATGCGCCGCCGGCCGAACTGGGGCAGCCGATGGTCGGCGGCACGGTCAGTCGCGTGGTGGCGTCGAACCTGCCGGCGTTTCGCGAAGGCGATCTCGTCGTGGCCGGAGCCGGCTGGCAGGACTATGCGCTGTCCGACGGGCGCGACCTGATCCCGCTCGGCCGCGACTTCGCGCACCCGTCGTACGCGCTCGGCGTGCTCGGCATGCCGGGCTTCACCGCGTACACGGGGCTGCTGCAAATCGGCGAACCGAAGGCCGGCGAAACCGTGGTCGTCGCCGCGGCGAGCGGCGCGGTCGGCGCGGTGGTCGGCCAGATCGCGAAGCTGAAGGGTTGCCGCGTGGTCGGTGTCGCGGGCGGCGCCGACAAGTGCGCGTACGTGACCGGCACGCTCGGCTTCGACGCGTGCGTCGACCATCGCGATCCGGCGTTTGCCGCCAAGCTGAAGGACGCGTGCCCGAACGGCATCGACGTTTATTTCGAGAACGTCGGCGGCGCCGTGTTCGACGCGGTGTGGCCGCTGCTGAACGACCATGCGCGCGTGCCCGTCTGCGGAATCATTGCGCACTACAACGATGCGGCATACGACGACAAGGCTGTGTCGACCGGCCGTGACCGCGTGCCGGCGCTGATGGGCGCGATCCTGCGCAAGCGCATCCGCGTGCAGGGTTTCATCATCCTCGATCACTATGCGACCGGCTATGCGCCGTTCCTGAAGGACATGAGCGAGTGGGTCGCGCAAGGCAAGGTGAAGACGCTCGAGGACGTCGTTCCCGATCTCGCCGACGCGCCGCAAGCGCTGATCGGCTTGCTCGCCGGCAAGAATTTCGGCAAGGTCGTCGTGCGGCTCGGCCCGGACGAATTGGCCTGATCCCTCCGCTCGACGACATACGACCACTGCACGCTGGCGTCGCGAGACGCCGGCTTGTGGCATGCTCGTTTCCGTTTTCAAAGGAGTGGAAAAAATGGCGCTTCACGTGATTGCTTCGCTGTTCCCGAAACCCGAACACGCGCAGGCCGCCGAGGCCGAACTGCGCAGCCTGGTCGCCAAGACGCGCACCGAACCGGGCAACCGGCGCTATGACCTGTTCCGCGAGCAGGACGGTTCGCCGAACCTGCATCTGTATGAAATCTACGACGACCAGGCGGCGTTCGACGCACACCTCGCGAGTCCGCATTTCGGCGAATTCCGCAGGAAGTCGGCCGACTGGTTCACCGCACCGTCGGTCATCAAGGTGCTGTCCGGCATCGACGTGGCCGAGTAACGACGCAAGCATGCAACACCACCGCCGCGGCTCGTCCGCACCCGGGCCGCGCGGCACCCGTTGCGCACGACGCAACGGCGACGACGACCACACGGCGCAGCGTGCCCCGTTCGCGCCGCTTCCCCAATACAACGGCCCCGGAGGCTGAATGATCACCCTCAACATCAACGGCGAAACCCGCTCGGTCGACGCCCCCGACGACATGCCCTTGCTCTGGGTGCTGCGCGACGTCGTCGGCCTCACCGGCACCAAGTTCGGCTGCGGGATCGCGCAATGCGGCGCGTGCACCGTGCATCTCGACGGCGTTGCCGCGCGTTCGTGCGTGCTGCCGGTCGCGGCCGTCGCGGGCCGCAAGATCACGACGATCGAAGCCGTCGGCGCGACGCCGGCCGGCCACAAGGTCCAGCAGGCCTGGCGCGAGCTCGACGTCGTCCAGTGCGGCTACTGCCAGTCGGGGCAGGTGATGGCCGCCACCGCGCTGATCGCATCGAACCCGAACCCGAGCGATGCCGACATCGACGCGGCCATGGCCGGCAACATCTGCCGCTGCGGTACGTACCACCGGATTCGCGCGGCCGTCAAACAAGCCGCGAAGGAGGCCTGACATGTCGCGAGGACTGATCGAAGCAGGTCGGGCCGGCACGGGCGTGTCGCGCCGGTCGTTCCTTAAACTTGGGATGTCGCTCGGCGCAGCGGCCGGCGGCGGCTTGCTGCTCGGCTTCAGCCTGCCGGCGGCGGGCGACGACGCACGCCGCTCGGTGATCGGCGGCGACGCAGCCGAACCCGCTGCGCCCGGCGTGTTCGCACCGAACGCCTTCGTGCAGATCGACCGCGCCGGCAAGATCACGCTCGTGATGCCGAAGGTCGAGATGGGTCAGGGCGTCTACACGGCGCTGCCGATGCTGATCGCGGAAGAACTCGAAGTGCCGCTGTCGAGCGTGACGCTCGACCATGCGCCGCCGAACGAGAAACTGTTCCTCGATCCACTGCTCGGCGGCCAGCTCACCGGCGGCTCGACGTCGGTGCGCTACGCGTGGGAACCGCTGCGCCGCGCGGGCGCCACGGCGCGCACGCTGCTGGTCGCGGCGGCCGCGAAGCAATGGAACGTCGATCCGGCCAGTTGCCGCGCGGCGAACGGCGAAGTGCAGCATCCGCCGAGCGGCCGGCGCGCATCGTACGGCCAGTTGGCCGACGCCGCGGCGAAGCTGCCGGTGCCGAAGGACGTCGTGCTGAAGAAGCCGGCGGATTTCAAGCTGATCGGCACGCCCGCGAAGCGCCTCGATTCGCCGGAGAAGGTCGACGGCACCGCGCAGTTCGGGCTCGACGTGCGCGTGCCCGGCATGCTGTATGCGGTGATCGTGAACAGCCCGGTGTTCGGCGGCACGGTCGCGAGCGTCGACGACACGGCCGCGAGGAAGATCCCCGGCGTGCGCCAGGTCGTGCGCGTCGACAACGCGGTCGCGGTGGTCGGCGATCACACGTGGGCCGCGAAGCGCGGCGCATCGGCGCTCGTCGTGAAGTGGAACGAAGGCGCGGACGCAAAGGTGTCGACGAAGGATCTTTTCGCGGATCTCGCGCACGCGGCGGCGAACGGCAAGGGTGCGGTCGCGCGCAAGGAAGGCGACGTCGGCAAGGCGTTCGCGAACGCGAAGACGCGCGTCGACGCCGTCTACGAACAGCCGTTGCTCGCCCACGCAACGATGGAGCCCGTGAACTGCACGGTGCACGTGCGCGGCGACGGCTGCGAGATCTGGGTCGGCACGCAGGTGCCGACCCGCGTACGCGACACGGCGCAGCAACTGACCGGGCTGTCGCCGGACAAGATCGTCGTGCACAACCACCTGCTCGGCGGCGGGTTCGGCCGGCGGCTCGAAACCGACATGGTCGGCCAGGCCGTGAAAGTCGCCAAACAGGTCGATGCACCGGTGAAGGTGATCTGGACGCGCGAGGAAGACGTCCAGCACGACATGTACCGCCCGTGCTACTACGACGCGATCTCGGCCGGCCTCGATGCGAACGGCAAGCCGGTCGCGTGGCAGCACCGGATCGTCGGCTCGTCGATTCTCGCGCGCTTCGCGCCGCCCGCGGTCAAGGACGGCGTCGATCCCGATGCGGTCGAGGTCGCGGCCGAACTGCCGTACGACCTGCCGAACCAGCTCGTCGACTACGTGCGCCAGGAGCCGCGCCACGTGCCGACCGCGTTCTGGCGCGGCGTCGGGCCCACGCGCAGCACGTTCGTCGTCGAGAGCTTCATCGACGAACTGGCCGCTCAGACCAAGACCGACCCGGTGCAGTACCGCCGCGCACTGCTCGACAAGACGCCGCGCGCACGCAACGTGCTCGACGTCGCGACGAAGGCGGCCGGCTGGGGCGCGTCGCTGCCGAAGGGGCAGGGGCGCGGCGTGTCGGTCATGCATGCGTTCGGCAGCTTCTTCTCGATCGTCATCGACGTCGCGGTGGACGGCGGCGAGGTGCAGGTCAAGCGCGTCGTGTGCGCGGTCGACTGCGGCATGTATGTGAATCCGAACACGATCGAGGCGCAGGTGCAGGGCGGCATCATCTTCGGGATCACGGGCGCGCTGTACGGCGAGATCACGATCGAGGACGGCCGCGTCGTGCAGACCAACTTTACCGACTACCGAATGATGCGAATCAACGAGGTGCCCCCGATCGAAGTCCATCTGGTGAAGAGCGGGGAGGCGCCGGGCGGGATCGGCGAGCCCGGCACCGCCGCGACCGCGGCGGCGCTGTCGAACGCGATCTTCGCGGCCACCGGCACGCGGCTGCGCAAGCTGCCGGTCGGCAACCAGCTGAAAACGGCCTGAGGGAGGGAACGACCATGCGACTTCTCACCCCGAACCTGAACCTGAATGCGCTCCGCGCATCGTTGCTCGCGCTGTCCGCCCTGGTGGTCGGCACGGGCGCGCATGCCGCGCAGACGGCGCCCGCCGACAGCGCGCTCGTCGCGCGCGGTGCGTATCTCGCGAAAGCCGGCGACTGCGTCGCGTGCCACACCGCGCCACGCGGCACGCCGTTCGCGGGCGGCCTGAAGATGGTCACGCCGATGGGCGCGATCTACACGACTAACATCACGCCCGATCCGGACACGGGCATCGGCGGCTATACCGAAGCCGAGTTCGCCGGCGCGTTGCGCAAGGGCGTCGCGAAGGACGGCCACAACCTGTATCCGGCGATGCCGTATCCGTCGTACGCGAAGCTGAAGGACGACGACGTGAAGGCGCTGTATGCGTACTTCATGCACGGCGTCGAACCGGTGAAGCAGGCGAACCGTCAGTCCGACATCCCGTGGCCGCTCAACATGCGCTGGCCGCTCGCGTTGTGGAACATGGTGTTCCTCGACACGACGCCCTACGCGGACAAGCCGGCGAAGGATGCGACGTGGAACCGCGGCGCGTATCTCGTGCAGGGGCTCGGACACTGCGGGTCGTGCCACACGCCGCGCGGCGTCGGCTTCCAGGAGAAGGCGCTCGACGAAAGCGGCGCGGCGTTCCTGTCGGGCGCATCGATCGACAACTGGTTCGCGTCGAACCTGACCGGCGAGCACAACACCGGGCTCGGCCGCTGGAACGAGGCCGACGTCGCGCAGTTCCTGAAGACCGGCGCGAATCAGCACGCGACCGCGTTTGGCTCGATGGTGAGCGTGATCAACCACAGCACGCAGGAACTGACCGACGACGATCTGGCCGCGATCTCGCGCTACCTGAAATCGCTGCCGGCGGCAGGCGGCACGGGCGCGCCGCCGTACCGCTACGATCCGAAGGCGACGCAGGCCGCGCTGGGCCGACCGGCAACCGATCCGGGCGCGAAGGTGTATAACGCTTACTGCCTGCATTGCCACGGTGTGGACGGGCGCGGCTATGCGCCGCTGCTCGCGCCGCTCGCCGGCAATCCGAACGTGCTCGAGGCCGATGCCTCGTCGCTGATCAACGTGACGCTGAACGGCAGCGACACGCTCGTGATCGGCGGCGTGCCGTCCGCCTATCCGATGCCGGCATTCTCGAACCAGTTGAACGACCGGCAGATCGCCGACGTGCTGACGTTCATGCGCGCCGGCTGGAACAACGGCGCGCCGGCCGTGCAGGCGGCGGACGTCGCGAAACTCCGCAAGGCGACGGCGGCCGCGCACTGAGCGCGGTCCCATGCGGAACGACGGCAGGCCGACGTGCCTGCCGTCTGCGCCGCCGGGCGGTTGTCAGCCCCGGCGGCGTTGCTCTTTCTGTCAACCGGCGCGCGGCCGCTCGCGGCAGCGCGCGTTTTATCGACGCAATGTAGGGGTGTCTGGATGGCTAACGTGACTTATACGGATACGCAACTGCTGATCGACGGCGAGTGGGTCGACGCCGCGAGCGGCAAGACGATCGACGTCGTGAACCCGGCGACCGGCAAGCCGATCGGCAAGGTGGCCCACGCGGGCATCGCCGATCTCGACCGTGCGCTCGCCGCCGCGCAGCGCGGCTTCGAGGCATGGCGCAAGGTGCCCGCGCACGAGCGCGCGGCGACGATGCGCAAGGCGGCCGCGCTGGTGCGCGAACGCGCGGACACGATCGCGCAGTTGATGACGCAGGAGCAGGGCAAGCCGCTCACCGAAGCGCGCGTCGAAGTGCTGTCGGCGGCCGACATCATCGAATGGTTCGCGGACGAAGGCCGCCGCGTGTACGGCCGGATCGTGCCGCCGCGCAACCTCGGTGCGCAGCAGACGGTCGTGAAGGAGCCGGTCGGCCCGGTCGCGGCGTTCACGCCGTGGAATTTCCCGGTCAACCAGGTCGTGCGCAAGCTGAGCGCGGCGCTCGCGACCGGCTGCTCGTTCCTCGTGAAGGCGCCGGAAGAAACCCCTGCATCGCCGGCCGCGCTGCTGCGCGCGTTCGTCGATGCAGGCGTGCCGGCCGGCGTGATCGGCCTCGTGTACGGCGATCCGGCTGAAATCTCGTCGTACCTGATCCCGCACCCGGTGATCCGCAAGGTCACGTTCACGGGTTCGACGCCGGTCGGCAAGCAGCTGGCCGCGCTCGCGGGCCAGCACATGAAGCGCGCGACGATGGAACTGGGCGGCCACGCGCCGGTGATCGTCGCCGAGGATGCCGACGTCGCGCTCGCGGTGAAGGCCGCCGGCGGTGCGAAGTTCCGCAACGCGGGGCAGGTCTGCATTTCGCCGACGCGCTTCCTCGTGCACAACAGCATCCGCGACGAATTCACGCGTGCGCTGGTCAAGCATGCCGAAGGGCTGAAGATCGGCAACGGCCTCGACGAAGGCACCACGCTCGGCGCGCTCGCGAACCCGCGGCGTCTGACCGCGATGGCGTCGGTGGTCGACAACGCGCGCAAGGTCGGCGCGAGCATCGAGACCGGCGGCGAGCGGATCGGCGCCGAAGGCAACTTCTTCGCACCGACCGTGATCGCGAACGTGCCGCTCGAAGCGGACGTGTTCAACAACGAGCCGTTCGGCCCGGTCGCGGCGATTCGCGGCTTCGACAAGCTCGAGGATGCGATCGCCGAAGCGAACCGTCTGCCGTTCGGTCTGGCCGGCTATGCGTTCACGCGCTCGTTCGCGAACGTACACCTGCTCACGCAGCGCCTCGAAGTCGGGATGCTGTGGATCAACCAGCCGGCGACGCCGTGGCCGGAAATGCCGTTCGGCGGCGTGAAGGATTCGGGCTACGGGTCGGAAGGCGGGCCGGAAGCGCTGGAGCCGTACCTCGTCACGAAGTCGGTAACGGTGATGGCGGTTTGACGACAGGTCGAGCGTAGTGAGGCCGCCGCTTCCGCGTATGGGGGCGGCGGCGTTTTTTTTGGCGCGTCGACCGACGGCGAACTTCAGCGGGTCGGCAGAATGCCCTCGAAGACGCCTCGCACTGCGCTCTGCTGGGCGGGAGTCAGATTTCCGTAGGCTGGCGGCACCGTGCCGCATTGGTCGCCCTTCGCGCTTTTGACCTTTTCTTTCGCGACTGCCCACTCGCCCGACAGATTGCCTTCGAATGTCATGCCGAAGGGGCTATTGGCGCCTGCCCTCTGGCCCCAGCCGTTCACCATCATGGTTTCCTGCGCGCCGCCCCACGCGAGCGGGTGCTTGCCGTTCTGCGACTCGCTGTGGTTCTGGCAGGACGAGGCATTCGGCACGCAGTGGCCCCCGATGATTTGCTCCGGCGTGGCCTGCTTCACGTCGGCCAGGTCCATCAGCATGTAGTTCTCGAGATTGACGAGATAGTCGCGATTGCTTTCGGCGATCAGGATCGCCGCCATCGCGTTGCCGAGCGCCTGATCGTTCGCGGCGGTTCCGCTCAGGCCGCCCGAGTAAACCATCTTCATCGCCTTGAGCAGGTCCGCCGGCTTCCTCTTTTCGGTGGCCTTGGCAAACATCGTCGGGTAGTCGCTGGCGAAACACGTGCTCGAGTTCCCGTTCGCTCGTCCCCAGAAGTGAATGTAGTTCGAGTATTGCCCGCCTCCACACTGGCGATAGTAAATGGCCTGGTTCATCGAGAAGAACTGACTGCGGCCTCCCGCTCCCGCGCATTGATAGGCCGCGAGACGCAGGAATTTCAACGGGCTCACGACATTGCCGAAGTAGTTGTCGCGCTCGGGACCCGCCGCAGGAAGGTGATCGTTCGCCCCGTCGCAACGTTTCGGGTCGGGCGGGGGCGCTTCCGTCCTCAACGGCGGATTGCCGGCAGTGGTGACTCGCGCGTTCGCGACGTTGAGCGCGGCTTCGCGCAACACATCCGCCGTTACGTAGAGCGGCCCTCCGCGCATGGCGACGGCATAGCAGGCGGTCGCCCCCTGCGCCTGCGCGGCGAAAGAAAGTGCGGCGGCAAACGAACATGCGGCGATCCCCAGGGTGCCGCCGATACGGTGACAATCGATATCCATGAACGGGCTCCAGTGATTCGTGAAAGGGAGAGGGCCCACGAGCGGGCATGCGTCAACGACAAGCAGGCACGGCCGATGGGCCGAAAGCGCTGCCCGACGTCATGGGATGAAGAACACAGGAGGAAGGGACGCTCGGGGCGAGCTGTTGTGAGCGGCCCGGGGGACGGAGGCGCGCTGTGCGTTTAGTCGCGCATCGTTTGGAGTGCGACCTGCGACGCGAGCGATATTGCAGGCCGCAGGTCCATCGCCTATGCTCTGATCAATACGAATATCGGGATTTCACGGAAGGCAAAGGCGCCTGCAATAAAAAAATGACTATCGCTGCGTTGCCGCACCGCCTCTCCGAAACGGGGATCACGCCAACATAACTTGCAACAATCGTCGCGAGGCGCCGCCTGATTGAAACAGTCGGCCCGTGGTTGGCTGCGCCTGCGATTTTTCGATCCGTTTGAAGGGGGCGATCGGCACGCGATCGACATGACTTTCCGACACCCAGGTCAGAACCTGGCAGTTTCAACAAACAACACAAAAGAGGGGCGCGTTTCGCACATTGACCACCAATACGGAGATCTCGTCATGACCAACTCGGTAGCTAATCAATTTGTCGATTGGGGTTCGGAGTTTCACAATCCGCCGTGGCAAGCGAACGACGGCATCGCGATTGCCCCCGGCGTTACAACCGTATTCGATCTTCTTACGGCCGACGGCGTATCGCCCGCTCTAAGCCCGCAATCGCAGGGTTCAGGCGCGAGCCTGTTCGTGACGGCCTTGGGTGGAGTAGAGGCGAACCAGGGCGGCAACGGATACTGGTGGGTGTATTTCGTCAACGGCCAGATGCCCGACGTCTCATGCGCGGTCTACACACTGCAACCCGGCGATAGCGTAGCCTGGGACTACAAGCACTACTCAAGCGGATTGAAACAGGCCGTTCATCCGCCGCTGGTCTGACGTCCGTCGCGCAGACCCATGCGATGCGGCCGGCATCCGCCCCTTCAATGCCGGCCGCTCCCCCGATAACTCTCGACTTCCGCATCGTAAGCCGCCAGGAACGCCTTGCCGAACACCGACGCGAAATCGTCTTCGATCGCGAACATCGTATCGCGATGGGTCGCCGCGTAGCGATCCCACATCCTCGCCTTGTACAGCGCGGGCACGCGCTTCTCGTACCAGCGCATCGCATCGTCGCGCTCGCGCAGCCGTTGCGGCGAAAAACGCGTCAGCAGGTCCATCAACGCGGCACGCATCCCGGCGACCATGCCGATCTGGTGCGCGTGCAGATCCTGGAACGCATCGCTGACCGCGCTTTGCGGCGACATGAAGCCCGGCAGCGGCAGGCCGAACATCTGCCGCAGCACGGCGCCGCCGTCCGGCAGCAGCTTCAGCGGGTTGTTCTCGCGATCGAGCAGCATCGTCATGTGCGCCTTCACCTCGCGCTTCAGGATGCTGCGCGACGACAGCAGCTCGACCGTGCCGTTCGCGAACAGCGCAAGCAACTGGCCCGCGATGTACAGCTGTTCGGCCGACCACTGATGCGATTCGGCGGCCGTATCGAGCCCCGCGCCTTCGAAGAACGCGTTCAGCAGTTCATCGGGCGTCGGCGGCACCGGCGCGTGCGCGGCATGCTGCGCCGGTTCGTCGGCCGGCCGCGCTTCGGCGCGCGCGGCCGCCGGCTGCACGCGTACGTGCTGGGTCCATTCGGGCGCGTGGTCGGCCTGCGTCGAAGACGGCACGTCGCGATCCGCATTGCCGCGATCGACCGACGGCGCCGCGCCCAATGCGCCGAGATCGCCCGACGACTGCGCGAACAGGTCGAGCGGATCGGTCGACAACTGATTCAGGTCGCGTTGCGACGGCACGGGTGGTTCGGCCTGCACGGTGCGGTTCGTCGGCTGCGCCGGGGCCGCGCGTGCCGGGCCGCCCGGCCGGGTGCCGGCGTCCGACGGCTTGCCGCGCGGAGCGAGGCGATCCTGGAGCAGCCCCCATAGCCGATTGCCGGCGCCTTTCGCGTCGTCGCGCAAAGGCGGGGGCGAGGGTGCTGGTTGCAACGGTGCGGCAGCCTCCGGCGCGCGGCGCCTGTCGACGTGCACGTCGGTATCCGGCGCCATGTCGATGACCGAGGCGTCGCCGCCATCGTCGCGTTCCGCCCGCAGCACGTACGGCCCGATGCGGATGATGTCGCCGGTATTGAGCTGCCGCTCCTGCGCATAGCCGACCGCCTCGCGGTTCACCTCGATCGTCGAGACGCTGCTCAGGTTCTTCAGCAGGCACGCGTCGTCGCCGACTTGCAGCAGCGCCTGCAGCCGCGAAATCTGCCGCGTGTCGTCGCGCAGCACCAGATGGTTGTCGCTGGCCCGGCCGATGGTGCCGCCGGGCGGATGAAACACGACGGCGTCGTAAGAGTCGTTTTCGACCGGCTCGCCGGCATGTTCGATCACGATCAGTTGCATGTCATACGTCGCTCGGTGGATGTAGCGCTCGCGTGGAAACCGGTTCGTTCAGGATGACGACGCATGTCTGCGGCGCGCGAATTCGAACGCAGGCCCCCAGATCGGATGCCCCTTCTCGGCGGGGGACAAGTCGAAGCGCGGGTTGAGGTCGAGAATCTTCGAGAACTCGGCGCGGCACGGCGCGACGCGGTTGGTCACGCAATAGCTGAACGCGAGGAGCTTGTGCGCAGTGACCTGCGTGTCGGTGTCGGCGCCGTCGATCTCCTTCGCGCGGCTCAGGAGCGCGATCGTGCGCCCGTAGTCGCCGGTGTCGTATGCGGCGCGCGCGCTGTCGACCGTCGCGCGCGCGGCCGACTGAGTCGGGGACGTGCTGCACCCGGCCCCCAGCAACAACGCGCCGAGGAAAAGAACGATCGACGAACGGCCTTTCATTATTGAAATAAATAATTTGCGTAATTGGAAGGGGCACACACGCGCTGTTGGATTCTAGTGCCAATCATCGGGGTCGATGTTGCTGTTACGTTTTGTTTCAATTGGTCGATTCGATTTCACTTGAATGCTAAATCCACTACGAACTTCAGCCCTTGTGAATCCAAAAAAACGAACCTATAGTTCGCTGTGTTTTTCGGATTCGTCTGTTGTTTGGCCAGCGCGCGTCAATGCATGAAAAAACGGGCCATCCGTTCGGGCTGCGCGAATAGCCTGGCACATCATCAGCGTCGCCGAGCATTCCTTGCCCGGCGGGCGGTCGGCTTGTGCCCCGAGCCTATCCGACAGGTATCCACGCAATAGAACCGGGCCGCCATGGCGAACCGGTCGGGTTAATTTTTTCAGTTTAGTGATCAATCCCAATTCAATTACCTGTCATTTCGCCAAATCAACCTTCATAAACCCTGGGTGATCCGACCCGGCTTTTTGCGAGAATAATTTGCCGCACGAATTTTAATGTAAGGACAAGCAAGTTACGAAATTACGGTCGATTAATTGTCCCTTTTTAATCCGATCATCCGGTTCAGTTCTCGAAAACCGGCGAATGGCTATTGGGTCGCGAGGGTGGAATATGCAATGGCGGTCGAGCAGTTTCATCGTATGGGGATGCGTGCTGCTGTTTCCGGGGTGCGGTGCGACGGAGCACGCCGCCGCGGTGCCGTATGCAATCACGGTGGACGTCGCGCCCGACGTCAACCCTGACATGAATCGCAAGCCATCGCCGATCGTGCTGAAGGTATTCCAGCTCCGTGCCGCGTCGGCGTTCGACAGCGCGGATTTCTTCTCGCTGCAGGACAAGCCCGAGAACGTGCTCGGCGCCGACCTGCTCGGCACCGACCGCGTGATCCTGCGGCCGGGCGACTCGCGCACGCTGCACTATCGCGGCAATGTCGAGGCCGGCGCGATCGGCGTGATCGCCGAATACCGCGTGCTCGAAAAGAACCGCTGGCGGCTGACGGTGCCGCTGCCGCGCGCGAAGCAGCTCAATCTCTACAAGTTCTGGCAGACGTCTCCGGGCGAGTTGAAGCTGTCGATCTCGGTCAGGAACGGCGGCATCGCACTGAACGACGCGCGGGGGCGCTCATGACCGAACCGACGATGTCCGCGACGCCGGTCGCGGCACTGCGCCAGCGCGTGGTATGGACCGAAGGCATGTTTCTGCGGCCGCAGCATTTCCAGCAGCTCGAACGGCACTGGGAGCGCTACGTCGCGCTGCGCTGCCTGCCGCTGCAAGGCTTCTACTGGGGCTTCGACACGCTGGAAATCGATCGCGAGCAACTGGCGTTCGGCAAGGTCGCGCTGCGCACCGCGTCGGGCGTGATGCGCGACGGCACGCCGTTCGACCTGTCGCATCCCGACGATCTCCCCGCACCGCTCGACCTGCCGGCCGACGCGAAGGATCAGCTCGTCGTGCTCGCGCTGCCGCTGTGGCGCGGTGGCGGCGAGGAGGTGTCGTTCGGCGCAGGCGCCGGCGCCGCGAACGGCACAATCGTCGGAAATGCCGGAAACGGCAACGCGGACGTCGCGCGCTACGTCGTGCGCGAATACGAAGTGGCCGACGCGAACGCGGTCGCGCTCGGCCCCGCGCTGCT
Organism: Burkholderia sp. BE12; assembly: GCF_002959955.1. Taxonomy (NCBI): domain Bacteria; kingdom Pseudomonadati; phylum Pseudomonadota; class Betaproteobacteria; order Burkholderiales; family Burkholderiaceae; genus Burkholderia; species Burkholderia sp. BE12. The sequence continues at coordinate 27,114 of NZ_PREY01000016.1, read as the reverse complement.
GCAGACGGGGCGCCTGAACGTGCGGCTGATGCTCGAAGCCGAGCTGACCGGCGACTGGCACGCGCTCGGCGTCGCGCGGATCGTCGAGCGGCGCACCGACGCGCGGCTGCTCGTCGACGACGGCTACATTCCGCCGCGGCTCGTCGCGCAGCGCGATGCCGTGTTGCTGGCCTATGCGCGCGAGCTGCACGGGTTGCTCACGCAGCGCAGCGAGGCGCTCGCGGAACGGCTGTCGGAGCCGGGGCGCGGCGGCGTGTCGGAAGTCGCGGATTTCCTGCTGCTGCAGCTGGTGAATCGCTATCTCGCGCTGACCTGGCATACGCAGCAGCATGTTTCGACGCACCCGGAAACACTGTTCTGCGACTGGCTGAAGCTCGCGTGCGACCTGAGCACGTTCACGGCGGCCGGCCGGCGTCCGCAGTCGCTGGCGGTTTACGTCCACGACGACCTGCGCACGAGCTTCGCGGAACTGATGACGGAACTGCGGCGGTCGTTGTCGACCGTGCTCGAACAGAATGCGATCCAGATCGAGTTGCGCGATGCGGGCAACGGCATCCGCGTCGCGACGCTCGCCGATCCAGCACTGCGCGACACGGCCGGCTTCGTGCTCGCGGTGCGCGCGGACGTGCCGGCCGACAGCCTGCGCACCCGCTTTCCCGCTCAGGCGAAGCTCGGGCCGGTCGAGCGGATCCGCGATCTCGTGCAGTTGCAGCTGCCGGGCATCACGATGCGCCAGTTGCCGGTCGCACCGCGGCAGATCCCGTATCACGCGGGTCATACGTACTTCGAGATCGACAAGGGTAGCGACCTGTGGAAGCAGCTGGCGCGCTCCGGCGGTCTCGCATTTCATTTCGCAGGCGAATTCCCGGGGCTCTCGATGGAGTTCTGGGCGATACGCGGGTGAGGGCGGGCATCGCGATGAATTCTTCCTCCGATTCGATCTCCGCCGGCGCCGGCGGATTCGTGCCGCCGAATCCGGGCGGCATGCATCCGGCCGCATCCGGCGCGCCCGGGATGGCCGGGCCGACGGCCATGCAGCCGCAGCCGGGCCGCTGGGCCGCGAGCGGCACGAACCCGCTCGTCGCGGCCGCAAACCCGCTGCTCAATCTGGTGCCGCAGATCCGCTCGACCGTCCATCATCCGAATCCGGCATGGCTGCGCGAGCATCTCGTCGTCGAGATCCGGCAGTTCGAGGCGCGCGCGCAGGAGGCCGGCGTGCCGTCCGAAGCGATCATCGGTGCGCGCTACTGCCTGTGCACGGCGCTCGACGAGGCGGCCGCGCTGACGCCGTGGGGCGGCAGCGTGTGGTCGTCGCACAGCCTGCTCGTGTCGTTCCACAACGAGACGTGGGGCGGCGAGAAGTTCTTCCACCTGCTCGAACGCCTGTCGCAGCAGCCGCGCCAGCATCTCGACCTGCTCGAGCTGCTGTATTTCTGTCTCGCGCTGGGCTTCGAGGGCCGCTATCGCGTGCTCGACAACGGCCACGCGCAGCTCGATGCGTTGCGCCGGCAGCTCGCACAGACGATCCGCTCGGTGCGCGGCGAATTCGAACCCGCGCTGTCGCCGCACTGGCGCGACGTCGTCACGCGCGACGTCGCGCGCCGCTTCGTCGTGCCGCTGTGGGTGTGCGTCGCGCTCGCGCTGCTGATCGGCTTCGGCGTGTTCGTCGGGCTGCGCATCGCGCTCGCCGGGCATTCGGATCGACTGTTCGCGTCGATCGACGCGCTGCACGTGCCGAAGCTGCAGCCCGCGCAGGCGCCGCCGCGCCCGGCGCCCGCGCCGCGCATCGCGAAGTTCCTGGCACCCGAAATCGCGGCCGGCCTCGTGTCGGTGCGCGACGCCGCCGATCGCAGCGTGATCGTGCTGCGCGGCGACGGGCTGTTCAAGTCCGGCTCGACGTCGGTGATCGACCGCTACGCGCCGGTGCTCGCGCGGGTCGCCGATGCGCTGAACAAGGTGCCGGGCAACGTGCGCGTGACCGGCTATACCGACGACACGCCGGTGCATACGGCGCGCTTCGCGTCGAACTGGGATTTGTCGCGCGAACGCGCGGAATCCGTGCGCAGCATGATCGCCGCGCGGCTCGACCATCCGGAGCGGCTCGCGGCGGAAGGGCGCGGCACGCTCGATCCGGTCGCGCCGAACGATTCGCCCGCGAACCGCGCGCTGAACCGGCGCGTCGAGATCACGCTGCTGCCGGCGCCCGGCAGCGCCGCCGTCGGCGCGACGCAAGGGGCCAACTGACATGAACCAGGCTGTCGCGCGTTTCGTCCGGCCGTTGCCGTCTCGGGAGATCTGGACCTTCGCCGGTCTCGTCGTGCTCGCGTGCTTCGTGTGGCTCGCGGGCCCGCTGTTCGCGTTCGCCGAGGTCCGGCCGCTCGAAAGCGGCTGGGCGCGCGGGCTGACGATCGCGGTGCTGTTCGTCGCGTGGGGCGCGCGGGTCGCGTGGCGAAGCTGGCGCGCCAGCCGCCTCAACGCACAACTGCTGAACCAGCTTCGCGAAGCCGCGCCGGGGCCGGCCACCGCGGGCGATCCGGCGAAGGCGCAGCTCGACGAGTTGCGCAGCCGCTTCGACGAAGCCGCGACGTTGCTGAAGAAAGTTCGCTTCGGGCAGGCCGACACCGTGCGCAAGGGCCTGCCGCGCTGGTTCGACCGGATGTCGCGCCAGTATCTGTATCAGTTGCCGTGGTACGTGTTCATCGGTGCGCCGGGGTCGGGCAAGACGACCGCGCTCGTGAATTCCGGGCTCAGCTTTCCGCTCGCCGAGCAGTTCGGCCGCGCGGCGATTCGCGGCGTGGGCGGCACGCGCCATTGCGACTGGTGGTTCACGAACGACGCGGTGCTGATCGACACGGCCGGCCGCTATACGACCCACGAGGGCAACCGTGCGCTCGACGAGGCCGAGTGGAAGGGCTTCGTCGACCTGCTGAAGAAATACCGCACACGCCAGCCGCTGAACGGCGCGATGCTGACGATCAGCGTCGCCGACCTGCTCGGCGCGTCGGAAGCCGAACGCACGCAGCACGCGATGGTGCTGCGCAAGCGGCTGCTCGAACTGCGCGCGCAGCTCGGCATCCGTTTTCCCGTGTATCTGCTCGTGACGAAAGCCGATCTGCTCGCGGGCTTCGCCGAGTATTTCGGCGCCTACGGCCGCGCCGAATGCGCGCAGGTGTGGGGCTTCACGTTCCCGCTCGCGCAGAGCGAGGCGCCGGGATTCGACCTGCGCGCGGCATTCGACCGCGAATACCGGCTGCTGCATCAGCGGCTGAACGACGGGCTGCCCGAACTGCTCGCCGCGCAGACCGACGCGCGCCAGCGCGAGATGACGTACCTGCTGCCGCAACAGATCGCCGACCTGCAGGACATGCTCGGCCAGTTCGTCGCCGAAGTGTTTTCCGTATCGAGCTTCGAGCCGATGCCGATGCTGCGCGGCATCTACCTGACGAGCGGCACGCAGGAAGGCACCGCGTTCGATCGCGTAATGAGCGGCATCAAGCGCTTCCTGAAGATCGAGGGCGTGCCGCCGGTCGCGCAGGTCGGCTCGACCGGGCGCAGCTTCTTCCTGAAGGCGCTGCTGCAGGAGCACATCTTCCGCGAATCGGCGCTCGCCGGCAGCGACCTGCGCTGGCATCAGAAGCGGCGCGTACTGCAGATCGCCGGCTACGTGCTGCTCGCGCTGGTGTGCGTGGCCGTGCTGGTCGCGTGGCTGCGCAGTTATTCGAACAACCGCGCGTATCTCGACCAGATCGCCGCGCGCGTGCCGGCCGTCGATGCGCAGATCGCTGGCGCGAAGTTCTCCGGCGCGTCCGACATCGCCCGGCTGCTGCCCGTGCTCGACGCGCTCGGCAGCCTCGCGAATGCGGGCGGCGTCGACCTGTCGCATCCGCCGCTCGCGTATCGGTGGGGGCTGTTCCAGGGCGAGAAGATCGACGAGGCCGTCGACGCCGTGTACCGGCGCGCGCTCGACGACGTGCTGCTGCCGATCGCCGCGAGCCGGATGGAGGCCGCCCTGCGCGACGCGCGGCCCGACGAAACCGAATACGCGTATGCGGCGCTGAAGGCGTACCTGATGCTGTACGACAGCGCGCACTACGATCCGGCGTTCGTGCAGGCCGTCGTCGATCTGGAAATGGAACGCTCGCTGCCGCCCGATTTCTCGCCGGCCGAACGATCCGCGTTGCGCGCGCATCTCGCCGCGCTGTTCGGCAACCGCGTCGCGGTGTCGCCGTATCCGATGAACGAGCGGCTCGTGGCCGACGTGCGCGACCGGCTGCGGCAGGTGCCGTTCTCGCAGCGGCTGTACCGGCAGCTCACGCGCACACTGCGGCCGGCGACGTCGGCGTTCGACTTCAGCGTCGCGCGTGCGGTCGGCCCCGATGCGTCGCTGGTGTTCCGCCGCCAGAGCGGCAAGCCGCTGGCGGAAGGCGTGCCGGGCCTCTATACGCGCAACGGCTATCGCAACGTGTTCGCGCCGCACCTGGGCGGCGAGGTCGAGGCGTACGGGCGCGAGGAAGTGTGGGTGCTGAATCTCGGGCTGTCCGAGATCCCCGGGCCGAACGACGCGGCCGCGTGGGCGCGCGACATCCGCCAGCTCTACCTGAACGACTACCTGAAGATCTGGGACGACTATCTCGCGGACATCAAGCTGCAGCGCACGGCGACGCTCGCGCAGAGCATCCAGGTCGCGCGCGCGCTGTCGTCGGCCGATTCGCCGCTCACCCGGCTGATGGTCGCGCTCGCGCGCGACACGGCGCTCGGCGATGCGCCCGGCGGGGCGCGCAATCTCGCATCGCGTGCGCAGGACAAGGTCGACGAGGCGCGCAGTTCGCTGTCGCAGATCTTCGCGGGCCAGGCCAGCGAAGCGAACCCGTCCGCGGCGGCGCCAGCGAGCCCCGAGCAGGTGGTCGACAGCCACTTTGCCGGGTTGCGCGCGTTCGCGCCGGGCAGCGGCGACCAGGCCCAGGCGTTCGACGCGGTGCTGAAGTCGATCGACGCGCTGTATACCTACCTGACGGCCACCGACGACGCACTGCGCAGCGGCGCGCAGCCGCCGCCGTCCGACGCGCCCGCGCGGCTGCGCGCGCAGGCCGGCCGCCTGCCCACGCCGTTCCGCGAAGTGCTCGACGACCTGTCGAACGTCGCGAACGGCAGCGTCGCGACCGTCGAGCAGCGCAGCGTCGCGCTGCGGGCCGGCGCGAACGTCGGCGACTTCTGCCGGCAGGCGATCGCGGGCCGCTATCCGTTCGCGCGCGGCTCGTCGCGCGACGTCGCGCCGGCGGACTTCGCGCAGATGTTCGCGCCGGGCGGGCTGATGGACGATTTCTTCCAGAAGAACCTGCAGTCGATCGTCGATACGACGTCGCACCCGTGGCGTTTCGCGAATCGCAATGCGGACGCCGATCCGTCGGCGGCCGCGATGCTCGCGTCGTTCGAGAAGGCCGCGGTGATCCGCGACGCCTATTTCAGCGGCGGGGCGCGCACCGCGCAGCTGAAGGTGCAGATCCAGCCGCTCGAAATGGACCCGTCTATCACCGAGATGGTGCTGGACGTCGACGGGCAGATCGTCCGCTACGCGCATGGCCCGCTCGTGCAGAGCGCGGTGGACTGGCCGGGCCCGCGCGGCAGCAATCAGGTGCGGCTGCAGGTGTCGGCGCAGGCCGGCGCGACCGACGGTTTCTCGACCGACGGGCCGTGGGCGCTGCACCGGCTGTTCGACCGCGCGGCCGTGTCGGCCGGACGCGGCTCCGACCAGATGATTGCGCGCTTCACGGTCGACGGCAAACCGATCGTGCTGCAGGTGAATGCGGGCAGTGTCCGCAACCCGTTCCGGCTGCCCCAGATGGAGTCCTTTACATGCCCTCCGAAGCCATGAGCCCGACATCGCCGCTCGCGCGCGCCGACGGCGACGCGCCGGCCTGGTACGGGAAAATTCCCGGCGCCGGCGACTTCGTGAACAGCCGGCTGCCGCATGCGCTCGCGCTCTGGTGGGAACGCTGGCTCCAGCAAGGGATGGCCGCGATGCGCCAGCGCGGCGCGGACGAGATCGAGCGCTACTACACGGTCGCGCCGGTCTGGAATTTCCTGATCCCGGCGGGCGCCGGCGCGTCGTGCGTGCAGCCGGGCTGCCTCGCGCCGAGCTGCGACCGCGTGGGACGCTACTACCCGGTGATCGTCACGCTGCCGATGCGCGCGGCCGATTACTGGAACGGGCTGCCGGACGCCGCCGATGCGTTCTACTGGCAGGTCGGCCATGCGCTGCTCGACGCGATCCGCCACGCGCGCGCGCCGGGCGATCTCGAGCGGACGCTCGAACGCGTGCGGCTCGCGCCCGGCAGCGGCAGGCGCGCGGAAATCATCGATGCGGCGCCTGCGACGTTGCCGGAACGGCCGGCGCTCGCCGCGTGGCCGGGGCTGTCCGGTTATTTCGATCCACACGGCGGCACCAGCTTCTGGTGGACCAACCGCGCCGACGGATCGCCGCTGCGCACGCATGCCCATACGGGCACGCCCGACAACGCGCTGTTCCTGACGCTGTTCGGCGGCGGCTAGCCACCGGCTGACGGTCGGCGGGCGCGGCGGACAGACGGGATGCGGTTTCGAGAGGTGGACATGAAGGACCCTGGATCGAGAGACAACGAGTACGACACGGCGACCCGCGGCGACGCATCCGAATTCGCGGTGCGGCCGCTGCCGCTCGGCCATCGCCTGGGCGAACTGCAGCTCGACGAGGTGCTGGGAATCGGCGGTTTCGGGATCGTCTATCGCGCGTTCGACCGCACGTTGCGGCGCGCGGTCGCGATCAAGGAGTACATGCCGTCGATGCTCGCGACGCGCGGCGGCGACTACACCGTGTCGCTGCGGTCCGAGCGGTTCGCGCAGGCGTTCGACGCGGGACGCGGCGCGTTCCTCAACGAGGCGCGCCTGCTCGCGCAATTCGATCATCCGGGGCTCGTCAAGGTCCTGCATTTCTGGGAAAGCCACGGCACCGCGTACATGGTGATGCCGTTCTACGAAGGGCGCACGCTCAAGCAACTGCTCGACGGCGGCATGCGGATCAGCGAGACGCAGTTGCGCAACATCGTCGCCGCGCTGCTGGGCGCGCTCGACACGCTGCATCGCGCGCAATGCTTCCATCGCGACGTCGCGCTCGACAACGTGCTGATCCGCCCGAACGGCAGCGCGATCCTGCTCGATTTCGGCGCGGCGCGCAAACGGATCGGCGATCTCGTCGACGACGGCGCGATGATGATCAAGCCCGGCTACGCGCCGATCGAGCAGTACACCGACGATCCCGCGTTCAGCCAGGGGCCATGGACGGATCTCTATGCGCTCGGTGCGGTGATGCACGCGATGATCACCGGGGAATTGCCGCCCGCGGCCGTTGTGCGCAGCATCAAGGACACGTACCGGCCGCTCGTATCGCGCGAATTGCCGGCCGGCGAGGTGTACAGCCCGGCATTCCTCGCGGCGGTCGATCATGCGCTGCAGTTGCGGATTCCGGATCGGCCGGAGTCGGTCGCGGCGTTCGCGGCGGAGCTCGGGTTGCGGGACTTCGACCGGGCGGGCGCAGGGTATGGCGCGGCGGTCGTGCCGCCGGCCGTCGATGCGGACAGGGGCGGGGAAGAGAAGGGCGCGGCTTCTGCTGCGTCCGGTACCGCGTCGGCTGCTGCGGCGGCGATCGGCGCGGGCGCGACGGCTTCGGGTCACACGGCGCATGACGTGCGGCCGCCGCCGCCCGCGCGTGCCGGCGAGGTGTCTACACCGTCGGATTCGCCGGCTGCGTCGCCGCAGGCGACCGACAGCAAGCCGGAGGCCGGCGCATCGTCCGCATCGACATCGGCATCGGCATCGTCGTCAGGCGGGGCATCCGCGCCGACCGGCCCCCAACGCGGCCCGGCACCCGCCGCATCACGTAACCGCCGCATCCCCGTCTACGCCGGTGCCGCGCTCGTCGCACTGATCGCCGTCGGCCTCGCCGCGACCTATCTGTCGCGTCCCGCTCGCGTCGCCGACGACGCCGCGCCCGCCGCGAGCCAGCCACAGGCCGGCACGTCATCACCCGCCAGCACGCCGGACGCCATGCTGGCCCAGCACGGACCGACGCCGACCGTCGTGCCGCCGTCGAGCCTGCCGGCCGGATCGTCGGCGCAGGTTCCGCCGCCGCCCGTGGCCGCCGCGCCGGCCAGCGCGCCTGCCGTCGAGGCCGCCGCCGCACCGCAGGTCGCGACCGCCGTCACGAACCCGGCCCCGTCGCAAGCCGGTTCCAGCGCCACCATCGCGCCCGCCGGCAGCCTCGACGCGTCGGAACGCGTCGTCAACGTGCCGCCGTCGGACGCTGCCGCGCCACCGATGACGCCGGCCCCTGCACCGAAGCCGCCGACGGAGGCCGAGACCGCCGTCGCCGCCGTCAACGTGCCGGCTGCCGAGCAACGTCCTCCAAAAACGCAGGAAACCGTCCAGGTGCGTTTCAACGTGCGGCCATGGGGCGACGTCTACGTGAACGGCGCGCGGCGCGGCGCGAGCCCGCCGCTGCGCTCGGTGTCGTTGACGCCGGGCGTCTATCAGATCGAGATCCGCAACGGCTCGCTGCCGCCGTTGCGTCGCACCCTGGCGGTCGACTTCGGCAGCAAACCGATCAATATCGACTATGCATTCGAATGACGTCAGCCAGGCGGCGCTGGCCGCCGCCGCGCTTTCCGCGTCGCCGCCCGGCGTGCCGGCGGCGACGCCGCGTGCCGACTTGATCGGCCTGCTGCTCGCGGATCTCGCGCCCGATGCGCCGTGCGGCCCGAACCTCGAATACGACGCCGAGTTCCTGCAGTTGCAGGAGCGCGCGACGCCGCGCGCCGAGCAGCAGTACGGCGACACCGTGATCCCGGCCGAGGCGCCCGACTGGCGCGCGGTCGAGCGGCTCGCGCTGGCGCTGTCCACGCGCACGAAGGACTTGCGCGTCGTCGCGACGCTCGCGCGCAGCTGGACCGAGCAGCACGGCGTTCCCGGCTATGCGGACGCGCTCGTGGTCGTCGCGAACTTGCTCGATCGCCGGTGGGACGACCTGCATCCGCGGCTCGACGCGGACGGCGAACCGGACCCCACGCCGCGGATGAACGCGCTCGCCGACGTGGCCGGCGCGCACGACTGCGCACGCGCGGCGCGGCGCCAGCCGCTGTTCGACGGTGGCCCGAGCGTGCGCGATGCCGAACGGCTGCTCGATGGCCGCGGCGAAACCGGCGACCCCGTGACGGGCAGCCGCGAAAGCCTGATCGCCGCGCTGTCGGCCATGCGAGACGACGGCACGACGCCGCTCGACGCAGCGCGCGCCGCGTTGCACGCGCTGGACGCGATCCGTGCGTGCGTGACGGACCGGCTCGGCCGCGAATGGGCGCCCGATGCCGGCGATGCGGAGAAGGCGTTGCAGCGGATCGTGCGCGACGTGCCGCTGCCCGAGCCGCAACCGGGCGCACCGGGCGGCACGGTGCCCGCGCAACAGGCGTCGTCCGGCGACGCGTCGCAGGCCGGCGCCGCACCCGCCGCGCCGGCGGCCATGCCGAACGTCCATGCATGGCGCGACGCCGAGGTCACGAGCCGCGACGACGTGCGAATCGGCCTCGACAAGATGTGCCGCTATTTCGAGCTGCACGAGCCGAGCCATCCGGCGCCGCTGCTGCTGCGGCGCGCGCAGCGGCTGCTCGCGCTCGACTTCTACGAAATCATCCGAGATCTCGCTCCGGAGAGCCTGCCGAAGCTGGACCTGTTGAGCGGCGAGCGGAGCGAATGAAGCGAACGAAGCGAACGAAAGGGGCCGCCACGCGGGCGGCGACGACGTACAGCGCAATCTGATCGATGTGAAGGAGTGGACGATGACGGACAGAACCAAGGCGGCTGGCAGCGGACAGAAGTTCATCGCGCGCAATCGGGCGCCGCGCGTGCAGATCGAGTACGACGTCGAGACCTACGGCGCCGAGCGCAAGGTGCAGTTGCCGTTCGTGATGGGCGTGATCTCGGACCTGGCGGGCAAGCGGGCCGAGCCGCTGCCGGACCTGCCCGAGCGCAAGTTTCTCGAGATCGACGTCGACAACTTCGACGAGCGGATGAAGTCGGTCGCGCCGCGCGTCGCGTTCCAGGTGCCGAATACGCTGACCGGCGAAGGGATGCTCAACGTCGACATGACGTTCGAGCAGATCGACGATTTCTCGCCGGCCGCGATCGCGCGCAATGTCGACGCGCTGCGTCGGCTGCTGGAGGCGCGCACCGAGCTGTCGAACCTGCTGTCGTACATGGACGGCAAACACGGCGCCGAACAGCTGATCGAGCGCGCGATCAACGATCCCGACCTGCTGAAGACGCTCGTGCGCGAACCGCGCGAGCCCGCACAGGGCGGCAACGTGACCCAACCGGAGGCCCGCGATGAATGACCCCGCCCAATCCCGCGCCGATGCGCGCGCCGCCGCGCAGCCCGAGATCGCGCACGACGCGTTCGCCGCGCTGCTGCAGAAGGAATTCAAGCCGAAGACCGCCGAGGCGCGCGAGTCGGTCGAGCGGGCAGTGCGCACACTCGCGCAGCAGGCGCTCGAGCATACGGTCGGGATGACGACCGACGCGTATGGCAGCGTCAAGCAGATCATCGCGGAGATCGACCGGAAGTTGTCCGAACAGATCAACCAGATCCTGCATCACGACGAATTCCAGACGCTCGAAGGCGCGTGGCGCGGCCTGCATTACCTGGTCACGCACACCGAGACCGACGAGTTGCTGAAGATCAAGGCGCTGCCGGCGTCGCGCAACGAGGTCGCGCGGATGCTGAAGCGCTACAAGGGCGTCGCGTGGGACCAGAGTCCGCTGTTCCGCAAGATCTACGAGGAGGAATACGGGCAGTTCGGCGGCGAGCCGTTCGGCTGCCTCGTCGGCGATTTTCACTTCAACCACAGCCCGCCCGACGTCGAGATGCTCGGCGAACTGTCGAAGATCGCGGCGGCCGCGCACGCGCCGTTCATCGCCGGCGCGTCGCCGGAGCTGATGCAGATGGATTCGTGGCAGGAGCTGTCGAACCCGCGCGACCTGACGAAGATCTTCCAGAACACCGAATACGCGGCGTGGCGCAGCCTGCGGCAGTCGGAGGATTCGCGCTACGTCGGCCTCGCGATGCCGCGCTTTCTGGCCCGGCTGCCGTACGGCGCGCGCACCAACCCGGTCGACGAATTCGACTTCGAGGAAGACACCGACGCCGCGAACCACGACCGCTATACGTGGGCGAATTCGGCCTATGCGATGGCCGCGAACATCAACCGTTCGTTCAAGCAGTACGGCTGGTGTTCGTCGATCCGCGGCGTCGAATCGGGCGGGGCGGTCGAAGGGCTGCCGAGCCACACGTTCCCGACCGACGACGGCGGCGTCGACCAGAAATGCCCGACCGAGATCGCGATCAGCGACCGCCGCGAGGCCGAGCTCGCGAAGAACGGCTTCATGCCGTTCGTGCACCGGAAGAACTCGGATTTCGCGGCATTCATCGGCGCGCAGTCGCTGTACCAGCCGGCCGAGTATCACGACCCCGACGCGACCGCGAACGCGCGGTTGTCCGGCCGCCTGCCGTACCTGTTCGCATGCTGCCGCTTCGCGCACTACCTGAAGTGCATCGTGCGCGACAAGATCGGCTCGTTCCGCGAACGCGACGACATGGAGCGCTGGCTGAACGACTGGATCATGAACTACGTCGACGGCGACCCCGTGAACTCGTCGCAGGAAACCAAGGCGCGCAAGCCGCTCGCGGCCGCGCAGGTGGTCGTCGAGGAGGTGGAGGACAACCCCGGCTACTACACGTCGAAATTCTTCCTGAGACCGCACTACCAGCTCGAAGGGCTCACCGTGTCGCTGCGGCTCATCTCGCGGCTGCCGACCGCGAAGGCGGCGAACGAGTGAGCGGCAACCGGCATTCAACCTGACATCGCACCGAAACGGAGACGGCAATGGGCGTGGCAATGTTTATGAAGGTGGACGGCGTGACCGGCGAATCGGCCGACGCGCAGCACAAGGGCTGGACCGATATCCAGTCGTTCACGTGGGGCGCAAGCCAGCCGGGCGCGATGGCGAGCGGCAGCGGCGGCAACGCGGGCAAGGCGAGCTTCAACGACCTCGTCGTCGCCGCGTACATGGACAAGGGCGCGCCCGCGATCATCAAGAACTGCGCGAACGGCAAGCACCTGTCGTCGGTCGAGATCTCGGCGTGCAAGACGGGCGGCACGCAGGTCGAGTTCATGCGCGTGACGCTGCAGGAAGTGCTCGTCACGGCCGCGCAGGTCGCGGGCGTCGATCCGGGCGACGCGGCCGACCGGCTGATGATGCATTACGGCTTTCAGGCCGCGAAGGTGAAGAAGCAGTACTGGCAGCAGAACGACAACGGCGGCAAGGGCGCCGAGGTGACGGTCGGCTGGAACATCAAGGAAAACAGCGAGATGTGACGGCGCGGAGACGACCATGGACGACCCGCAAACCCGCGACGGCCGGGAGGGCAACCTGCGCGACCGGCTGCAGCCCGCGCTGCTCGACCGGCTCACCGACGACGCGCCGCAGCGCGCGACGGAAGCGCACGGCGCGCAGTGGATCGGCACCGACCGCCTGCGCGCGGCCGTGCTGCGCGATCTCGCGTGGCTGCTCAACACGCGCAACGCCGAGGACGGCTTCGTCGACTGGTCGGCGTTCGCGCACGCGCAGGCGTCGGTGCTCAACTACGGCATGCGGCCGCTGGTCGGCAAGCCGATGTCGGGCGTCGAGCGGATGTCGGTCGAGGCGTCGATCCGCGATGCGATCGTCCGCTTCGAGCCGCGCATCGTGCCCGCCAGCGTCGAAGTGCGCAGCGTGATCGACGCGCCCGGCGGCCGGGCCGGCGAACGGCGCCACAACGTGCTGCTGTTCGAGATCCGCGGCACGCTGTGGTCGATCCCGCATCCGCTCGAATTCGTGCTGCGCTCCGACCTCGATCTCGAGACGGGCGCGATGTCGCTTCAAGCCGTGACGGGGGCCTGACGCGATGGATACGCGCCTGCTCGACTACTACAACCGCGAACTCGCGTACCTGCGCGAACTCGGCGGCGAATTCGCGCAGCAGTTCCCGAAGGTCGCCGCGCGGCTGCGGCTCAACGAATCGGGGCCGCCCGACCCGTACGTCGAACGGTTGCTCGAGGGCTTCAGCTTCCTCACCGCGCGCGTGCAGCTGAAGATGGACGCCGAATTTCCGCGCTTCACGCAGGCGCTGCTCGATGCCGTCTATCCCGGCTATGTCGCGCCGCTGCCGTCGATGGCGATCGTGCGGTTCGCGCCGATGATGAACGAAGGCAGCGTGGCGCAAGGCTGGCGGCTGCCGGCCGGCACCGCGTTGCGCGCACGGCCGGCCGCATCCGAGCAGACCGCGTGCGAGTTCCGTACCGCGCACGACCTGACGCTGTGGCCGCTCGAACTGACCGATGCGGCCGTTACCGGCGCACCGTCGTGGCTGCCGCGCGGCGCCGTCGCGGCGCGGCAGGACGTGCGCGGCGCGCTGCGCATCCGGCTGAAGGCGCGCGGCGGCGCCAAACTCTCGCAATTGCCGCTCGACCGGCTGACGTTCCATCTCGCCGGCCCCGAACGCGACGCGCTGCATCTGCTCGAACTGCTCGCCGCGCATACGCTCGGCGTCGTGTGTCACGACCCGGGGCAGCCGCCGCGCTGGCTGCACACGCTCGACGCCGACGCGATCGTCCACGAGGGTTTCGATCCGGCCCAGGCGATCCTGCCCGACGACGGCCGCAGCTTCCACGGCTATCGGCTGCTGCGCGAGTATTTCGCGTTTCCGGCGCGCTTCCTGTTCTTCAGCATCGGCGGGCTGCGCGCGGCGCTGGCACGCTCGACCGGCGACGAGTGCGAGCTGACCGTGCTGTTCGACCGCCACGATGCGGCACTCGAAGCGGCCGTCGACGCGCGCCACCTCGCGCTGAACTGCACGCCGGCCGTGAACCTGTTCGCGCGCCGCGCCGACCGCATTCCGCTGCAGCCGGGTGCACGCGAGCATCATGTCGTCGTCGACCGCAGCCGGCCGCTCGACTTCGAGGTCTATGCGGTGCAGCGGCTCGCGAGCGAGCAGCGCGACGACGGCCAGTCGCGCGAATTCCGGCCGTTTCACGCATCGTTCGCCGGCGACGACGGCAACTACGGCGCGTACTACACGGTGCGGCGCGAGCCGCGGCTGGTGTCCGCGCAGGCGCGCGCGAACGGCACGCGCACCGGCTACGTCGGCAGCGAGACCTACGTGTCGCTCGTCGACAGCCAGTGCGCGCCGTACGACGAGACGATGCGCTACCTGTCCGCCGATACGCTGTGCACGAATCGCGACCTCGTGCTGCTGCAGCCGCCCGGCGACGCGAATACGTTCACGCTGCGCGTATCGGCTCCGGTCGAGCGCATCGTCGCGATCCGCGGCCCATCGCGGCCGCGCCCGCCGATCGCCGACGCGCAAACCGCGTGGCGGCTGATCCGCCACCTCGGGCTCGCGCGGCACACGCTGACCGATCTCGACGACGACGAGGGCGCGCATGCGCTGCGCGAACTGCTCGGCCTGCATGCCGACCCGGCCGACGCGGCGATGCGCCGGCAGATCGACGGCCTGCAGCGCGTCGCGTTCTCGCCCGTGTTCCGCCGCCTGCCGGCGCTCGGGCCACTGATGTTCGGGCGTGGCGTGCAGGTCGACGTGACCGTCGACGATCACGCGTTCTCCGGCGACAGCCCGTTCCTGCTCGGCGCGGTGCTCGAACAGTTCTTCGCGCGTCACGTGTCGATCAACGCATTCGCCGAATGCGTGCTGACCAGCGCGCAGCGCGGCACGCTCGCGCGCTGGCCGGCGCGCATCGGCAGGCGGCCCGCGATATGAAACGCGACACGTCACCCGGCACTCGGCCCGCCGCCGAAACCGCGCGCCACGACGCGTGGTGGGCGCGGTTGCGTGCCGCGCCGCACGGCTACGACCTGTTCCAGGCGCTGCGCTGGCTCGATGCGCTGTCGCCCGGCCGCGCGCCGCTCGGCCATGGCACGCGACCGCGCGACGAGCCCGTGCGGCTCGGGCAGCAGCCGTCGCTCGCATTCGCGGCGTCGATGCTGGCCGGCATCCATGACGACGACGGCGCCGCGCGGCCGCGCATCGCGATCCACGGTTTCGGGCTGTTCGGCCCGAACGGGCCGCTGCCGACGCACCTGACCGAATACGCGCACGAGCGCGCTGCCCAGCACGGCGACCCGACGTTCGCCGCGTTCGCCGACCTGTTCCATCACCGGCTGATCCTGCTGTTCTACCGCGCATGGGCCGACGCGCAGCCGACGGTGAGCCTCGATCGCCCCGAGCGCGCACGGTTCGACGGCTATGTCGCGAGCCTGGTCGGGCGGGCGGCGCATGGCGACAGGCCGGCCGCGCAGGCCGATGCGGAACGCACGCCCGCCGACACGCTCGCGCCGCATGCGCTTTATTGCCACGCGGGCCATCTCGTGCGGCACACGCGCAACCCGGAAGGACTCGTGCAGATTGTGCGCCGGTATTTCGGCGTCGATGCGCGCATCGTCGAGCACGTGCCGCAATGGGTCGCGATCGAGCGCTCGCAGCGCTGCACGATCCGCGCGACGCGGCCGACCTTGCGCGTCGGCGCCATCGCGCTCGGCGTGGCGGTGCGCGACGCGCAGTCGCGCTTCCGGATCGTGCTCGGCCCGCTGTCGCTCGACGCGTACCGCCGCTTCCTGCCGGGCGGACCGCACGCGCGCCAGCTCGCGCAGTGGGTGCGCGAGTACGTCGGCATCGAATTCGACTGGGACGTGCAGCTGGAACTGGCGGCCGATGCGGTGCCGGCGATCGCGCTCGGTGCGCCGCAGGGCATCGGCCGCACCGCCTGGCTCGGGCAGCGGCTCGAACCGGGGCCCGCGCGCGACCTCGTCGTCCGCTACGACGTGCGGCGCGGCGGCACGCCCCTTCATCGCGAAACCGCCTAAACGGGAGTCGTCATGTCCGATATCGGCCGCGTCAACCTGTTCGGAAAACTGAATCCGTTCCTCTACGAGACGCTCGAGCAGGCGACCGGATTCTGCCGGCTGCGCGGCAATCCGTACGTCGAGCTCGCGCACTGGTTCAAGCAGATCCTGCAGCGGCCCGACGGCGACCTGCAGCGCGTGCTGCGCCGCTTCGACATCGATGCGGCGGCCATCGAGCGCGGGCTCGTCGCGGCACTCGACCGGCTGCCGCGCGGCGCCGGATCGGTGTCCGACCTGTCCGTGCACATCGACGACGCGGTCGAACGCGCATGGGTCTATGCGACGCTGAAATACGACGCGACACGCATTCGCGGCGCCGTGCTGCTGCTCGCGATCCTGAAGACGCCGCAGTTGCGCAACGTGCTGTTGGCGATCACGCGCGAATTCGAGCGCATCGTGCCCGACGTGCTCGCCGACGAACTCGAATCGATCGTCGACGGCTCGCCCGAGACGCAATCGGCGGCACAGGGTTCGCAGGCAGGCACCGGCGGCGACGCAGCCGTGCGAGGTACGCCCGCCGCCGACGGTTCGGCGCTCGCGCGGTTCGCCGTCGACTTGACCGCCCGCGCGCGGGCCGGCGAGATCGACCCCGTCGTCGGGCGCGACGCCGAGATCCGCCAGATCGTCGACATCCTGCTGCGGCGCAGGCAGAACAATCCGCTGCTGGTCGGCGAGGCCGGCGTCGGCAAGACCGCCGTCGCGGAAGGCTTCGCGCTGCGGATCGCCGCCGGCGACGTGCCGCCTTCGCTGCGCGACGTCGCGCTGTACCTGCTCGACATCGGGCTGCTGCAGGCCGGTGCGAGCGTGAAAGGCGAGTTCGAGAGCCGGCTGCGCGGCGTGATCGACGAAGCGATGTCGTCCGAGCGGCCGGCGATCCTGTTCATCGACGAAGTGCATACGCTGGTCGGCGCCGGCGGGGCGGCCGGCACCGGCGACGCCGCGAACCTGCTGAAGCCCGCGCTCGCGCGCGGCCTGCTGCGCACGATCGGCGCGACCACGTGGTCCGAGTACAAGCAGTACATCGAGAAGGATCCGGCGCTGACGCGGCGCTTTCAGCTCGTCCACGTGCACGAGCCGGAAGAAGCCGCCGCGCTGACCATGCTGCGCGGCCTCGCCGCGAAGCTCGAGGCTCATCACCGCGTGCTCGTGCTCGACGACGCGCTGCAGGCCGCCGTCACGCTGTCGCACCGGTACATCCCGGCACGCCAGTTGCCGGACAAGGCGATCAGCCTGCTCGATACGGCCTGCGCGCGCGTCGCCGTCAGCCAGCACGCGGTGCCCGCGCCGATCGAGGACGCGCGCCGCCGCATCGACAGCCTGCGCGTCGAACAGGAGCGAATCGGACGCGAGTGTGCGCTGGGCACCGGCGATGCCGACCGGCGCGGCGCGATCGATACCGACATTGCGACCGCGCAGACTGAACTCGACCGGCTCGATGCGCGCTGGCAAACCGAACGCGACGCGTTGACGGTGATCGTCGGCGCGCGCGCTTCATTGCTCGACGACGATCCGTCGCATGAGCTCGATGCGGACGCGCGCGCCGCCGCGCAGGCCAGTCTCGCTGCCGCGCAACAGGCGCTGGCCGACCTGCAGGGCGATGCGCCGCTGGTGTTGCCCGCCGTCGATACGCACGCGGTGGCGGCCGTCGTCGCCGACTGGACCGGCATTCCGCTCGGCCGGATGGTGCGCGACGAAACCCAGGCCGTGCTGAAGCTCGCCGATACGCTCGGCGAACGCGTCATCGGCCAGCGGCATGCGGTCGAACTGATCGCCGAGCGGATCCAGACCGCCCGCGCGAAGCTCGACGATCCGACCAAGCCGCACGGCGTGTTCCTGCTGTGCGGGCCGTCCGGCGTCGGCAAGACCGAGACCGCGCTCGCGCTCGCCGACACGCTCTACGGCGGCGAGCACAACGCGATCACGATCAACATGAGCGAGTTCCAGGAAGCGCATACCGTGTCGACGCTGAAAGGTGCGCCGCCCGGCTATGTCGGCTACGGGCAGGGCGGTGTGCTGACCGAAGCCGTGCGCCGCCGGCCGTACAGCGTCGTGCTGCTCGACGAGATCGAGAAGGCACATCGGGACGTGCACGAGATTTTCTTCCAGGTGTTCGACAAGGGCTGGATGGAGGACGGCGAGGGGCGCGACATCGATTTCCGGCATACCGTGATCCTGCTGACGTCGAACGTCGGCGCGGATCGCGTGATGCAGCTTTGCCGCGATCCCGAGCATCTGCCGGGCGTGCAGACGCTCGCCGATGCGTTGCGCCCGCCGCTGCTCGACGTGTTTCCGGCCGCGCTGCTCGGCCGGCTGACCATCGTGCCGTATTACCCGCTCACCGACGCGACGCTCGCGCGGATCGTCGCGCTGCAACTGCGGCGGATCGAGAAGCGGATCGACGCGCATCACGGGATCCGGTTGCGCTGCACCGATGCGGCAACCGCGTTGATCGTCGAGCGCTGCCGGACGATCGAATCCGGCGGCCGCATGGTCGATGCGATCCTCACGCATACCGTGATGCCGCGCATCAGCCGCGCGATCCTCGAGGCCACGCTCGAAGGACGCACGCTGGCATCGATCGAGGTGAGCGCGACCGATGGCGAATTCGCTTACCGGTTCGACGAGGAGGCCACGGCGTGAATCGCGTCTTCACACTCGACAGCCCGCACGGCGACGATCTGAAATTCCATACGCTCGACGGCAGCGAGGAACTCGGCCGGCTGTTCGAATTCCGGATCGAGGCGCTGGCCGACAGCCATAGCCTGTCGTTGAAGAACATGCTCGGCAAACCCGTGACGGTCCGGATCGAACAGCAGGACCTGTCGACGCGCTACCTGAACGGCATCGTCGCGCGCGCGTCGCTCGCCGGCCGGCGCGCCGAGCGGCATTACGGCTATGAGTTGATCGTACGCCCATGGCTGTGGCTCGCAACGCGCCGCTCCGACTGCCGGATCTTCCAGAACAAGACCGTGCCGGAGATCGTGCAGGAAGTGCTGTCGACGTATGGATTTCCGATCGAGAACAAGTTAACCGAATCGTATGTGCCGCGTCAGTACTGCGTGCAGTACAACGAAACCGATGCCGCGTTCGTATCGCGGCTGATGGAATTCGAGGGGATCTATTTTTATTTTCGGCACGCGACAGACAATCACACGCTCGTGCTGTGCGATGCGATGTCGTCGCATGTCGCGCTGCCCGGCTACGAGACGATTCCGTATATCCCGCGCGACCGCACCGCGATCGCCGACGAGGAACATATCGACGGCTGGCTGCCCGCGCAGGAGGTGAGCGTCGGCAAGCATCAGACCACCGACTACGACTATACGAAGCCGCGTGCCGATCTTTCGTCGCAGAAGGTCGATCCGCGCGGTCACGATCACGATAGCTTCGCGTCGTTCGAATGGCCGGGCGGCTATCGCGACGATGCGCCGGGTGCGCATTACAGCCGCGTGAGGCTCGAGGAACAGCAGGCCGAACATGAGCGGGCGAATGCCGATACCGATGTGCGTGGCGTGGCGCCCGGGTATCTGTTCACGCTGGAGCATTGCCCGCGCGCCGACCAGAACCGCGAGTACCTGGTCGTGCGGTGTCAGTACCGGTTTCAGGAGAACGCTTATGCGAGCGATCAGGGCGCGGAGGCCGTCGTACATCAGACGATGATGCTCGTGCAGCCGTCGAGTTTGCCGTATCGGTCGCCGCGCGACACGCCGCGGCCGCGGACCAACGGGCCGCAGACGGCGACCGTCGTCGGGCCGCCGGGTGAGGAAATCTGGACCGATCAGTACGGGCGCGTGAAGCTGCAGTTTCGTTGGGACAGGTACGGGCAGAGCAATCAGGATTCGTCGTGCTGGGTGCGGGTGTCGAGTCCTTGGGCCGGCGGTGGGTTCGGGGGCGTGCAGATTCCGCGGGTGGGCGACGAGGTCGTGGTCGATTTTCTGAACGGAGATCCAGATGAGCCGATCGTGACGGGCCGTGTTTATAACGGCGAGAAGATGCCGCCGTGGGGGCTGCCGGGGAGCGCGACGCAGAGCGGGTTGCTGTCGCGGTCATCGCCGGGTGGGACGACCGAGCATGCGAATGCGTTCCGGTTCGAAGACAAGAAGGGCGCGGAACAGCTGTGGATGCATGCGGAACGGAATTTCGATGCGGAGACGGAGGCCGATCATTCGCTTTCTGTCGGGAACAACCATACGCATACGGTCGGGAACGATGAAACGATGCAGGTGAAGAACAACCGGCAACGGAGTGTGGGGCAGAACGAGACGGTGAATATCGGGAAGAATCGGGTCGCGCAGATTGGGGCGGATGAGACGCATGGGGTAGGAGGGAATCGAACGCGAACGGTCGGGAAGAACGAAACCGTGACGGTCGCCGCGAATCGCGACGCGACCATTGGTGGAATACACACCGAGACGGTTGCGAAAGCCAAGACCGAAACGATCGGTGAAGGCAAGACGCTGAACGTCGGACAGATGTATCAGACGACGTCGCAAGACATGAAGACGCTGGTTGCGTCGGCGCATACCGAAGAGATCGGCACGCGTACGTCGACGATCGCGAACGCGCATACGCACACGGTCGGCGGCGAACACACCGTCAACGTCGGCGCGAACCACACGACGAGCGTACAGCATCAGGTGCTCGTCAATGCCGGCGATCAGCTTTCTCTCGTCTGCGGGATGTCCAGCATCGTGATGAAGAGCGACGGCACGATCACGATCCAGGGCGTCAACGTCGCATCGACCGGCACGAACACCCACAGCGTGAACGGCAAGACGGTGACGTCGTCGGCGACCGCCGAGCACACGGTCGAAGGCGCCGTCCTGAAACTGAACCCGTGACGGAGGTCCGCACGAATGCAGAACTGGCAGCCGACCAATCCGGTGGAGCGCAGGTTCATGGATGCGCATACGGACTGGATGAGTTTCGCGCAGGAACGCGACGCACGATTGATGATCTGGCAGACCGACGAGACGGATGCGGAGCTCGTGCGGCTGTATTTCCAGGTGCAGGATGAGACGTCGTGTGCGGTGCGGACGATGCGGGCATCGTTCGTCAATGAATCGAGCTATGCGAAAGCGCTGTCGGACGAGCTTGTTGCGTTCTACGAGAGTCGGCGTGACGGGTCCGAAGCGCAGGGTGTGCGGGCGGATTGGCAAGCGCCGTACGACGATGGCAAGAATCCCTTGCTGTATCTGTTCGCGGTTGCCGACAGCCTGATGCAACATCATCCGGACGTTTTCCCTGCGATGGTGTTCGTGCTCGAACCAGCAAAAGTGCGGGATGACGCGGCATGGGTGCAGTGGATGGATGGCTTGCTGTCGATCATTGCGGTCGCGCCGCAGCTCGCCGAGCGCGTGCGCTTTGTCGTGCCGCGTACTGATATCGCGCCGTTCGCAACGCTGATGCAACGGCATCGGGCTGCGGTGCGCGTCGTGCACGGCAAGTATTCGATGGCGAGCGTGCCGCGCGAATTGCTGGCGGAGTCGGGCGAGCGCGGGCCGAGCGGGGAGTTTCGACGGCATTTCGTGATGCTGACCGAGATGATCGAAGGCAACAATCCTGCTCGGCTGGAGGAACTGCGCGCGGCGGCACTGAAGGTCGCGGAGCGCGAACAGTGGTTCGATCAATGCGTGGTCGTGCATCTGATCGCGGGGGCCGCGTATCTGAAATGGCGTGATCGGGAGAAGGCGATCGCGGCTTACCGGAGCGCCGCCAGCAGCGGTATGCGCGCGGTCGAGGCGGGGCATCCGGCGGGGCACAAGCTCGTTGCGAACGGGTTGTTCGGCGAGGCGAGCGTGCATTTGACGCACAAGGATTATGCGCATTCGGCGTATTGCTATGAGCGTGCGGCGGCATCGACCACGGCTGCGAAGGACGGGCTGATGACAGTCGAGGCCTGGCGCATGAGCGCCGTGTGCTGGGAACGGGCAGGGGAGCGAGAGCATGCGCTGGAGGCGGGGTTCAATGCGCTCGATGCAGGGTTGATGATCGACGAGTCGATACGGGCGAACAGTAATCTGCCGATGGTTGTCGAGTGGATGGTGTCGCAATTGGGTGTGCAGGACCGGCGGCGTAACGCGCTCAGCGAGAAGGTCGCTGCATTGCGTAGTGGGCGTTGAGCGCGAGCGAGGGCGGAAATCGTGGCACTACCAGCCGTCAAGCATCTCGATCCTGTTGTCGGCGTCGACGTTCACTCGGTACTGGTCACGCCCGGTACACCACCGGTGTTCCTGCCGCATCCTCACGTCGGGTTCATGCTCGATCTGCGTGAATACGTTCAAGCCGCGAAGGCCGTGGTCGGCTGCATTGCGATGATGGTCGCGCAGGAGAAGGTGACCGAATACATCGAAGATCATCCGGAGGATGTGAAGAAGCTGGAACACCTGGCCGACGAAGCAAACCAGCAGGTCAATGAACTGATGGGTGGCGGCAAGCTGCCTGATTTCAAGGATGACCCCACTGTTGCGGAGGGGATGAAGTTCGCGAAAGAGGCCAACAAGATCAAGAATCGCATAAGTAATGATCTTGGCTCGAACGTCGGATCAGGGGGCAGCAGCGGCAGGCCGATTTTCGTGAACGGGATGATGCGCGCCACGGCCGGGACGCATGCGTACCACGTTCCGGGGTTGCATTTTCCGCTTGGCGAATCGTTTGCTCCACCGCCGGCGGACTTCGAGCCGTCGAACGACGGGGAGTCGTTCATGGGCAGCAAGACGGTGCTCGCCAATAACGATCCGATGTCGTATATGGCGTTGGAGGCGTTGAGTTGCTGGTCGATTGGGATGGAGCCGCCTCCGCACAATAGCGCGCATACAGATCGGACTTATCCGTCGATGCCGAGTTCGGTGATGCTGCCAATTCCGGCAGGGCGGCCGGTGTTGGTGGGCGGGCCGCCGATCATGAACATGGCGGCGGCGGCGAAGGGGTTGTTCAAGGCGTTTCGGGGATCGAAGTGGGCAAAGGCGTTGGCGGACAAGCTGCATTTGAAGCCGGGGTTTCTCAAATGCAAAGTGTTAGATGCAGAGCCCGTCGACTCGATTACCGGAGAAGTGATTGTACAGGAGCAGGACTTTACGATCGCAGGACGACTCCCCCTCGTATGGGATCGCTACTATGCAAGTCGGAATATCCACCGCGGAGCAATTGGAGTGGGATGGCAGACGCCCGCCGATATCCGACTTGAACTTATTCACCACCTGAACGGAGTTGGCATTTCCGCGCACTTCCCCGATCACTCAACGGCTTTCGACGCAATACCCAATACAGACGGATCGCCGATGCACATATATGACTGGCAGTACGGCTATTTTTTATACCGACGAGGCGAATGCCTTGTCTTACGCACGCGTGCAGGAATTGAACACGAGTTTGTATTATCCACACACTCGCAACATGCAATAGAAACGCTGAGAGGAAATACATCGATGATGTTGCCTGTCAAACGCGTGAGGGACCTCAATGGTAATTCTTGGGAATTCGAGCGCGGATCTGAGGGCAACCTTGTGCGCCTAGTCGAGTGGAAAGGAGAAGTGACAAGCGGACGCAGGATCGAGTGCGACGCATGCGCGAATAGTCAGGTGGAAGAGCAATCAAGGTTACTCACTGCGTTGACTTTGATCGATGCTGACGGCCATGCACATCCGCTTGTCACATATGAGCATGACCGGAATGGGAATCTGCTTGCCACACGCAACGCGATGGGGCAACCGCATCTTTTCGCTTATACGGATAGCCACCGGATGGTTCGACACACGAGTGCCCGCGGGATATCTTTTTATTACAGCCACCTGCAACACAGCGACGGAATTTGGCGAGTCGATCACGCCTGGGGAGAAAATAGAATCTTCGATTATCACTTTGTTTACGATGTCAAACATCATGAGACGAGGATTACCAATTCTCTGGGACACACAACAACGCTTCAAGCCAACGAGCGTGGTATACCGATAGCTCGCATCGATTCGCTCGGTGGTATATGGAGTTACCGCAGCGATACGCAAGGACGCGCTAATGCGGAAACTGATCCTGCGGGACAGACCACCATATGGACTTACGACTTATATGGCAATCTACTTGACCAGACATTACCAGACTACAGCAGCATACGCGTGAATTACAATGATAACCACAAGCCATTGCATGTGACAGATACGGGAACAAGACAGTGGCAATTTACATGGGATGACCGCGGCAATCTCATCGAACAGATATCGCCAACACGAGCACGCTCACAGTATGACTACGATAGCCTCGGACAACTGGTCTCACATACCGGCCCTTGCGGCGCCGTAACGCGCTTTGCCTATGACCGCGACGGAAATCTTACGGAGGTTGTCAATGCGCTTGGACACCGCGCCCGGTACACCTATGACGCGCGTGCTCACATCATTCATACGATCAACGCATTGAATCAAGTGAGTCGTTACGAATACGATCGCAACGGCGATCTGACTAGGGCGATAGAACCTGGAGATCGGGAAATTTCTTGCAGTTACGATGCTGATGGTAACCTAGTGCGTTACCGCGATCCTAGCGGTCTGATCACGCAATTCGAGCGCTCATCTCTTGGTCAAATCACGAAACGATTGGCACCAGACGGTAGCGTAGTCGAATATAGGTACGATACTGAGGATCAACTGATTGGTGTCGTTAATGAGCGTGGTGAATTGTATCAGTTGAAGCGTGACGCCTTGGGGCAGATCGTCGAGGAAGTCGACTATTGGGGGCAATCGCGGCACTACAAATATAGGGCGACGGGAGAGTTGCTGCGGAGCGTTGACCCGATAGGGCAAACAATCGAATACGAAACGGATGCGCTTGGCCGTGTAGTGCAAAGACGTTTGGCCGATCCGCGGCAGCCCGGCGGATTCCGTACGGAGACGTTCTCGTATGACTGCATTGGCAGGTTGAATGTTGCAGAGAATTCTAATACTCGAGTCGAACTGAAATATGACGCCGCAGGTCGCGTAGTTCAAGAAAAGCAGGGTAGCGATTTCACGATCGCCAGTGAGTATGACTCAGCAGGAAATCGTATCGAACGGCGGACCTGCCTAAATACAGGCGGTAGAATTGTCACGCATACGGTTCGTTACAAGTACGACATGCTGGATCTAGTCAGTTCCATTCAAATCGACGACGCGGAACCGATTATGTTCGAACGGGATACGCTCGGGAGAATTCGCACTGAACAATTGGGGGCTGAACTGTGCCGGGAATTGTCTTACACGTCGGAAGGATTGCTGGCAAAACAGACCTTGATTTCCGGTACCGGCGTATTGTCCGTTAACGAATACGTACATGACGCCAACGGTGAATTACTTGAGAAACGCGACTCTCGTTTGGGTCTCGATCTGTATCATTACGATCCGGTGGGTCGGCTAACCGAGCACCTCGAACCGGTAGGTCAACTACGGCGTTTTCTATACGATCCAGCGGGCGATCTCTTGAAGACGAGAGTTCGCCACGAGCCGAAAACCGGCGCATTCGATCAAAAATCGAAAACTTATATCTGGGCTCGAGAAGGTGAATATGATGGATTTTTATACACATACAACCGCGCTGGAGATTTGATTCAAAAACAGGGAGTCAACCAAAATCTGATATTGCACTGGGATGCATCAGGGCAACTAGTAGAAGTCGATTCGCTATGGTCGACGTCGTCACCGATGGATGGCTATCACACAATATATGAATACGATGCATTTCAGCGGCGCGTACGCAAGATCGTGAAAGCAAAAAATGATCGAGATGAATCAACAGCAATCGGAGAGAATGTCAACGCATCGTCCTATGAGTGTCGTTATTACTGGGATGCAGCCACGATGATCGCTGATTCAATTTCCAGTATCGATGAGAAATCGCAAGATAATTGTCCGAATTTTAAGCGGCAGATCTACCAAGGACATGAGTGGATTTACTACCCCGAAACCTTCCAGATCCTAGCCGCCTTGTACTGTAGTCGCCAGCAACAAGGCGGTCTCAGTTCATCAAGCACGGATGTTAACTATATCTCTGGAAAAACACTCGAAACACAAGCACCTTGCAAAAGTATAGTTTATTTATTCGATAACAATCCAAACGGCGCTCCAGTAAGAGTTTACGATCATCGCGGCACCTTGGTTTGGGAGGCTCGCTATGGAGCACTTGGAAAAATCCTTGAAATCAAAGCGGATGACATCGATCAATCAATTCGATTGCAAGGACAATTTTTTGATCGAGAATCTGGACTTCACTACAATCGACACAGGTACTATGATCCGGATATTGGGATTTTTATCAGCCAAGATCCTATCGGCATCGTCGGAGGATTAAATCCATATCAATTCGCCCCAAATTCCTTTAGATGGACCGATCCAACAGGATTGGAGAGGGATTTCCTGAATCGCGTACGCGCCACCATTACAATAGGAAATGGAAAACCTCGAACCTATGAAAGTGGCTCGAGAGGGCACGCCGAGCAAGACGCATTCTTTGCCAATTTACTAAACATCAAAAATCAGCACGTTACACTCACCGACATTGAAGGAGATTATCGCAGCAATAGCAGCGGAGATTATACCTTACCCGCGACGATCTGCACCGTTCGTTGCAGAAGTGAGTTGTTTTGGGGGGCGCATATTGGCGACGCTGCCTCCTTGACATTTCCAATGGTTATTAACAAAACATTCCGGAGAAATGTAACAATAAACCGAAGTCATTTTAAATATCTCGCAGAGGAAATGACGCGAATAGAGAAATCCACGACCCACGCGGGATCCCGAGCAAAAAAACAATGGGATGCGATAACGCGTTGCGAGCAAGGACAATGTAGCCACCCTTGACTGTCAGCACGCCGTGGCGCCGGAGTCAGGCTCTCCGGATCGAAAACACGTTGATAACCAAGAACAGGGCAGGATTCAGTTGGTTCACTTAAATATATTTGACATAACGTGAATTATCACCGGATTTGGTTGTAGCAGCCATATCCTAATGTCGTGTTCTGGCTATTTACAGATGTCGTGTTTTTGACTGCTGGCATGCTGGACGGCTCGTTGAGCAAGCACGGGAGCCGACCATGCAGCCAGCCGGATTGGT